>JAWLFC010000065.1:0-16476 GCA_041685755.1 Ilumatobacteraceae bacterium
GAGGTGCTCGATCCCGGGCAGCTCGGCCACGATCATCGGTTCGTCGGCGTCGTTGAAGTCGCCGGCGACGACCGGGCGCGGATCGTCGCCGATCGACGCCACGAGCTCACGCACGCGATGTGCCTCCAGCCACCGGGCCTCGGCGTCGTGATGAGGCGACAGGTGCAGGTTGTAGATCATCACCATGCTGCGATCGGGCCGCCCGACCAACGCCCACTGGGCGATGCGCCGTCTCGAGCTGCGAATCGGCTGATCCTCGGAGATCTCGGTGTGGCCGGGAGCGCCGAGCGCGTGGGGCGTCATGATCGCCATCCCCTCCGAACGTGATCGCAACAGCCGGGTGTACGGCGCGTGCCTGAGCGCCCAGGAGTACCGCATCGACAGCGCTCGTGCGAGCTCGTCGGCCTGGTGTTCGCGGATCTCCTGCAGCACGACGATGTCGGGGGCCTCGACGCCGATCGCCGCCGCCAACGACGCAACATCGGGTTCCTCGGAGCCGTGCACGTTCCACGTCGTGACGCACCACGGCGCCGATCGTTGTCCTGCCACCGGCCACAGTGTCGCGCGAGGCGTGCCAGACTCGGCGTCCATGACCACGATCGCGTTCCTCGGCATGGGCGTCATGGGCGCCCCGATGGCCGGACACCTCGCCAAGGCCGGCCACGACGTGGTCGTCTACAACCGCACCGCCGCCAAGTCGCTGGCGTGGGTCGCGTTGCACGGCCAGCAGGCGGCACCGACCCCGGCCGAAGCTGCGGCGGGTGCCGAGATCGTCGCACTGTGCGTCGGCAACGACGACGACGTCCGCGAGGTCGTGCTCGGCCCGAACGGCGCGCTCGCGGCGATGGAAGCCGGCACGATCCTCGTCGATCACACCACTGCTTCCGCCGGCCTCGCCCGAGAACTGACCGCCGTCTGCGCCGAGCGCGGCATCGGGTTCGTCGACGCGCCGGTGTCGGGCGGCCAGGCAGGAGCCGAGAACGGGCAGTTGACCGTGATGTGCGGCTGCGACGATGCCGAGGTGTTCGAGCGGGCGGCGGCGGTCATCGATGCCTACGCCAGGTCGTGCGTGCGGCTCGGGCCCGCCGGCTCCGGCCAACTCACCAAGATGGTCAACCAGATCTGTATCGCCGGTCTCCTCCAGGGGCTCGCCGAGGGCATCAACTTCGCTCGGCTCGCCGGCCTCGACGTCGACCAGGTCGTCGAGGTGATCGGCCAGGGCGCGGCCCAGAGCTGGCAGATGGACAACCGGGCCCGCACGATGGCCGCCGACGAGTTCGACTTCGGCTTCGCAGTGGAGTGGATGCGCAAGGACCTCGGCATCGTCCTCGACGAAGCCGACCGCAACGGTGCCCGCCTCCCGGTCACCGCGCTCGTCGACCAGTTCTACAAGGCCGTCGCTGCCAGTGGCGGCGACCGGTGGGACACCAGCAGCCTGATTCGCCTGCTGCGCTGAGGCTCCACCGGTGGCTCGACGGGGGAGCGGTCAGCTGGTTGCGGCGCGGCGGCCGTGGGGGATCTCGGGCCGTCGGGGATGCGTCTGCCACGGGATGACGTCGGAGGTGTCGGCGAGCCACCCGAGCAGGCTCGACAACAGCTCGTGCTGGAGATCGCAGTCCTCGGGACGACCGATCAGGTTCGTGGTCTCCTGCGGATCGATGGCGCGGTCGTAGAACTCGTCGGACTCGTAGCGGCGGTGGACGTAGGTGTGCGTCGGCGTGCGCAGCACCATCGCCGTGCCGACCAGCTCGGGGCGCTCGTGCTGCAGCCGGGCCTTCGGCTCGTAGATCCACTTCGCCCACTCGAGCAGGTCGGCGTCGCTGACCCGGAACCCGCCCTCGCTGCAGGCGAACCCCCGGTGGACGATCGTCGGGTCGTGCATCACCCCGAGCAGGCTGCGGCCGAAGTGGGTGTGCTGCGGCTCGGCCTCGGCGAGCTCGCACAGGGTCGGGAGGAGGTCGATCAGCTCGACGGGCCGGTCGACGACGACCCCGTCGGGGAGGCCGCCGCCGGCGAGGATCAGCGGGTTGCGCAGGATCGACGGGTCCATCGCCGACGGCCACTTCTCGACCAGCCCGTAGTCGCCGAGGTACTCGCCGTGATCGGTGAAGAAGCCGACGACGGTGTCGTCGGTGGCGCCGATCTCGTCGACGGCGGCGACGACCCGACCGAGTTGGTCGTCGATCCGGCTGACCATCCCGTGGTACGTGGCGGCGATCTCGCGCAGGTCGTCGCCGGAGAGGTCTCCCCATCCGTAGACGTCGCGGTACGCGGCCATGAAATCCGGCTTGCCGTCGGCGGCGGCCGGGATGGGGTCGGGCATCGCCGCTCGGTCGTGGAGCGAGAACCACGGCTCCTCCACCGTGAACGGCGGGTGCGGGAAGAACAGCGGGATCCACAGCACCCACGGCTGCTCGGCCGGCGCCGCCTCGGTCAGCCACCTGATGGCAGTGCGCACATGTCGGAACTCGCCTCGGTGACGCCCGGTGCGAACACGTCGCCCCGGTCACCGGCGATCATCACGTGGTAGCCGGCCGCTCGCAGGATCTTGAACAGGTTCGGCTCGTCGTCGGTGATCAGGTGGTCGAGGGTGCGGTGGCCGTTGACGTGCGGGTACCACCCCGTCATCAGCGACACGCGGCTCGGCCCGCACACCGGGTGCTGCGCCCACGCGTCGTCGAAACGCACACCCCGGGCGGCGAGGGCGTCGATGTTCGGTGTCGACGCGACCGGGCTGCCGAAGCAGCCGACGGCGTCGGCCCGGAGCTGATCGGGCATGAACAGCACCAGGTTCGGCCGTGCCGTCATCGAACCGCGAGCTCCATCCGATCGACGCCGCGGATCGTGAGACGGTCACGGAACGTCGGCTCGCTGAGCAACTCGATCTCGTCGAAGCGCCGGATCAACCGGGCCAGTGCGACGGTGGCCTCCAACCGGGCGAGCGACGAGCCGAGGCAGTAGTGGATGCCGGCGGCGAAGGCGAGGTGACGGTTGGCGTTCGGCCGGTCGAGGCGCAGCGTGTGCGGGTCGTCGAACACCGCCGGGTCGTGGTTGGCGGCACCGAGCACGGTGAGCACCGACGACCCCGGTTGCACCTCGACGCGCTCGTCGCCCTCGCCGAACGACACCGGCACCATCGGCACCCGCACGGTGTGCTGCACCGGTCCGTCGTAGCGCAGGAGTTCGTCGACGGCGTTGGCGTCGAGCGACGGGTCGTCGCGCCAGCGGGCGAGTTCGCCCGGGTGGCGTAGCAGCGCCAGCATGCCGTTGCCGATGAGGTTGACGGTCGTCTCGTGGCCGGCCACGTAGAGCAGCACGACGAACGACAGCAGTTCCTCGGTGCTCAACCGGTCGCCCTCCTCCTCGACCACCAGGAGGCTCGAGAGAACGTCGGAGCCGAGGTCTCGCCGGCGGGCGTCGATCACCTCGGTGAGGTACGCGCGCAGTTTGATCAGCGCCGACTCGGCCTCGTCGAGGGTCTCGAGCGTCGTGGTCGGCTCCAGCGCCGCGGTGAGGTACTGGCTCCACTCGCGCATCTCCTCGGCCCGGTCGCTGGGGATCGCCAGCAGGTCGGAGATCACCTGGAACGGCACCGGGAAGGCGAGTTCGTCGACCAGCTCCATCGACCCCCGTTCGGCGGCCCGATCGAGCACGGCGTCGACCTGGGTTTCGATCGACGGACGCAGCGCCTCGATGGCGCTCGGCGTGAAGGCCTTCGAGACGAGGCGACGCAGTCGGGTGTGGTCGGGCGGGTCGAGGTTGAGGATCGTCTTGGAGGAATTCGAGCGGCGCTCGCGCCGTCGCACCGCCACCGGATCGTTGCTCGGTGTGGCGTTCGCCTCGATGTCGCGGCTGTAGTTGTTGGAGCGCAGCACGTGGCCGACATCGCTGTACCGGGTGAGCACGATCAGCCCGTATCCGGTGTCGAACGCCGGCGCCTGCTCGCGCAACACGTCGTAGAACGGGTACGGGTTCGCCCGGAACGCCGGGTCGAACGGGTTGTAGACGGGGGCGGGCGCCGTGTCGGTCACCCGGCCATGATCGCACGCCGGCACGGCGAACCCCGCCGCGAAGGCGTCAGCCCGGCGGCTGGTCGGCCAGCGCGGTGGCGAGGGTGTCGACGATCCGGTCGACCTGGTCGTCGGTGGTGACGAACGGCGGGCAGAACGTCACGGTGTCGGTGCCGATCGCCCGGGTGATCACGCCCAGCTCCAGCATCCGGTCGCGCACCGCCATCGCGTCGTGGTGGGCGTGGAGCGCCACGCCGAACACCGCCACCTCGCCGCGGACGTGGTCGACGGCGCCGTCGGCCTCGAGCGCTCGCAGGCCGGCCTCGAGGCGCCCGCCCAGACGGCGTGCGGCGTCGAGCAGGTGCTCGCGCTCGATGATGTCGATGTTGGCGAGCGCGGCGGCGCACGCCGTCGGATGCCCCGAGTAGGTGTAGCCGTGGCGGAGGATGAAGTCGGGGTCGGACTCGAGTGCGTCACGGACGCGCTGTCCGACGATGACACCGCCGAGCGGCTGGTACCCCGAGGTGACCCCTTTGGCGATGGTGGTGAGGTCGGGGGTGACGCCGACGTGATCGGCGGCGAACCAGGTGCCGAGGCGACCGAACCCGGTGATCACCTCGTCGAAGATCAGCAGGGCCCCGTGCTGGTCGCAGAGGCGACGGGCCTCGGCGAGGTAGCCGTCGGTCGGCGGGTACACCCCGGCCGCTCCCTGCACCGGTTCGGTCAGCACCGCGCACAGCTCGTCGGAACGCTCGGCCATCAGGACCGACAGCGCCTCGATGTCGTCGCTCGGCACCTGTACGACATCGGCCAGCAGCTCGCCGTAGCCCTCCCGGTTGAGTGGCAGACCCTGGGCGCTCGTGCCGCCGTAGTTGGTTCCGTGGTAGCCGCGCATGCGCGAGATGATCAGACGCCGCTCGGGATGACCGGCCCGAACCTGGGCCAGGCGAGCGAGCTTCATCGCCGAGTCGACCGCCTCCGACCCCGACCCGGCGAAGAACACCCGGGCGTCCGGCACGGGGCTGAGCGCAGCGATCCGTTCGGCGAGCGCGTCGGCGGGGGCATTGGTGAAGGGGTCGAAGCAGGAGTAGGCCTCGATCGTGGAGATCTGGTCGGCGACGACGTCGGCGATCTCGCGGCGACCGTGGCCGACCTGGCAGTACCAGAGGCTGGCCATGGAGTCGATCAGCTCGTTGCCGTCGGCGTCCCACAGCAGCGAGCCCTCGCCGCGGGCGATGGTGGTGAACCGCTCGCGGGTCGGCTTGGCGAACGGGTGCAGGAAGGCGCCGGGCATGTCCCGATTGTGCCATCGTCGCGACGTGGACAACGTCTTCGCCGCTGCCGCCGACCGGGTCCGGGCAGGAGCCGATCACCATGCCGAAGCGGCACAACTCGTCGCCCGCATGACGGTGGAGGAGAAGCTGGGCTGTCTCGACGGCGACACGCCGCTGTGGCCGGGGTTGTTCGACATGACGTCCGGTGGCTACTACGAGCACCCGTGGCCGGCGGCCGAGGTCGCCCGGTTGGGCATCCCGGGGATCGCCTTCGCCGACGGACCCCGCGGCTGCGTGATCGGCGACGCGACGGCGTTCCCGGTCAGCATGGCACGCGGCGCCACCTTCGACCCCGACCTCGAGGAGCGCATCGGCGATGCGATCGGGTTCGAACTGCGAGCCAGTGGGGCGACCTACACCGGGGCGGTGTGCATGAACCTGCTGCGCCACCCGGCGTGGGGGCGGGCACAGGAGACCTACGGCGAGGACCCCTTCCACGTCGGCGAGATGGCGGCAGCGTTCACCCGCGGGCTGCAACGTCACGTCATGGCGTGCATGAAGCACTTCGCGCTCAACTCGATGGAGAATGCCCGCTTCCGTGTCGACGTGCACGTCGACGAACGGGCGCTCCACGAGGTGTACCTGCCCCACTTCCGCCGTGTCGCTGGCGAAGGGGTGGCGTCGGTGATGAGCGCCTACAACTCGGTCAACGGCGAGTGGTGCGGCGAGAACGCGACGCTGTTGACCGCGATCCTGCGCGACGAGTGGGGGTGGGACGGCTTCGTCACCTCCGACTTCGTCTTCGGTCTTCGCGACGCCGTGGCGTCGGTACGCGCCGGTCTCGACATCGAGATGCCGTTCCGGCAGCAGCGGGCGATGCACCTGCCCGACGCGATCGAGTCGGGCGAGCTCGAACTGGCGAGTGTCGACGCCGCTGTCGGGCGCATCGTGGCGACGCTGCTGCGCTTCGCCGACGTGTTCGACACCCGGCCGTCGCTCGACGTCGTCGGCACCGGGGCGCACCGAGCGCTGGCCCGTGAGGCCGCCGTGGCGTCGACGGTGCTGCTGGTCAACGACGGTGTGCTGCCCGTCGACCCGTCGGTCGTCGGGCGGGTCGCCGTGCTCGGACGTCTGGCAGGTGTGCGCAACCTCGGTGACGGCGGCTCCAGCGACGTCAGAACCTCGAACGTGGTGACACCGCTCGTCGGGATCAGCGCCGCCTTCGACGACGTGGTGCACGACGACACCGACGTCTCGATCGTCGACGGTGCCGACCTCGTGGTGGTCGTCGTCGGCTACACGAAGGACGACGAGGGGGAGTACATCGACGATGCCGGCACGGGTGCGCTGGCAGCGGAGCTGTTCGCGCCGATGGACCACCCGACGCTCGGCCGCGACGCTCCCTACGAACCGCCGGGGCCGACGGGTCGGCCGCGCCCGAACGCCACGGGCGCCGGACCGCAGGAGTCTGCAGCGATGGCGCCGGGCGGCGACCGGTCGTCGCTGCGACTGTCCGAGGCCGACGAGGCTCTGATCGCCGCCGCCGTCTCGCGTCATGACCGGGTCGTCGTGGTCGTGCAGGCCGGTTCTGCCGTGGTGATGCCGTGGGTCGAGTCGGTCGCCGCGACGCTCGTCACCTGGTACTCCGGCGTCGAGGGTGGCACGGCGCTCGCCGACGTCCTCACCGGTCGGGCCGAACCCCGCGGCCGGCTCCCGTTCGCGGTGCCGAACGATCCCGCCGACCTCGTCGAGTTCGACCGCGATGCCAGCGCAGCGGTGTACGGCCTCTTCCACGGCCAGTGGAAGCTCGATCGCGACGGCGTGGCCGCCCGCTTCCCGTTCGGGTGGGGGTGGGGCTACGGAGTGGTCCGCCTCGCCGGTGCCGAACCGGTCGGTGACGACCGAGTGCGCGTCGACGTGACGAACGAGAGCGACGTGTCCACCTCGACGGTGCTGTTCGCGTTCGCGGGGCACGAGACGAGCACCCGCGATCGGCCGCCTCGACGACTGATCGGCTTCACCCGGGTCGACGTCGCTGCGGGCGCGACGGCGCACGTCGACGTCGAGCTCGACTGGTCGATGCTCGATCTGCGTGTCGACGGCCGCTGGGTGACCGAGCCGGGTCGCTACGTCGTCGAGGTCGGCCTCCACGCCGGCGACCCGGCGGCACTGCGCCTGCATCTCGATCGGGTCTGACCGTCGACCGGCGATCGGCGGGGTAGCGTCGTCGCCCATGCGCAAGCCCGAGGTCACCATCCCCGAAGGAACCCCACCCGCCGAACTGGTCGTCGAGGACCTGAGCGTCGGCGACGGCGACGAAGCCGCCGCCGGCCAGGACGTGACCGTTCACTACGTGGGCATCTCGTGGTCGACGGGGGAGCAGTTCGACGCATCGTGGGACCGGATGGAGCCGTTCCGGTTCGGGCTCGGCCAACGCCAGGTGATCCAGGGTTGGGACGACGGCGTCCAGGGCATGAAGGTCGGCGGTCGTCGTCGCCTCACCATCCCGCCGCACATGGGCTACGGCGCTGCGGGCGCCGGCGGCGTCATCGCCCCCAACGAGACACTGGTCTTCGTCGTCGACCTGCTCGCCGTCGGCTGAAGCCGGCGCCGAGAGGCGGTGGACTTCCCAGCTGGTCGACCTTCCTGACGGCGGGTGCCTCCTGGCGGGCTCGTGTCGATCGGCCCTGGTGACTCGTCGGCGGTGCTGGTTGGCTGGAGCCATGGGGCAGCGATCCTTCGTGGCGCGTGCGGCCCCCGACGAGGCCACGCACTGGCACGCACTCGACGGCGACGCGGTCGAGCAGCTGCTCGAGACCGGCGGGCACGGACTCACGGCGGCGGAAGCGACGGCTCGACTCGCCCGGTACGGGCCGAACCAGCTGGAGGAGGAACCGCCGCCGCCCGCCTGGACGGTCGTCGTCCGTCAGTTCCGCAGCCCGCTGATCTTCATCCTGCTCGTCGCCCTCGCTGTCACCATCGCGCTGGGCGAGTACCTGGATGCGTCGGTGATCGCCGCCGTGCTCCTGCTGAACGCGGCGATCGGATCCACCCAGGAGCGCAAGGCCGAAGGTGCGGTGCGGGCGCTGATGCAGCTGGTCGTTCCCCGCGCCCGGGTCATCCGCGACGGTCGCGACAGCGAGATCGACAGCCGCGAACTGGTACCGGGCGACGTCGTCCTCCTCGAGTCGGGTGCACGGATCCCGGCCGACCTGCGTCTCGTCGGAGCGAACTCATTGCACGTCGACGAGTCGCTGCTCACCGGCGAGTCGGTACCGGTCACCAAGCACGTCGAGCCGGCGCGAGCCGCTGCGCAGCTGGCGGACCGGGCGTGCATGGCCTACACCGGCGCGACGGTCACCTCCGGCCGTGGCCGCGGGGTGGTCGTCGCCACCGGTTCGAACACCGAGCTCGGCGCGATCGCCGGCTTGATGCGATCGGAGGTGGTGGCGGCCACCCCGCTGCAACGGCGGATGGACGGATTCGCCCGGATCGTCGGTGTCGTGGTCGGTGCGGCTGCGCTGGTGGCGTTCGTCAGCGGTGTCGCTGTGGGCGAAGCGACCGAGGACATGTTCCTCGTGGCGGTGGCGCTCGCCGTGTCCGCTGTGCCCGAGGGGCTCCCGGTGGCGGTCACGATCACCCTGGCCGTCGGCGTGCGGCGCATGGCGCGTCGAAACGCGATCATCCGGCGCCTCCCGGCGGTCGAGACGCTCGGCTCGACGACGGTGATCGGCTCCGACAAGACCGGCACGCTCACCGAGAACCGGATGACCGTCGAGGAGATCTGGACACCCGGTCACCGCTATCGCCTCGGCGGCGCCGTTCCCGACGGCGAGTACCTCGAAGGTGACGAACCCGCCGCGATCGGCGACCGCCCCGGGCTCCATGCAACCCTGCTCGCCGGAGTGCTCACGAACGAGGCCGACCTCCACTGGGCCGGTGACGAGCTGGTGGCCACCGGCGACCCGACCGAGGTGGCGCTCCTGCTGGCTGCGCTCACCGCTGGTCTCGAGCCCGGTGATGTCCGCACCGCGTATCCGGCGTTCGCCGACATCCCGTTCGAACCGACCCAGCGGTATTCGGCGTCCATCCGGACTCGCGAGGATCGTCAGACGGTCTTCGTGAAGGGTGCCCCGGAGCGCGTCGTCGAGATGTGCAAAGAAATGCTGACGGACCAGGGGCCGGTGCCGCTCGATGCCGACGCCGTGGCCGCGGCCGCTCGCGACTTGGCCGCTCGGGGCCAACGCGTCCTCGCTCTCGCTCGGCGGATCCTGCCCGACCCGCTCGCCGACCCGCAGGAGGTGACCGAGCCGGAGGGCCTGGAGTTCGTCGGGCTGCAGGCGATGATCGATCCGCCACGGTCCGGCGTGGACGAGTCGATCGCGACCTGTCAGGAGGCCGGGATCCGCGTGGTGATGATCACCGGCGACCACGTCGAGACCGCTCGCGCCATTGCCACCCAGCTCGGCATCACCGGCACGGACGCTGCGCTGACCGGCAGCCGGCTCGCCGAAATCAGCGACGACGACCTGGCCGAACGAGTCCGGCACGTGTCCGTCTACGCCCGGGTCTCGCCCGAGGACAAGCTGCGCATCGTTCGGGCCCTCCAGGCGAACGGTGAGGTCGTTGCCGTCACCGGCGACGGTGTCAACGACGCTCCGGCACTCAAGGCGGCCGAGATCGGCATCGCGATGGGTGGCAAGGGGACCGACGTGGCGAGGGAAGCATCGGAGATGGTCCTCGCCGACGACAACTTCGTGTCGATCACCGCGGCGGTCGAGGAAGGACGGGTGACGTTCGACAACATCCGCAAGGTCACGTTCTTCCTCGTCTCCACCGGCGCGGCGGAGATCACCGCCATCCTCGTCGCGGTCTGGCTCCAGTGGCCCCTGATCCTGCTCCCTGCCCAGCTGTTGTGGCTCAACCTCGTCACCAACGGAGTGCAGGACGTCGCCCTCGCCTTCGAGCCGGCCGAACGCGGTGTACTGCGCCGCCCACCCAGACATCCCGGTGGTGGGGTACTCGACCGCCTCATGTGGGAGCGCGTGTTCCTCGCGGGGCTGGTCATGGGGGCCGGCATGCTGGTCATGTTCCGGTGGGAACTCGACGGCACCGGATCGCTCGTGCAGGCACAGACGGTCGCACTCACCACGATGGTCGTGTTCCAGGTCTTCCAGGCCGGCAACTCGCGGTCCGAGACCGAGTCGGTTTTCCGGCGCAACCCGTTCTCCAACAAGCTGCTGTTCATCGCCACCGTCTTCGCTCTCGGGATCCACGTGGCGGCGCTCTACCTGCCCCCCACGCAGTACGTGCTGCGCGTCGAACCGATCGGGCTCGGCTCGTGGTTCCGTATCGTGGTCGTCGCCACGAGCATCCTGGTCGCGATGGAGCTCCACAAGGTGCTCCGCCAGAGACAGCGGCATCGGCAGCCGATGACCGCTGACTAGTCGAACACTGACTATCGTGACGACATGGCGCTGCGGGCTCGGACCAGACCCTCACGTCTCCTGGTCGCCTCGCTGGCCGTGATGGGGCTCGTCGCAGCGTCGTGCGGCGCAAGCGACGACGCCGACGAACCCGCGACGACGGGGACCACGGTGTCCGGTGACCTCGTGGTGTTCGCGGCGGCGTCGCTGACCGACGCGTTCAGCGAACTCGGCGATGCGTTCGCGGCGGCGAACCCGGATGCGTCGGTGACGTTCAACTTCGCCGCGTCATCGGCGCTGGTGGCGCAGATCATCGAGGGCGCTCCGGCCGACGTGTATGCGTCGGCCGACCTGACCAACATGGCGAGGTTGACCGACGCCGGGGCCAGCGCCGGCGAGCCGGTCGTCTTCGCGAACAACCTGTCCGAGATCGTCGTCGCCCCCGGCAACCCGCTCGGCATCGCCGGTGTCGAGGACCTGGCGAACGGCGACCTGATCGTGGTCGTGTGCGCCCCCGAGGTCCCGTGCGGCACCTACGCCAGCCAGATCTTCGACAGCGCGGGCGTCGACGCTGCGGTCGACTCCTACGAGGAGAACGTGCGGGCGGTGCTCACCAAGGTGACACTCGGCGAGGCCGACGCCGGAATCGTCTACGCCACCGACGTGATCGCCGCGGGCGACGAGGCGGACGGTGTCGAGATCCCTGCCGACCTCGACGTCGTGGCCGAGTACCCGATCGCCGTGACGGCCGACGCGCCGAACCCCGACGCTGCGCAGGCGTTCATCGACGTCGTACTCGGTGCCGAGGGCCAGGCGGTCCTGGCCAGCCACGGGTTCGGCGCACCGTGACCGACACCACCGCCCCGACCCGTGCCGCAGTGGGCCGGAACCGTCGCGTCGGGCGTGAGCGCCTGCCGTGGCCGGCGCTCGTGCTCGCCGGTTGTGCGATCGCCTTCTTCGCGCTCCCGTTCATCGGCCTGCTCTGGCGCGCGCCGTGGGGGCAGGCCGGCGATGTGCTCGCCAGCCGGACCGTGCGTGACGCATTGTGGTTGTCGCTGCGGACATCGCTCGCCTCGACCGCGGCGGCCGTCGTGTTCGGCGTACCGCTCGCCTGGCTGCTGGCGCGGGTCGCGTTCCCGGGACGGGGCTTCGTGCGAGCCCTGGCGACGCTCTCGATGGTGCTGCCGCCGGTCGTCGGCGGCGTCGCCCTGTTCGCGTCGTTCGGACGGCGGGGCCTGTTCGGTCAGTACCTCGACGAGTGGTTCGGGCTCCGCTTGCCGTTCACCACGGCCGGCGTCGTCGTCGCCCAGACGTTCGTCGCGATGCCGTTCCTCGTGCTCACGGTGGAAGCGGCCCTCCGCCAACTCGACCACCGGATCGAGGACGCCGCCCGCACCCTCGGAGCGAGCCGCTGGTACGTCTTCTCGCGCGTGACCCTGCCCACGATCCGCCCGGCGCTGATCGCCGGTGCCGTGCTGGCCTGGGCCCGGGCACTGGGTGAGTTCGGCGCCACCATCACCTTCGCCGGCAACTTCCCCGGCCGCACCCAGACCATGCCGCTCGCCACGTACCTCGCGCTCGAGACCGACCCCGACGAAGCGCTGATGATCGCCCTCGTCCTGATCGCCGTGAGCTTCGCCGTGCTCATCGGCCTACGCGACCGGTGGCTCGGCGGCGATCGGCCGATCACGGAGTCACCGCGATGACGCTCCACGCCGCGGTCGGGGTCGACCTCGGCCAGTTCACGCTCGACGTCGAGATCCACGTCGAGCCCGGCGAGGTACTCGCCGTGCTCGGCCCGAACGGCTCCGGCAAGACCACGATGCTCCGGGCGCTCGCCGGACTCGTTCCGATCGATCGCGGCACGATTCGCATCGACGACACCGTGCTCGACGACCCTGACCGGGCGGTCTTCGTGGCCCCGGAGCGGCGACCGATCGGCGTCGTGTTCCAGCAGTACCTGCTGTTCGACCACCTCAGCGCCCTCGACAATGTCGCGTTCGGGCTCCGAGCGCGGGGGACCCCGAGGACCGAGGCGCGCCGGCGCGCTCGCGACTGGCTCGACCGCATCGGTCTCGCCGACCACGCCAAGGCCCGGCCGCGCGAGCTGTCCGGCGGCCAGGCCCAACGTGTCGCGCTCGCCCGGGCGTTGGCGATCGACCCGCAGATCCTGCTCCTCGACGAACCCCTCGCCGCGCTCGA
Organism: Ilumatobacteraceae bacterium; assembly: GCA_041685755.1. Lineage (GTDB taxonomy): Bacteria > Actinomycetota > Acidimicrobiia > Acidimicrobiales > Ilumatobacteraceae > Sva-07. The sequence continues at coordinate 12,913 of JAWLFC010000065.1, forward strand.
CGCCGGCACCCGTCGCCAGGTCCGCCGCGACCTGCGCCACCACCTCGAGCAGTTCGACGGCATCCGCGTCCTCGTGACCCACGACCCCGTCGACGCCTACGCCCTCGCTGACCGCGTCGCCATCTTCGACCACGGAGCCATCGTCCAGTTCGGCACCCTCGCTCAGATCACCGCCCACCCCCGTTCCCGGTACGTCGCCGAACTCGTCGGCACCAACCTCGTCACCGGCAGCCTCGGCGCCGAGGGGCTCACCACCGCCGACGGTGTCGACCTCGCCGTGGTCGCCGAGTTCACCGGGCCCGCGTTCGCCGTCATCCGACCGCAGTCGATCACCCTGTCCCGCCACCTCCCCGACACCAGCGCCCGCAACATCTTCACGGGCACCATCGACGACATCGACCGTCTCGGCGACCGCGTCCGCGTGGGCGTCGACGCGCCCATCCACCTCACCGCCGAGATCACCGCCGGCGCCCTCGACACCCTGCAACTCCGCCCCGGTGACCAGATCCACGCCACCGTGAAGGCGACCGACATCGACATCTATCCCGCATGAGTGGCAGCGACGACACCCGGCGCCGCCGACATCTGCGACCATCAGACGATGCCGAGTGACGGGCACCCCCGGGATCCGCTGCTCGGCGAATGGGCATGCCTCGGGATCCTCTACGACCAACCAGCCCACGGTTGGTCGATCGTCAAGCAGCTTCGCCCCGACGGCGACATCGGCCGCGTCTGGTACCTCTCGAGGCCGTTGACCTACCGCGCCCTCGACCAACTCACCGACCGGGGCTGGATCCAGCCGGTCGCCGAGGAACCCGGCGACGCCGGACCGAACCGGACCATTCTCGCCGCCACCCGCACCGGCCGAGCCCGGTTCCGTACCTGGCTGCGCACACCCGTCGCGCACCTCCGCGACCTGCGCAGCGAGCTGCTCCTCAAGCTCGTCTTCGCCGACCAGCACGAGATCGACATCAGCGACATGCTCGATCGCCAACGCGACATCATCGACGAGCAGGCCCGCGCCCTGTCCGACAGCACCGGCCACGACGTCGTCGCCCTCTGGCGCACCGAAGCAACCTTCGCCGCCCGACGCTTCCTCGACCAGATCCACCCCGACGCCGCCAACCCGTCCGCCCGGGCGCGGTGAGAGGTGCGCGGCAGTTCGGTGACCGCGTCTGCCAACCTGTGTCGGCGGGCGACGCCGCAGTATCCGAAGGAGCGCACATGTGGGACGAGCGGTACTCGATCGAGGGCTATCTGTTCGGGACGGAGCCGGCGGACTTCCTGGTGGCGCACGCGCACCTGCTGGAGGTGCCGTCGCGGGTGCTCGTGGTCGCCGACGGCGAGGGCCGCAACTCGGTGTACCTCGCCCAGCTCGGCCACGACGTGTCGGCAATGGACGCATCGCCCGTCGGCGTCGCCAAGGCCCGCCAGCTGGCCGCCGCCCGCGACGTGACCGTCGACTTCCAGGTTGCCGACATCATGGCGTGGGACTGGAGGCCGGACGCGTACGACGCGGTCGTCGCGATCTTCATCCAGTTCCTGTCGCCCGAGCAGTGGCCCGCCGTGTTCGACGGGATGCAGCGCACGCTCCGTCCGGGTGGCCGCCTGCTCCTGCACGGGTACCGCCCCGAACAGGTGGCACTCGGGACCGGCGGGCCGCCCGATCCGGCGCACATGTACACCGAGGAGATGCTCCGCGACGCGTTCGGTGCGATGGACATCGAGCGGCTCGAGAGCTACGACACGGTGATCGAGGAGGGTGACGGCCACTCCGGCCGGTCGGCGCTGATCGATCTCGTCGCCACCAAGCGCTGACGAACCGGGGTCGACGCTCGGTCGTCCGCGAGACTGCGGCCGTGGACGATCTCACCGCCGACCTGATGCTCGCGCTCGAACTCGCCGACCTTGCCGACCGTCTCACGATGGAGGCCCTGCAGTCGGACGACATCGAGGTCACGGTCAAGCCCGACGGCTCCCCGGTGACGAACGTCGACGTCGAGGTCGAGCGAGCGATCCGTGACCTGCTCGCCGTTCGTCGTCCGACCGACGGGATCATCGGTGAGGAGTTCGGGGGTGACGGCGCCGAGGGTCGACAGTGGGTCCTCGACCCCATCGACGGGACGAGCTCGTTCGCCCGGCGCGGGACGGTCTGGGGAACGCTGATCGCCCTCGAGATCGACCACCGTCCCTGCGTCGGCGTGGCCTCCATGCCGGCGCGCGAATCCAGGTGGTGGGGCGCCGTCGGCGTCGGAGCGTTCGCCTCGACGCCGCCCCGGCCGGGGGCGCCGTCGCTCACGGCGGCGTCGCCGGCAGACGACGACTCGGTGCGCTGTGCCTGTGTCCCGGCGCCGGAGACCCTCGAGGGAGACGAACGCATCACCGCCGACCGGCTCGCCTCCCTCGGGCATCTCGTTCCGTACGCCGAGTGGACGACCTATCCACCGCTGATGGTCGCCGACGGCACCTTGGATGCGTGTCTCCACATGGGGGCGCACTGGGACGTGGCGGCACTCGGTGCGGTCGTCCTCGCTGCCGGCGGCGCGTTCCACCTCGACCCCGCCAGTCGTCGGGACCGGACCATTGCGCTGGCCACCACACCGGCACACGAAGCAGCGGCCCTCGAGGTCCTGCGATGGGCGGCGTCCGAGGACGCGCGTTGACGTGGTCGACCTCGACCGCCGATGAGTGCAGGGGAGTTCGCCCCTGTCGTACCTGACCGTCGGGTGTCACGATGGGGTCGAGTTCGAGATCACCATGGATGCAACACCAGACCCTCGGCGGCCCCTCAGCCCGTTCCGTGTCGTGCTCACCGGGGGACCAGGTGGTGGCAAGACCACCGCCGCCGACCTGTTCCGACGCGAGATCGGCGACCGGGTGATCGTGGTGCCGGAGGCGGCGACGCTGTTGTTCACGGGTGGGTTCCCACGTCCCACGCAACCCGCCGCCCAGCGCAGCGCCCAGAGCGCGATCTATCAGGTGCAGCGTGGTCTCGAGGACATCCAGGCCGCTCAGTACCCGGACCGGATCCTGCTGTGTGATCGTGGGACCGTCGACGGTGGTGCCTACTGGCCGAGTGGTGCAGAGCACTTCTACGAGACCGTCGGTTCGTCGCACTCGTCGGAGCTCGCGCGTTACGACGCCGTCCTGTTCTTCGAGACGGCGGCGCTCGGGCACCACGGATTCGAGAGCGAGAATCGTTACCGCACCGAGTCGCAGCAGGAGGCCATCGAACTCGACGGTCGGCTCCGGGCGCTGTGGAGCTCGCATCCGCACTTCACCGTGGTCCCGCATGCAGCATCGTTCTTCCGCAAGATGACGATCGGCCTCGGCCTTCTCGAGAGCCTGATCTCACAGATGCCCGTGGCGCCGGCTCCATGAGGAGCTGTTCGTTCAGGCGAAGAGGTTGACCGCCGGGATCAGCACGACCAGGAACAGCACCGTCATGACCGAGCCGGCACGGAGGTAGTCCGCCACGCGGTACCCGCCCGGGCCCATGAGCAGCGCGTTCACCTGGTGCGTGGGCAGCAGGAACGCGTTCGAAGCGGCCAACGCCACGATCAG
>JAWLFC010000066.1:0-16446 GCA_041685755.1 Ilumatobacteraceae bacterium
ACCGAACCCGGCGGCGACCCCGAGCGCCGAACCGATGGCGCCGACCACGAGGCCTTCGAATCGCAGCGACCGCTTGATCTGCTTCGGTGTCGCCCCGATCGCGGCGAGCACCGCCAGCTCGCGGAGCCGCTGGGCGACGATGACGCTGAAGGTGTTGTAGATCACGAACGCCCCGACGAACAGCGCGAGGAGTGCAAAACCCTGCAGCCCCCGCTTGAGGAACCTCCCGACGCCACTGACCTCGCCCTGCTTGTCGTCCAGGAACTCCGAACCGGGTTGGACACGGAAGCCGGACGGCACCAGCGGAGTCACGGCGTCGACGAGCGCCGCTTCGTCGACGGTGCCGCGTAGGAAGAGGTCCTCGTACTCGACGTGGCCGGCGTTGAGCCAGTCGAACGCCGTCGCCCGGGGCAACGACACGGTGCCGCCGCCGTCCTGTGCGTCGGATCTGCCGAACGACGTGATCCCGACGACCGTCGTGTCGAACTGTCCGGCGAGGGTGAGGATCGTCAGCGAGTCGCCGAGCTCGATGTCCTCGTCGCCGGCCAGGCCCTGGTCGACGGCAATCTCGCCGGCCTCGACGGGCGCTGCACCCTCCTCGAGGTCGATCGGGTTCAGCTCGTCGTCCTCGATCCACAGCCGCCCGGTCGCACCGTCGGCGAACGTGGTGCCGTCCGGGGCCAGGAAGGCGACCTGGCCAGTCAGGTCGCCGCCGACGGCGGCCACCTCCGGCAGCGCAGCGATCTCGTCGACGCTCTCCTGGCCGATCCGCAGCGCATCGGCGAACTCCGAGCCGGTGGTGTCGTCGACGACGATCGCCGCGTCGACCGCCGCGTACTGTCGTACGGCGTCACCCTCGAGCGCGGCGATGACCCGGTCGGAGACGAAGCCGGTCGCGGCGAAGAACGCCACACCGGTCATGATCGCGATCAAGGTGGCGATGTACCGACCCGAGTTGTGGCGAACGCCACGCCATGCGAGCTGCAGCACGGTTCAGCCCTCGAAGCGCTTCATCCGGTCGAGGACGCGCTCGGCCGTCGGAGCCGACATCTCGTCGATGATCGCTCCGTCGGCGAGGAAGAGCACGTTGTCGGAGTACGACGCGGCGTGCGGATCGTGGGTGACCATGACGATCGTCTGGCCGGACTCGTCGACGGCCTGGCGCATGAAGGCGAGGATCTCCATGCCGGTGCGCGAGTCGAGCGCGCCGGTGGGCTCGTCGGCGAAGACGATGTCGGGCCGAGGAACGAGGGCACGGGCGACGGCGACGCGCTGCTGCTGGCCACCCGACAGCTGGCTGGGCAGGTTGTCGAGCCGATCGCCCAGCCCCACCGTCGCAACGATCGTGTCGAACCACGAGCGGTCGGGCTCCTCGCCGGCGAGCGTCAACGGCAGCAGGATGTTCTCCTCGGCGGTGAGCGTGGGGATGAGGTTGTACTGCTGGAAGATGAACCCCAGACGGTCCCGGCGCAGGAGGGTGAGCTGGGTCTTGGTCAGCGTCGACAACGAGGTGTCGCCGATGAAGGTCTCACCCGAGGTCAGGCGATCGAGTCCGGCCACGCACTGCATCAGCGTGCTCTTGCCCGACCCGGAGGGCCCCATGATGGCCGTGAAGCGTTGCCGGGGGAACTCGACGGTGACGCCGGCGAGCGCGTGAACGGCGGTGTCGCCGGCTCCGTACGTCTTGACGGCCTCGACGGCGCGCGCGGCGGCGGTCTCGGTGACGGTGTCGGCCATGGGGCTGCACTCCTCGGTGCTCGCAGGGGAGATGGACGGCTGCACCCTATGTGATCGGGCACGACGTTGTCCGGACCGTGACAGAACTCCTCGCGATGCCCTCACCGTCCCAGGAAGGTTTCGACCGGACGGGCAGTGCGCGAGACTCGACGGGTGAGCGACGACACCGAGTGGTACTGGGATCTCATCCGGGAACGGGCCGTGCGGGCCTCCGAGCGGGGATTCGCCGACCACCTCCTCGGCCCCTACCCCTCACGTTTCGAAGCCGAGAACTGGAAGGCGAAGGTCGAGGAGCGCAACGAGGGCTGGGACGCGGCCGACGCCGAGTGGAACGAGGATGACACCGAGACGGATCGAGAGCCCGAACGCGACGATGCCGCCGGATAGGTTGCGGAGCCGATGAGCCGCCCGATCCAGATCGTCCCGTCCGTCCTGCCGGCCGACTTCGCCCGACTCGGCGAGGAAGTGGCCGCACTGGAGGCCGCCGGGGTCGACCACATCCAGTGGGACGTGATGGACGGCCAGTTCGTCCCGAACCTCACGTTCGGCCCCGACGTGATCGCCTCGGCACGTTCACACACGACGCTGCCGTTCGAAGCCCACCTGATGGTGCACACACCCGACGTGATGGCCGAGCAGTACGTCGAGGCCGGCTGCTCGCGCCTGATCGTTCACGCCGAGGCGTGCACCCACCTGCACCGCACGCTCGGCAACATCCGCGAGCGCGGTGCGAGCGCGGCGGTCGCCCTCAATCCGGCGACGCCGCCGTCCGCCGTCGCCCACGTGCTCGACCTCGTCGATCTCGTGCTCGTGATGACCGTCAACCCGGGATTCGGCGGCCAGGCCTATCTCGCCTCGATGGAACCCAAGATCGCCGAGGTGCGGGCGATGATCGACGACGCCGGACTCGCCGACACCGTCGACCTCGAGGTCGACGGTGGGATCGGCCCGACCACGATCGCCGGCGCGGTCGCCGCCGGCGCCAACGTGCTGATCGCCGGCAGCGCCCTCTACAAGGACCCCGAGGGTCTCGAACACGCCGTCAGCGACCTGCGCGCCCGAGCCATCGCCGCCCGCTGAGGGGCAGGCACCCGGCGTCAGGCAGGGCGGTACATGCCCCACATGTGCGGGCCGTTGCGCACGTCCCACTCCGAGCGCACCTCGAAGCCGCGGGCGCGGTAGTAGGCGACGTTCTCGATGGTCTCGGTCTCGAGGTAGCACGGGAGCCCGTCGTGTCGGGCCCGCTCGAAGACGACCTCCATCAGGGCGTTGCCGAGGCCCCGCCGCTGCCAGTCCGGGTGGGTCGCCAGCAGTTGGAGGTACCAGTGGTCCTCCTCGGGGGTGTGTTCGGCCATCGCCTCGCCGACGGCGGCGAACCGTTCGAGACGGTCCGCGGAGGGCGGCTCGGCGCTGGGATCGTCGGGGAAGGGCACCTCCGGTCGTCCGGGCGGGATCCACACCGCGACAGCGGCCGCGTCGTCGGTGCACCACACCTCCCCCAGCGCGATCCACCCCGTCATCGCCGGGTGGAACACCGCACCGTCGGGCGCGAGGTACACCTCGTCCTCCGGGTACAGGAACCGCATCACCGGATCGTCGACGAAGGCGCGCATCGCCGTGGTGCTGGCGGTGCGGACGTCATCGGTCGTGGCGCGGCGGATCTGCATGGTCCCGACAGTAGATCGCGTCCCGACACCAGATCGCGAGGTGTCACACCCCTTCCCTACGATCGGTGGTGTGACGATCTCGGCGACCCTGGTCGCACCATCCGATGCGCGCCAGGCGCTCACCGCCGCCCTCGCTGAGGCCAAGGGCTCCGATCCGCTCGCCCCGGTCACGGTCGCCGTGCCGACCAACACGTGCGGGGTGATGACGCGCCGGGCGCTCGGACGTGCCGGCGGCCTCGTCGGCGTCGACATGGTCACGCTCAACCGCCTGGCCGAGCTGATCGCCGGCCCCGAACTCGCTGCCGCCGGGCGCTCACCGATGTCGACGCCGGTGATCGATCTGGCGATCACGTCGATCCTCGACGCCGATGCCGGACCCTTCGCGCCGGTGGCCTCGCACCCCTCGACCGTCGTCGCGCTGCGAGAGACCCACGGCGAGCTCCGACTCGCCGGAGCCCGAGCCCGGCGCCGTCTCGCCGAGGAGTCGGTACGCGGTCGTCAGGTGCTGCGTGTCAGCGACGCCGTCACGGCGATGCTCGCCCCGTCGTGGTACGACGAGGCCGACCTCTACACCGTCGCCACGAGCGCCGTCGGGCGCGCCGTGCCCGACGGGCTGCGCTCGCTCGTGGTGTACCTGCCCGACGAACTGCCGACGTTGGCCGTCGAGTTCCTCGCCGCGCTCGGCGCGTCGATCGACGTACGCCTCGTGATGCAGGTCACCGGCGCCGAGGCCGCCGACGCCGCCGCCCTCGCGCTCGTCGACACCCTCCACGCCGACACACTTCGCTCCTGCCCGTCGGGGTCGGGTCCGGACGCGCACTCCTGCCCGTCGGGGTCGGGTCCGGACGCGCAGGAGGCGAGCAGAACGGTCGAGATCGTGTCGACCACCGACGCCGACGACGAGGTCCGCCACGCCGTGCGGACCGTGCTCGACGCCGCCCGCCGAGGCACCCCGTTCGAGCGCATCGCCGTGCTGTGGCCCGAGCACCAGCCCTACGCCCGCCTCGTCGAGCACCACCTGACCGCCTGCGAGATCCCGTGGAACGGGCGTCCGGGTACGAGCCTCGTCGAGCGCCTGGCGCCGCGTCTGGTGCTCGACCTGCTCGACGTCGACCGTCGCGGCGTGCGACGACGCAACCTGTTCGCCCTGCTCGCCGACGTGCCCGCACGCGACCGCGAGGGCACCTACCTCCCGACCGCCAGCTGGGAGCGTGTGAGCCGCGAGGCCGGGGTGGCCCGCGACGACGACTGGGAACGCCGACTGGCCGCCATCGCCGGACGCGACCGCTGGGCCGATGCCGCGACGTCGCTGCGCGAGTTCGTCGGCGAACTGCGCGACGAACTCGGCCATCCCTCCGGCCGTCGCCCCTGGTCCGAGTGGTCGCAGTGGTGCACCGACCAGGTCGAACGCTGGCTCGGCCGCCACTCGATCGAACGGCTGCCCGAACCCGAGTACCGGGCCTGGGAAGCCCTCACCGCCGCCCTCGACCGGCTCTCGCACCTCGACCCCGTCGGCGAACCGGTCACCCGCCACCGATTCCGCGCCACGCTCGAAGCCGAGCTCGACGCCAGCCCGGCCCGGCAGGGCCGCGTCGGCAGCGGCGTCACCGTCGGCCCCCTCGCCGGGGCGACGGGCATCGACGTCGACGTCGTCGTGCTCCTGGGCGCCGCCGAAGGCCTCCTGCCCCCCACACCGACGAGCGACCCGCTGCTGTCGGAGGCCGACCGGGCCCGTGCCGGCCTTCCCGGCGCCGATGCCCGCGCCGACCGGCTCCACCGGCTGCTGCTGGCGACCGTCGCCGGCGCCGATACCACGCTCAGCTACCCCCGAGGCGACCTGCGGGCGACGACCGAACTGCTGGCGTCTCGCTGGATCGAGCCGTGGATCCACGAGCTCGGCATCCGCGAGATCGCCTCCCACGACGCCGGTCTGAGCGCGACGACGTTCCCGGCGAGCAGCGGTGAGCACCGTCTGCGGGGCCGCCACCATCACGTCCGCAGTGGCGCCGGTGTCGACACGTGCGCCGACATCGCCGGCGACGACGCGTTCCGTCGTGGGGTCACCCTGATCACCGGTCGTCGCGCCGACGTCCTGACCGAGTTCGACGGCGACCTCAGCGACCACGACGTGCCGCGCCTCGACGGCCCCGTGTCGCCGAGCCGGCTCGAGGCGTGGGTCGCCTGCCCGCACGCCTACTTCGCGCACTACCTCCTCGAGGTCGACCCGATCGAGGAACCCGACGACGAGATCTCCATCACCGCCCGCGACCGCGGCTCGGCCCACCACGGGGCCCTCGACCTGTTCCACCGCGCCGTCGTCGACGGCACACTCCCCCAGCCGACCACCACCGGTTGGACCTCCCAGCACCGACAGGCACTGAGCGACGCGTTCGACACCGTGTGCGATCGCACCGAGCGGCGCGGCCGGACCGGCCGGCCGGCGTTCTGGGCCGACGAACGCGACCGCATGCGCAGCGATCTGCTCGACTGGCTCGCCCACGACAGCGAGTACGTCCGCGAGCGAGGATCGACGGTGTTGGCGTCGGAGATGCGCTTCGGCACCGACGACGCGGTGGCCATCCGACTCCCCGACGGCCGCTCGATCGCGCTGCAGGGCTCGGTCGATCGCATCGACCGCGCCGGTGACGGCTCGCTGGTCGTCACCGACCACAAGACCGGGGCGAAGCGGGCCTTCACCGACCTGTCGGCCGACGACCCCACCGCGGGTGGCACCCGCTTCCAGCTGCCCAGCTACGCCGCTGCGGCCCGCGCCCGGTTCGGCACCCCCGACACCGAGGTCCAGGCCGAGTACGGCCTGCTCCGCAAGGGCGACTACGCCCGGCCGGGCTACCGGATGACCCCCGAGGTCGACGAACGTGTCGCCGCCGCTCTCGCCGCCGTGGTCGACGGCATCGAGTCGGGCTGGTTCCCGAACCGCCCGGATCGACCCGGTTTCCGGCTCTTCGTGTCGTGCGAGTACTGCGAACCCGACCACCTCGGCACGGCGGAGCGCTGGTCGGAGTGGGAACGCAAACGACTCGACCCCCGCGTCGCGCGCTGGTTCGGACCCGACGGCGGCGACACGTGATCGACAGCACCACCCCTCCGCCCGACGAGGCCGCCCGCGAGCGGATCCGTTCCGACCTGGCCACGACGCTGTTCGTCGAGGCCGGCGCGGGTGCCGGCAAGACCAGCTCGCTCGTCGCCCGGATCGTCAACCTCGTCCGTTCCGGGGTGCCGATCACCGCGATCGCCGCGATCACCTTCACCGAGAAGGCCGCAGCCGAACTGCGCGGCCGCACCCGTGCCGCCCTCGCCGCCGACGGCGGGGCCGACGCGCTCGCCGCCCTCGACCGGCTCGACCACGCTCCCATCGGGACACTGCACTCCTTCGCCCGACGCATCCTGTTCGACTTCCCGATCGAGGCCGGTCTGCCGCCGGGCTTCGCCGTGCTCGACGAGCTCGAGAGCTCGCTGGCCTTCGAGGAACGGTGGGATGATCTGCTCGACCGCCTGCTCGACGAGCCCGAACCCGCCGGCGGCCCGATCGAGGGTGGCCGGACGTTCGTCGAACTCTGCGAGTTCGACGGCTTCGGCGTCGACCGGGGCGCCCGGCGGATGGCCGAGGATTTCCGGGCCAACTGGGACCTCGTGCACGACCGGGTCGACCTCGCCGACCCCGGCCTGCTGCGCGTCGACCCCGCCGAGCTCGCCGAACTCGGCGCCCGCATCGGTGCGGCAACCGTCCCCGACGACGACCGCCAGCGCGGCGTCATCGCCGACATCGCATCGCTGGCCCGCGACCTCACCGCGCCGGGCCTCCGGCACCAGCTCGAGACGCTCGCGGAGATCGACCGTCGGTTCGGGCACTGGGGCACGCTCAAGCAACTGCCCGGCGCCAAGGGCAAGTGGGCCAAGGCATTCGGCGCCGACGGCCCCGATCTCCTCGCTGCGCTCCAGGCGACCGAGGTCGAGTTCGGCGAACTCGCCCATGCCCGCCTCGACGCCGTCCGCCGCCACCGCCGGCTCCTGCTCGGGGCGATCATGGGGCGCTTCGTGCTCGACGCAGCGGCGGAGCGAGCCGCCGCCGGACAGCTGGAGTTCCACGACCTCCTCGTCCTGGCTCGCCGGCTCCTGACCGAGCGACCGGGCATCCGACGGCTCCTCCACGACCGGTACCAGCGGGTCCTGCTCGACGAGTTCCAGGACACCGACCCGATCCAGCTGGAGATCGCGGTGCGCCTCACCGCGGACCCCGACGACCCCGATCAGGCGGGTGCCGACGACTCCGGCGGGCCGGCGTGGCGACGACTTCGGCCGCTGCCGGGGCGACTGTTCATCGTCGGCGACCCCAAGCAGTCGATCTACCGGTTCCGCCGTGCCGACATCGCCCAGTACCTGCGGGCGGCGCACCAGGTGGGTGCCGACGAAGTGGCGCTGTCGGCCAACTTCCGTTCGACACAGGCGGTCATCGACTTCGCCAACGACGTGTTCGGGCGCCTGATCACCTTCGAGCCCGACGCCCAACCGGCGTTCCAACCACTCGACGCCTGCCGCCCGGGCGGCGCCCTCGGCCACGGCACCGTGACGGTGCTGGGCGAGGCGTGCCACGACGACCTGGCCCGCAACCAGCGCATCGACGACGTCGGCTCCGCCGACGTGTTGCGCCAGCGCGAGGCTGCCGACGTCGCGGCCACGGTGTCCGCCGCGATCGCCGACGGTTGGCCGGTCCACGACGGCGACGACGTGCGACCGTGTCGACCCGGCGACATCTGCATCCTGCTGCCCACCCGCATCTCGCTGCCCGCGCTCGAAGCCGAACTGCGCCGCGCCGGCATCGCCTACCGCGCCGAGAACTCCGCGGTGGTGTACGCCACGGCCGAGGTCCGCCACCTGTTGATGGTGTTGCGCGCCGCCGACGACCCGACCGACGAACTCGCCCTGGTCGAGGCGCTGCGCAGCCCCTTGTACGGCTGCAGTGACGTCGAGCTGTGGGAGTGGAAACGCCGGGGCGGCTCGTGGAACCTGTGGGCTCCGGCTCCCGACGAACTCCTCGGCCACCCCGTGGCGGCCGCGATCAGCCACGTCCGCTCGGTGGCCGAGCGGATCGGGTGGACCTCGCCGGCCGACCTGCTCGCGGCGGTCGCCGACGAACGGCGGGCGTTCGATCTGGCGCTGGCGGGCGCCGACGCCCGCGACGTGTGGCGACGCCTGCGGTACGTGATCGAGCAGGCCCGGGCATGGGCCGACGCCGGTGGCCACGGAGTTCGCCGATACCTGCACTGGGCGGCGCTGCAGGCTTCGGAGGGTCGCGTCGCCGACACCATCCTGCCCGAGCACGACCACGACGCCGTGCGGGTGATGACCATTCATGCCGCCAAGGGCCTCGAGTTCCCGATCACCGTGGTCGCCGGCCTGACGACCACACCACGCCGGGCAGCGACCAACGGCGTCGTCTGGGCCGACGACACCTGGATGCTGGCCGGACGCGGCGACGACGGCGTCTTCGTCGCCCACCAGCCCATCGACGAGCAGATGGGCGACGCCGAACGCCGGCGGCTGCTGTACGTGGCCTGCACGCGGGCGTGCGACCACCTCGTCGTGTCTCTCCACCGCGGCGCCCCGACCAAGAGCAACCCCGACTACGCGGACTGGGGCCCGCTCACCTCGGCCGAGCTGCTGTTCGCTGCCGGTGCCGCCGAGCCGAGCTCGGGCGCCCGAGCGGTCTCCCACACCGCCCGCGCTCTCGCTCCGACCACGCAGAACGTCGCCCCGCTGGAGTGGGACGACCCCGATGCGTGGGAGCGCGAGCGCCGCGTCGTGCTCGGCCGGGCGTCGCGGCGATCGGGCGTCGCCGCGACCCGGCTGTCCGACGAGCTCACCGACGACCGCGACACCGTCGACGACGCCGGCCTCGACAAGCGGCCGGTCGACGTCGGGCTCCCACCGTGGCAGCGCGGCCGCTACGGCACGAGCATCGGCCGGGCCGTCCACGGCGTGCTGCAGTTCTGCGACCTCGCCACGGGCCACGACATCGACACGCTCTCCCGGGCCCAGTGCGCGGCCGAAGGTGTGATCGGCCTGGAGCCACACGTGGCGGCGCTGGCCCGCTCGGTGCTCTCGACGCCGATCGTCCGCGAGGTCGTCGCCGGTGCCGGCCACCGGCGCGAGCTGTTCGTGGCGGCGCCGGTCGGCGACCGGGTGCTCGAGGGCTACGTCGACCTGCTCGTGCGCACCGGCGAGGGACTCGTGATCGTCGACTACAAGACCGACCAGTGGTCGGGACCCGTCCAGACCGCCGAACGCGTCGGCCGCTACCGCATGCAACTGGCCGCGTACGGTGCCGCCCTCGAGGCCGCGGTCGGCGAGCCGATCGCGGGAGGAATCCTCGTGCGTTGCGTTCCCGACGGCCCCGCCGAGCAGATCGAGATCGAACGCTGGAGCGAAGCGCTCGACGAGGTCCGTCAGGCGTTGGCGGCGTCGAGCGACACGACCGGCACGCCCCAGGCGGCTGCCAACGACCGCAACTCGTCGCGCCACTCGCCGTAGACGATGCCCACGTGGTGCTCGAGCCCGCGGCCGAACACCACCTCGACCGCTCGGTCGACGCCCCCGTCCCAGCGCAGCACGCCACACGTTCCGACGAAGGGTCGGGGTCGGGCGAGCATCTCGGCGCCACCGATGACCAGCGACGTCTCGTTGCGGGCCTGGCTCAGCCGGGCAACGGTCACCCGGCCCGGTCGCAGCGCGAACTGGTTGGCGAGCGCACGGTGCCGGTTCGGGTGGGTGATCGCAACCGGGCGCACCGACGGGTCGGCGAGCGTGGTCGGCGCCACCCCGCAGTGCCAGACCGCCGACGTGTCGTCGGTGCGGTCGATGTCGACGAGGTCGGCGATGAACGGGTCCGTGCCCGCCACGGTGCGCAGCATCAGCGCGGTCGCGGCGCCGTAGAGATCGGCCTCGCAGACACCCGGGATCCCGTCCTCGGTCATCATCGCCATCGGAGTGCACATGGCTCCGCCGTACTCGGTCATGCACTCGGGCCAGCAACGCGTGGCGACCGCCGCCCATCCATGGCGATCGGCGAGCGTCTGGAGGCCCTCGTGGAGACGGATGCTCTCGTCCATCCCCGCTGCAGCAACGTCGGCAGGGACGTCGGTGGCGGCGCGCACACGGGTGAGCGTGGTGGCGCGGTCGTCGGCGTCGGCGTGGTCGGCCTGTTCGAACAGCGCTGCCAGCGGCACGCGATCGACGCCGAGCCCGGTGATCCGGCGCAGGACGTGGTCATCGCCGACACAGGGCTCGAACCCGACCGGGGCGTCGCCGACGACACCGAGGCGCGAACCGGCAAGACGCTCGGCGTGCTCGTTGACGCTCGACGCTGCCGGGGCGAGCGCCGGCTGTCCCTCGGTGTCGGTCGTGCCTGCGACCGCTCGGGCCCGGGCGTCGCTCAGTTCCACTGCCGACTCCGGCGTCGCCGGATCGGCGTGCACGAACGCCACGGCGGCCCGGCGCCGGCGCAGCAGATACGCGGCCAGGTTCGCCCCGCAGAGTGAGTTCAGCCGCAGCCGTCCGCCCGTCCGCGGCTCGGGAAACGACCAGATCACCAGCGGGCGACCGAGCCGTTCGTCGATGCGAGCGACGAGCGAGGAGTCGGCGAAGGTCGCCTGCAGCACGACGACACAGGACGCCTCGTCCTGCCCGTCATCGACGAACCCGTCGAGCAGACGGTCGAGCGACTCCAACTCGGTCGTGATCGCCCGAGGCCCGACGGGGTCGAATCCGGCGCCGGCGAGCCGTTCCCACGCCGCCTCGACCATCGTGGCGCCGTGGTCGAGGTCGAACGTCGGTCGACCGATGGCGATGACCGGGGTGCTGGCGTTCGTCATGGTTGCTCCGTACCCACTTCTCGATCGAGCAATGCCTCGACGTCGGCCCGGACCGGAATGCCTCGTCGGGCGCCGGGGCGCGTGCACTTGACCGCTGCGGTCGCAGCGGCGAACCGCAGCGCCGACGCATCGTCGGCACCCTCGGCGAGGGCGAGGGTGAAGGCACCGTGGAAGGCATCGCCGGCGCCGGTGGTGTCGACGGCCGTGACGGCGAAGGCGGGCACCTCGCGGGCGTTGCCGTCGTCGAGCCAGACCACGCCGTCGGCGCCGGCGGTCACGGCGAGCATC
Organism: Ilumatobacteraceae bacterium; assembly: GCA_041685755.1. GTDB lineage: Bacteria > Actinomycetota > Acidimicrobiia > Acidimicrobiales > Ilumatobacteraceae > Sva-07. The sequence goes on from JAWLFC010000066.1 coordinate 11,582, forward strand.
GCGCCGCTCCGGGCGTCGACAGCTCGCAGTCCGTCGGCGTGGCCCACCAGCCCGGTCGTGGACGCGAGTGCGTCCTCGCCGAACACGATGTGGCTCGCGAGATCGAGCAGCCGGGGATCGACGGGTCGGTCGGCGTCGACGACGCCGGGGACGCCACGCTCGCGGGCGATGCTCAGCGCGATCGTCGACGCGTCGGGCCAGCGACCGTCGACCAGCACCGCATCGAACCCGGGCACATCCGGCGGTTCACCCGTCAGGAGGTCGTCGGGTGTGTGGTTGACGATCGTGCGGTCACCGGACGGATCGACGAGCACGGCCGAGAACGGCGTCGAGCGACCCTCGACCCGTTGGACGGCCGACACGTCGATGCCGTCGGCGCGCAGGCCGGCGAGGACGACTTCGCCCTCGGCGTCGTCGCCGACGCGGCTGATCAGCACGGCGCTCCCGCCGAGGCGGGCCACGGCGACCGCTGCGTTGGCGGCCACCCCACCGCCGACGGTGTCACGGGATCGGGCGCGGTGCTTGTGGCCGGTGACGATCGAGGTCTCGAGTTGCAGTACGTGATCGATCGTCGCCTGGCCGACGCACAGCACGATCGGGGCGGGGGGACCCATGTCGCCATGATCTCGCCGAGCAGCGGAATCGGGAAGGGCCGAACGGCTCGTCAGCGCTGATCGCTCGTCGCCGACACGGCAGCGTCGTCGATCGGCCGGTGGCGTCGAACTCGGGTGGCGCGGTGGTCGGGCACCGGTGTCACCGCAGCCCGTCCGAGCTGCCAGACGCCGCTGATCGCCAACCGGCCGAACATCTTGAGCACCACGATCGCCAGCAACGCCGCGAACACCAGCCCGGCCGGGACGGCAACCGTCGCCAGCAGCAGGCGACGGTCCTCGGTCAGCAGGCTGAGCACCCCGGAATCGACGCTCGTCCCGTCGAGGTTGACGGTGCGGACCGGGTCGTCGAGCTCCGGGCACTCCACCGCCAGGTCGTCGACGCCGATCACGTCGTTGCCGCCGAAGGTGAGTTCGGCGGGGCGGACCCGCGACGACAACACGCCGTAGACCGGGTCGGAGCCGGCGCCGACGAGGTACTGCTCGCCTTCGTCGAGGAACCGGTAGTCGTCGCCGTAGCGGACGTCGATCAGACCGTCGATCGCCCACGGTGCCGCCGAGCCGGCGCGGATCTGATCGATCCGGAACCGCACCACCTGGGTGACGTCGTCCTTGCCGATCATGGTGCCCACGAACGCCACCGCCGCCGGGTCGGGCCGTGGGCAGCCCAAGGGGACCTGGATCAACTCGCCGGATGGCTCCGCTGCCGGGTCCTCAGGAGGCGGTGGGGCAGCCTGGGCCACGTTCGCGGTCGCGACGAGCACGGCGACGCACGCGGCACCGATCGAGCCGAAACGGAGGATGCGGGCCACCACGCGGCCAGGCTAACGAACAGCTGCGGGCGCCCGGCGTCAGCGACCAGCGGTACCGCTGCGCTGACGGTCAGCGCCCTTCGAACACCGGATCTCGCTTGTCGACGAAGGCCCGGATCGCCTCGACCGTGTCGCGGGTGCCGAAGTTGACGGTCTGCGACAGTCCCTCGTCGTCGAGCGCCTCTTCGAGGGTGACGGCGAGCGAGTTGTTGAGCAGCCGCTTCGACATCGCCAGCGCGATCGGAGGGCCGGCGGCCAGCCGCGAAGCCCAGTCGGCGACGAAGGCGTCGACCTCGTCGTCGGGGAGCACCCGGTTGACGAGGCCCATCTCGGCGGCCCGTCCGGCATCGATGATCTCGGCCAGCAGGGCGAGTTCCTTGGCACGATGCATCCCGACGAGACGCGGCAACAGCCACGACCCGCCGAAGTCGAGGCTCAACCCGCGCTTGGCGAAGATCTCGGAGAAGCGAGCGTTCTCCGACGCCACGATCAGGTCGCACGACAGCGCCAGGTTCAGCCCGGCGCCGACGGCGACGCCGCGGACCTTGGCAACGGTCGGCTGGGGAATGCGATGCAACGCGAGACACACGTCGGTGATGTGGCGCATGGCCGAGAGTTGATGGCGAGGAGCGTCGGTGTCGGCCGCCTGCCAGAGGTCGGCGCCCGAGCAGAAGTTTCCGCCGGCGCCGGTCAGCACGACGGCGCGGTCGTCGGCGTTCGCGGCGATGGCCCGGAACTCGGCGAGCAGTTCGTTCCACATCGCCGCATCGGCAGCGTTCTTCTTCTCGGGCCGACGCAGCGTGATCGTGACCACCCCGTCGGTCCGGTCGACGGTGATCGATTCGAGTTCGCGCGTGTCGGAGGCCATGTCGGCCGACGATACTGAGCGCCGTGGGGTACAACCCGTACCGGAAGTTCAAGGCCAAGCCGGCCGACTACGCGCTCGTCGCGGCCGCCCTGGCCGTGTCGCTGGCCCTGCTCGTCTGGGCCGTCCTCGGCTAGAAGGCGTCGGTGATCAGGTCGAGGCGGGTGCCGGTGATGGCGACCACGTCGAATCGCACCGCATGGGCGCGGACGTCGTGGGCGCGCAGCCACTCGACGGCGAGCTGGCGGATGCGACGCTGCTTGGCAACGGTGACCGCCGATGCCGCCGGGCCGTAGTCGGCCGTGCGCCGGGCCTTCACCTCGCTGAACACGTAGGTCGACCCCGACCGGACGACCAGGTCGAGTTCACCGGTGGGTGAACGCCAGTTGCGGTCGACGATCTCGCAGCCGAGGCGCCGATAATGCGCCGCCGCGAGGTCTTCTCCCCACTGCCCGCGGGCGCGCTTGGACAGATCGGGTGTGGGTGGGACGCGTGCGGTCATCGTTGCCTCCGTCATCGTGGTGGGAGGGCCGATGCCCGATGAGGACGCCGACGGCGTCGATCAGAGCCGACGGCTCAGAATTCGCGCTTCTCGCGGATCTTGGCGGCCTTGCCCCGGCGATCGCGCAGGTAGTACAGCTTCGCCCGGCGGACGTCGCCACGCTTGACGACCTCGATCTTCTGCACGGTCGGCGTGTGCAGCGGGAAGGTGCGCTCGACGCCCACGCCGTAGCTGAGCTTGCGGACCGTGTAGGTCTCCTGCAGCCCACCACCCTGGCGGGCGATGACGTCGCCCTGGAACACCTGGATGCGCTCCTTGCCGCCCTCGACGACGCGCACGTGCACCTTGAGCTCGTCACCCGCCTGGAAGTCGGGGATGTCGTCGCGGAGCGAGTCGTTGTCGATGAGGTCGGTGGCTTTCATGGCGTCTACCTGCGTGGTCGGGGCTGCGAGTGCGAGCCGGATGGCCGATGTGAAATCGAGGTGCTGGTCACGGACGCACGCTCGCGCCGATGGGGCCCGTCAATGATACGGGACGGCGGGGAACTCTTCCAACAGGCGCGCCTCATCGGCCGAGAGTCCGCCGCGGGCGTCGATCAGGTCCGGCCGGTCACGAAGCGTGCGGTGGAGCCGCTGCGCCTGCCGCCACCGCCCGATGCGAGCATGGTCGCCGCTGCGCAGCACGGCAGGAACCTCCCAACCCCGATACTCCGCCGGGCGGGTGTACTGCGGCTCCTCCAGGAGACCCGACTCACCGAAGCTCTCCGAGACGGGGCTGGCGGTGTTGCCCATCGCGCCCTCACGGAGGCGGGTCACCGCCTCGATCACCAGGCAGGCGGCCACCTCTCCCCCACTCAGCACGACGTCGCCGACGCTGATCTCGCCGTCGACGAGATGCTGGCGCACACGATGATCGACGCCCTCGTAACGGCCACACAACAGGCTGAATCCGTCGGTCGCCGCCAGTTCGTCGGCCATCGCCTGGTCGAAACGCCGCCCACCGGGGCCGAGCAGGAACAAGGGGCGGGGCGGCTCGACCGACTCGACCGACTCGAAGATCGGTTGGGCCCGCATCACCATGCCGGCACCGCCACCGAACGGGGCGTCGTCGACGGTGCGGTGCACGTCGGTGGTCTGCTCGCGGATGTCGTGACACCGCAGGTCGAGCAGGCCGTCACGGCGGGCCTTGCCGAGCAGGCTCTCGGCGCAGAAGTCGTCGACGAGCGACGGGAACAGCGAGAAGACGTCGATCCGCAGGCCGGTCATGCGAGATCGAACAGACCCTCGGGGGTCTCGACGACGATGACCCCGTCGGAGTTCGACACCACGAAGTTGGATGGCACCAGCGCACCGGAGTCGAGTTCGAGCAGGTCGGCTGCCGGGTTGGCGACGACGGCAACGCATTCGCCGTGGTCGGTGCCGTCGACCTCGACGACCCGCCGACCGATCAGCTCGTGGACCCAGAGGGCGTCGGGATCGTCCAGGGGACGTCCCCGCAACAGCGCATTGGCGTAGGTCTCCGCCGCCGTGCGATCCGCGATCTGGGCGAACTTGACGATTCGACGACCGTTCGACGCCACCCGAGAGGACTCGACCACGAGGGTCTGCTCGCCGGCGATCAGTTCGGCTCCCGGGGCGACGCGCTCGTCGGAGTCGGAGATCAGCTGGACGAACACCTCGCCGCGCAGGCCATGGGCCCGCCGGATGTGGCCGACTTCGAGCAGGTCGTCGTCGGACAAGTCGACTCAGTCGTCGAGGAACTCGATGTCGATCTCGACATCGTCCTTGCTCGCCGCTGCGCGGGCGACGGTGCGGATGCTCGCCGCCGTGCGGCCGCGACGGCCGATGACGCGGCCGAGGTCGCCTTCTCCGCAGCGGACGTTCAACGTCGGACGGCGACCGGAGTCGTCGACCTCGACGGTGACGGCGTCAGGGTCGTCGACGATCGACTTGACGATGTGCGTCAGCACCGCGACCGCGGTGGGCGCGATCTCGTCGCTGTCGACGGCGTCGGTCTCGACGTCGCTCACTTCGACGCCTTGGCGGCCTCGAACTGCTCCATGGCACCCGAGATCT
>JAWLFC010000067.1:0-16294 GCA_041685755.1 Ilumatobacteraceae bacterium
TGGATCTCGCTCGTGCCTTCGAAGATCGTGTGGATCTTCGCGTCACGGTGCCAGCGCTCGACCGGGTACTCGCGGGTGTAGCCGTAGCCGCCGAGGATCTGGATGGCCTCCTCGGTCACACGCACGGCAGTCTCCGACGCCTTCCACTTCGACATCGAACCCTCGCCGTTCTTGAACTGGCCGTTCTTGGCGAGCCAGGCGGCCCGCCAGATCAGCAGACGGCTGGCATCGATCTCGGTGGCCATGTTGGCGAGCTTGAACGCGATCGCCTGGTTCATGATGATCGGCCGACCGAAGGCGTGACGCTCCTTCGCGTACTCGAGCGAGTACTCGTAGGCAGCGCGGGCCACGCCGAGTGCCTGGGCACCGACGGCCGGGCGGGTGGCCTCGAACGTGGCCATCGCCGGCTGCTTGCCCGACGACACGTTCTCGCGGGCACGGGCGAGCTTGGCGTCGAGCTTCTCCTTGCCGCCGAGCAGGCACGAGCCGGGCACCTTGACGTCGTCGAGGACGACCTCGGAGGTGTGGCTGGCACGGATGCCGTGCTTCTTGTACTTCTGGCCCTGCGACAAGCCCGGCGTGTTCGGCGGGATGATGAAGCTCGCCTGACCCTTCGACTTCAGCTCGGGATCGACGCTGGCGACCACGACGTGCACGTCGGCGATACCACCGTTGGTGATCCACGCCTTGGTGCCGTTGATCGTCCACTCGTCCTTTGCCTCGTCGTACACGGCGCGGGTGCGCAGGCTCGAGACATCGGAGCCGGCGTCGGGTTCGCTCACGCAGAACGCACCGAGCATCACGTTGTCGGCGGTGCCGTAACACTGGGGCACCCACTCCATGACCTGTTCGGGGGTGCCGTTGCCGGAGATGCCGGCGGCGGCAAGGGCCGAGCCCATGATCGCCATGCCGATGCCGGCGTCGCCCCAGAAGAGTTCCTCGATGGCGACCGGCAGCATCAGCCCGGTGGGGTCGCCCATCGCGTTGAGCAGGAAGTCGACACCGTAGAGGCCGATCTGTGCAGCCTCCTGGACGACGGGCCACGGGAACTCCTCGCGCTCGTCCCACTCCTCGGCGACGGGGCGAATGACACCCTCGGCGAAGTCGTGGACCCACTTCTGGATCTGGAGCTGGTCTTCGTTGAGGTTCAGCGAGAAGTCGGTCATACCTCCAAGTTACCCATGGGTAACGACGTTGTCTACCCGTCGGTAACATCGCTGGTAGCGGTACTGTCGACCACGGTGAGCCACGACGACCCCTCCCCCGACGACGGGTCCGGCACCGACCTCGACGCCGAGTTCGAGGCGTTCTTCGCCGCCCACCACGATGCCGTGCTGCGGTCACTGACCGCGGCGGCCGGCAACGACCACGACGCCGCCGTCGACGCCACCCAGGACGCCTTCATCAAGGCCCACGCCCGCTGGTCGACGATCCGCACCTACGACCAGCCGGAGTCCTGGGTCCGCCGGATCGCGATCAACACCAGCCGCGACCGACACCGCTCCGACCAGCGCCGCCGCGACCGCGAGGCCGCCGTCGACGCCACCGCCGTCGTGCACGCCGACATCGCCGGCACCGAACGCGTCGACGCCGATGCCGCCATCGGCGAGCTGCTCGACGAACTCCCGGCGCGCCAGCGCGAGATCGCCGCGCTCTACTACGTCGACGACCGCAGCGTCGACGAGATCGCCGACGAGCTGGGCATCAGCGCCGGCACGGTCAAGAGCCAGCTCGCGGAGGCGCGAGCCCGCCTGCGTCGGGCCCACCAGGGATGACGCCGACCAGATCGGAGGCTGCCGGAGTCTCGAGGGGCGGTGGCGACTCGGGGGGCGGTGGCGGCTCGAGAGTTCGCGGCACGGGGCGCGGCGGCGATTCGGGCAACGGCGGGATCGACGGCGGCGGCGCCATCATCTCCGCCACGCTGCCCGGCAACGGCGGGATCGCAGCGAACAACGGCACCGGCGTCCCTGGGCCGACGGCAGGCGTCGGGATCGTCGGGGGTGGCAGGGGCGGCGGGGGCAGCGGGGTCTGCGGGGTCGCCGTGGGCGGGGCCGCAGCGAGCCGGGCTGGCACCGGTGCCGACGAACGCGAGCGGAGCACCAGCACGAGTCGGATCGTGAGCCCGACCACGAGCACGACCGACACCCACGCCGCGGCACGGAACCACTGGTTGTCGGCATCGGTGCCGGCGGCGATGCCGTGCCACGTCGCCGTGCCGTAGAGCACGAAGCTCGAACGATGGATCCACCGCCACAGCGGACGCGGGAGGTGCCGGATCGCCAGCGATGTCGCTTCGACCGCGACGAGCAGGTACATCGCCACCACTCCGAACGCGACGGCGCCGGGACGCCACTGCGACGCCATCGGCACGAGCACGTCGGCCCAGCTGAACGTGACGTAGCTGTCGGCGACGATGCCGGCGATGTGGATGGCGGTGAAGATCACGGCCAGCCCCCCGAGGTGGCGGTGCAGGTCGAGCAGCCACGCCGGGCGCAGGCGGCCCGCCGCAAGGCGCGTCGTCGAGATCTTCGTCGACAACAGCAGGCCCCACACGACCGATGCCGACAGCAGTGCCCAGGCGACGATGCCCGACGACCGGGCGACGTACCACCAGACCTGCGAGTTCACGCCGCGACCTCGCGACGGGTGACGGTGTCGTAGCGGGGGCCGGGTGCGACGATCACGCCGGTGGCCCCGAAGCGCTCGAACACGCCGCGAGCCTCGGTCGAGCCGGCGGCGAGCGCAACCTTGGCCACGACCTCGGCCCACCACAGCTCCGGGGTCACGGCGGTGACGGCGTCGAGATCGGTGGCGACGCTCGTGCCGGTCGTCGGGTCGAGCAGGTGGTGCAGGTCGTGGGCGCCCCGACGCCACCGTCGGCGCACGACGCTGCTGGTCGCGACGCCACCCGACGCCAACGTGATCGTCGCCGCGTGGGCAGTGTCGTGGTCGTCGTCAGCGACTCGCACCTGCCACTCGCCGCCGCTCCAGGCGGGGCCGTCGACGCGGACGTCGCCACCGAGTTCGACCTGCACCGACGCCGAGCCTCCCAGCCGCAGGGCGGCGGCGACGAGATCACCGGCGAGGCCCTTGCCGATCCCGCCGGGATCGAACCGCGTCCCGTCGGGGAGCCTGACGGCACCCAGATCGTCGAACAGCTCGATCGGGAGCTGGCACCCCGCGACGGTGGGGCCCGGCGTGCTGTCGTCGTCGACGACGTGGTCCCAGGTGCGGTCGTAGCCGAGCGCTTCGAGTTGATCGAGCATCAGCGGATTGAATGCGCCGGCGGTGCGCCGGCGGGCTGCTTCGGCGCGGGCCACCAACTCGAAGGTCAGCGGCGAGACGAGGCACACCCTGCCGGCACACCGATTCAGCTCGCTGACCTCGCTGTCCGGACGGAACCGGCTCCATGCCTGCTCGAGCAGTTCGACGAGCCCGACGGCGTGACGCGCGGCGTCGTCGCTGTCGGCGACGACACGGCAGTCGGTGCCCATCGCCCGGAACTCGATCACGGCCCACGACGCGGTCATGACGGCGACGTCGTCGGCGGTGGTGGCGCGGTGGTCGTGGGAGGCGCAGGTGCAGCCGTCGTCGGCGGTGGCGGTGGCGGTGGCGGTGGCGGTGGCGGTGGCGCCATCGTGATGGGCGGGGGCGCCGGGGCCGCGGTGGTGGGCGGAGGCGGCGCCGGCGCAGCCGAGGTCGGTGGAGGCGGCGGCGGGGTGACCGTCGGAGCAGGAGTGGGAGTTGGCGAAGGTGCAGGTGTCGGAGCCGGTGCCGGTGCGGGCACCGGAGCGGGAGCGGCCGGGTCGGCGATGGTCGTGTCCGGGGCCAGCGCAGCGGTGTCGGGCGGCGCGGGTGTCGAGCCGACGGTCTCGGTGGTCGTCAACTCGATGGTGGTGTCGACGGTGGACTCCGGCTCGCTCGCCGCCGGGTCGCCGACAGGGTCGACCGGCTCGGTCTCGTCGTCGGCGGGAGCGGCGGTGAGCGGACCCATCACCGGCACCAGCGCGACGAATCCGGCGGCGGCGGCAACGGTCACGCCGATGCGCGCCCGACGCGCCGGGAACGCCCGGCGGCGAGCCCGCAGCGTCTCGAGTCGGGCGTCGAGGGGCGGGTCGTGGCGTTGCTGTCCGGGCGCGCGCCGACTGGTCACGTCGGGTACACGACACCGGACACCTCGCCGGTTGGGCGTGCGCAGTACGACTGATCAACTCTTGACCGGCGGCTCGCGGTGGGTGTCGGCGGCCATCTCTTCGGCACTCTCAGTGGTCGCTCGCCCACTTCGTGGGTCAGTCCGTACGGGGCGCCGATCGGCGTCGGCGATCACACGGCGGCGAGCCGGAGCAGATCGGGGGCCACGGCGGTGTAGATCAGGTTGGCGCCGGGCCGGTAGACGTGGACACCGTCCCAGCGATAGCCGAGGTCGGTGGCGATCGTCTCGTCGTTGCACCACTCGTCGGGTCCCTCCACGAACTGCACCCGATCGAACCCCGCCGCCTGATACGAACCGGCGACACCACGGAGCAACTCGTTGACGTGCGCCACCCGGTCGTCGTCGCCGCGCTCGGGTAACGCCCGCACCCCCGCTCCCTCCACGTCCTGCGGGCGCATGCAGGCGATCTCCAACAACCCCACGTTGGCCCCCTCGGCGAGCATCGCGTCGATCCCCGACTCGAGGTTGGCAACGAACAGTGCGTCGCCTTCGGGTGTGGCGAAGCCGTAGGTCGTGTCGCCGTCGACGACGTCGAACACGTCCCACGCGCCGACCACCACGAGCGCGACGTCGGCACCCTCGGCGGCCTCGGCCCACTCCTCCTGCCATCCCTCGCAGATCGCGAAGTTGTTGGCGAAGCTCACCGAACTGCGCACCGACCCCGAGTCGTACACGCTGCAGCCGTCGACGCTGCCGTTGACCACCGAGGGGAACACCTCCTCGATGCCGTCGGGCAGGTTGATCGCCAGTGCGTTGGCCTGCGAGTCACCGACGATCGCCAGACGGGCCGACGGCGCCGGCGACACCGGCAGCGTCGTCGGGACCGTGGTGGCCGCGGTTCCCTCGGTCACCGCTCCGGCGGCGTCGGCGGCGACGTCTGCGTCGGCCTGGGCAGCGTCGTCGAGTTCGAACACCGCGTCGTCGCCACCCTCGAAGCGGTTGAACTGCTCGACGTTGACGAAGAAGAGCGCAAGTGCCGCCACGAGCAGGGCACCGCCGGCGATCGGCCAGTACGTGATCGTCGCCCGGTCGTTCCACCACCGGCCGATGATCCCGGTGCGCACCGGCGTCTCGAGGAACCGGTACGACGCCTCGGCGACCACGACGGTCAGCACCATCGCCCCCACGAATGGGCCGACCGAACCGTCGGTGGCGCCGAAGACCACGAAGATCGGCCAACTCCACAGGTACAGCCCGTAGCTGCGCTTGCCGATCTGGACGAGCGGCGACCACCCCATCATCCGTCGGAACCCGACCGAGGCAGGGTGGACCGCCGCCATCACGGCCACGAGCGACAGGATCGACACCAGCGGCAGGAGCCACTGGTACACGTAGCCGGCCGTGATCACCGCGACCGCCGATGCGCATCCGATGGCGGCGACGCCAGCGGCGGCGAGCGGATCGAGCAGTCGCCCGACAGGCGCCTCCGACGCCCTCACCCACCGCCACGGCCGCCACAGGAACGCGGCGCCCGCGCCGAGCAGGAGCCCACCGGAACGGGTGATCGTCGAGAGGTAGAGGTAGTTGGTGCGGTCGAGGCCGTCGAACGCCCCCGGCGGCCCGCCGAGCGTCGACGGCGCCCGCGACTGCATCCAGAACATGTAGGCGAACACGACGAACGCGGCGGCGACCACGCCGCCGCCGACGACATGACGCGGCAGCCGCACCCGCATCAGCGCGACGAACAGCAACGGCCACACGAGGTACCACTGCTCCTCGACGGCGAGGCTCCAGAGGTGGCGCAGGAGTGGTGGTTCGCCGGCGAAGTAGGGGATGTCGCCGAGGATCTGACCCCAGTTGTTGACGTAGAAGATCGACCACACGACGTCGCGGCGGAACTGCGACTGCTGTTCGGCCGAGCCGGCGAGCGCCGCCCACACGGCGACGACCAGCAGCACGGCGTACAACGCCGGGAACAGCCGGCGTGCCCGGCGCTTCCAGAACTGCCGGAAGGAAACGCGGTCGTCGCGGTCGTGTTCGTCGAGCAGCAGCGAGGTGATCAGGAACCCCGACACGACGAAGAACACCTCGACGCCGAAGAACCCTCCCTGCATCCACGAGAAGCCGGCGTGGTAGAGCAGCACGACCGCCACCGACAGGGCGCGCAAGCCGTCGAGCGCCGGTTGGTACCCCATCGTCGGGAACTCCGGCGCGGTGGTGTGCGACGTCACCGGGCGACGCGCGGCCTGGCGGCCGGAGGCGTCGGCGATCAGCGTCACCGGCGCAGCGTGGTGCCGTCGCGGGTCGTCTCGACGGTCCAGCCGGCGTCCTGCAGCTGCGCCCGGAGCGCGTCGGCGGTGGCGAAGTCCTTGGCGGCGCGTGCGTCGTCGAGCGCCTGGGCCAGCGCCGACGCGTCGGCATCGACGTCGTTCGGCGTGGCCAGTTCGAGCCCGAACGTCGCCGCGATGACATGAGCGGCGCCAGCCAACGATGCCGCCTCGGGCGCCGCGGCGTCGAGGGCGGCGTTGGCCCGACGGACCGTGTCGAACAGCAATGCCGTCGCCCGTGGCGTGTCGAGGTCGTCGTCCATCGCCACCCGGAACTCGGCGAGCACGCCGGCATCGGGTTCGGCATCGGCGAGGCCGGCCGTTCGAGCGGCGAACGCGTCGAGCCCGGCGAGCGCCTTGACGGCACCGTCGATGTTCTCCTGGGTGACCTTGACGGGGCTGCGGTAGTGCGACTGCAGCAGCACCATGCGGTAGGCGCGGGGATCGTAGAGGTCGATCAGGTCGAGCAGGTTCGACACGTTGCCGAGGCTCTTGGACATCTTCTCGCCCTCGGCGTCGACCACGAAGCCGTTGTGCATCCAGTGGTTGGCGAAGCGCTTGCCGAGCGCGACCGCCTGGGCCCGCTCGTTCTCGTGGTGCGGGAAGCGCAGGTCCTGGCCTCCGCAGTGCAGGTCGAAGCCCTCGCCCAGCAGATCGAGGCTCATCACGACGCACTCCGAATGCCACCCGGGTCGACCGTCGCCCCACGGCGACGGCCACGCGGGCTCACCCGGCTTGGAGAGCTTCCACAGCACGAAGTCGGCCGGGTGCCGCTTGCCCGCCGCACCGACGACCTCACGCTCGCCCCCACCCGAACGCATGTCCTCGAGCGACTGGTGTGCGAGGAGGCCGTAGTCGTCGACCGACTCGACGGCCATGTACACGCCGTCGTCGGTCAGATAGGCGTGGTCGGACTCGACGAGGCGACCGATCATGTCGACCATCTCGTCGACGTAGTCGGTGGCGTGGGGCGTGTCGGTCGGTCGTTCGAAGTTGACCGCGTCCATCGCCTGCCACCACACCGCCTCGCACTTGGTGGTGATGTCCTGCCAGGGCCGGTCCTCGCGCACCGCCCGCTCGATGATCTTGTCCTCGATGTCGGTGATGTTCGACACGAGCCGCACGTCGAGGCCGGTCCATTCCAGGTAGCGCCGGAGGATGTCGTAGACCAGCGTCGCCCGGCCGTGGCCGAGGTGCGGCGGGCCGTACACGGTGGGGCCGCACAGGTAGATGCTGACCTTGCCCGGCTCGCGCAGCGCCAGCTCACGCACCGATCGCGTCGCCGTGTCGTAGAGCTGCAGCACGCCGGTGGAGTCTACGACGCCACCCCACGTCGTTTGCGGTGACATTCCATCGAGACGGGCCGCCGGATTCTCACCGCAAACGACGTGGTGGTGGGTCGGTAGCCTCGGCGCTCTATGGCGAACATCCCCGACAAGCCGACGCTCGACGGCATCGAGTCACACTGGGTCGCCCAGTGGGACGCCGATGGCACGTACCGCTTCGACGCGTCGGTACCCCGGGAGCAGGTGTTCTCGATCGACACACCGCCGCCGACGGTGAGCGGCTCGCTGCACATGGGCCATGTGTTCAGCTACACCCACACCGACACGATCGCCCGCTTCCAACGCATGCGCGGCAAGGCGGTGTTCTACCCGATGGGCTGGGACGACAACGGGTTGCCGACCGAGCGCCGCGTGCAGAACTACTACGGCGTGCGCTGCGACCCGAGCCAGCACTACGTCGAGGGCTTCGAGCCGCCGTTCCGCGGCGACCCACCGAAGAACCACCACGCGATCCCGGTCTCCCGGCCGAACTTCCTGGAGCTGTGCGACGAACTCGTCGAGCTCGACGAACAGGTCTTCGAGGAGCTGTTCAAGCGGCTCGGCCTGTCGGTCGACTGGAGCCACCACTACGCCACGATCGACGAACGGTCCCGCCGGGCCAGCCAGCGGGCCTTCCTGCGCAACGTCGCCCGCGACGAGGCCTACAGCCAGGAGGCGCCGACGCTGTGGGACATCGACTTCCGCACCGCCGTCGCCCAGGCCGAGATGGAGGACCGCGAACGCCCCGGTGCGTACCACAAGATCCCGTTCGCCCGCACCGACGGCCCCCCTGGTGAATCGGGCACGATCGAGATCGACACCACGCGCCCCGAACTCCTCGCGGCCTGCGTCGCCCTGGTCGCACACCCTGACGACGAGCGCTACCAGCCGCACTTCGGCACGACGGTCACGGTGCCGCTCTACGGCCAGCAGGTCGAGATCCGCGCCCACGAGCTCGCGCAGCCCGACAAGGGCACCGGCATCGCGATGATCTGTACGTTCGGCGACACGACCGACGTCACGTGGTGGCGTGAGCTGAACCTGCCGCTGCGAGCGATCATCGGCCGCGACGGCCGCATGCTGCCCGACGCCCCCGACGATGTCGACGCCGATGCCTACGCGTCGATCGCCGGGCTCACGGTCAAGCAGGCACAGAAGGCCGTCGTCGAACAGCTCGATGAGCAGGGGCTGCTGATCGGCGAGCCGCGACCGGTCCAGCACCCCGTGAAGTTCTACGAGCGCGGCGACCGCCCACTCGAGATCGTGACGTCGCGGCAGTGGTACATCCGCAACGGCGGGCGCGATCCGGAACTGCGAGCAGCACTGGTGGCCCGGGGCGCCGAGGTGACCTGGCACCCCGGCCACATGCAGCACCGCTACGACAACTGGGTCGAGGGCCTCAACGGCGACTGGCTCGTCAGCCGCCAGCGCTTCTTCGGCGTGCCGATCCCGATCTGGTACCCGCTCGACGACGTCGGCGAACCGCGCTACGACGAGCCGTTGATCCCCGACGAAGCCGACCTGCCGATCGACCCGTCGACCGACGCACCCGCCGGATACAGCGAGGACCAGCGCGGGCAGCCGGGCGGCTTCGTCGGCGATCCCGACATCCTCGACACCTGGGCGACGTCGTCGTTGACCCCGCAGATCGCCGGCGGCTGGGAGGAGCCCGGCGACCTGTTCGAGCGGGTCTTCCCGATGGACATGCGGCCGCAGGGACACGACATCATCCGCACGTGGCTGTTCTCGACGATGACGCGCAGCCACCACGAGTTCGGCTGCGCTCCGTGGCGACATGCCGCGCTGTCGGGATGGATCCTCGACCCCGACCGCAAGAAGATGGCGAAGTCGAAGGGCAACGTCGTCACGCCGATGGAGCTGTTCGAGAAGTACGGCACCGATGCGGTGCGGTACTGGGCGAGCTCGGGTCGACCCGGCGTCGACACGGCGTACAGCGAGGACCAGATGAAGGTCGGGCGCAAACTGGCCAACAAGCTGCTCAACGTCACCAAGTTCGTGCTCCAGTTCGGCGCCCCGTCCGACGACCGGTCGCTCGACGACGGCGTCACCGACCCGATCGACCGGTCGATGCTGGCCAAGCTCGACGCCGTGGTGGTCGAGGCGACCGAGGCGTTCGAGGCGTTCGACTACGCCCGCGCCCTCGAGCGCACCGAGGCGTTCTTCTGGTGGTTCTGCGACAACTACGTCGAGCTGGTCAAGGGCCGCACCTACGACGAGTCGCGCTCCGAGGCCGCCGACTCCGCCAAGCGGGCGCTGCGTGCGGCGCTGAGCACGGTCCAGCGCCTGCTCGCGCCGATCCTGCCGTTCGCCACCGAGGAGGCGTGGAGCTGGTGGCACGACACCAGCGTCCACGGCGCGCCCTGGCCGACACCGCTCACCGCCGACGGCACGTTCGGCGACCCCGGACTCGCCGACGTTCCGATCGAGGTGCTCACCCGGGTCCGACGGGCCAAGACCGAGGCGAAGCGCAGCCAGCGCGCCGTCGTCGACTCACTCGTGATCACCGCACCCCCGGAGGTGCACGCCGCGCTGGAGACCGGGCGAGCCGACCTCGTCGACGCCGGTTCGATCCACGATCTCGAGGTGCTCGACGGTGCCGAACTCGGCGTCGAGGTGACGCTCGCCGCCGACACCTGATCCCGGCGCGTACACCCGGGCCGGTATCGTCACGCCGACATGTCGGACGAGGCCACCCCCGAGCGAGACGAAGCGTCCGCTGCGCCCACTCCTCGACGGACGTGGCCCCAGCGGCTGACGATCGCGGCGGTCTTCCTGATGGCGCTCGGCTCGTTCGGTGCCGCCGGGGCGCTGTACGCCGGCCAGCGGGTGATCGAGGACCGCAACCTGGCGCCGACACTGGTCGACCCATCGGGCAACACGACGACGACAGCGCCGGCACCGACGCCGGGCTCGGTCGCAGACGAGGCCGCACCGGCGACCGCACCACCGGAGACGTTCCCACCCGCGGAGACCGACGCCCGCAACTTCCTCATCACCGGCGCCGACAACAACGCGTGCGTCGACCCCGACTCGCCGTACGCACCCGCGTTCGGTGACCGCACGTCGTTCGGCGAGCGCAGCGACACGATCATGATGTGGCGAGTCAACCCGGCCACATCGCAGATCGCGGTGCTGTCGTTTCCCCGCGACCTGTTCGTCGACATCGCCGGCACGTCGCGCAGCGGCCGGATCAACGAGGCCTACGAACGCGACAATCCGCAGAGGCTCATCGACACGATCTTCCAGAACTTCGGTATCAGGACCGACCACTTCGTCCAGGTCGACTTCTGTGCGTTCCAGACGCTCGTCGACGCCGTCGACGGGGTCGCCGTGCCGTTCACCACTCCGGTCCGTGACCCCAACACCGGTCTGAACGTGCCATCCGCCGGGTGCTTCACGTTCGACGGTGATCACGCGCTGGCCTACGTGCGTTCGCGCAAGATCGAGTACCTCGACGAGGACGGCGACTGGCGCCGGGATCCGACATCCGACCTCGGTCGCATCTCGCGTCAGCAGGACTTCCTCAAGCGGACGGTGTCGCGCCTGCTGTCGAGGGGGGCGTTCGACCCCGACGTGGCGAGCGGGCTGATCAAGACGCTGACCCAGTACGTCGTCACCGACGACCAGTTGACGACGGGGAAGATGCTGGAGTTCGCCGGCGTGTTGAGTGGGGTCGACCCGACGGCGATCACGACCTACCAGATCGAGGCGACGCCCCGGAACATCCAGGGCAACGCCGTACTCGTCCCGGCGATTCGGGGCGCCAACATGCAGGCGATCCTGTCGGTCTTCCGGGGCGAGGCGACGCTCACCGAGATCCCCGACCAGGTCTTCGAGACGACGACGGTGCCGCCCGGCCCCGACACGGCGCCTGCCCCGGAGGGGACGGCCGCTCCCGACGCGACGGCGCCGCCGACTGCCACGACCGTGCCCTCGGTGACCGCCGACGAGAACATCTTCGGCGTCGTCCCCGACAAGAACGTCACCTGCTGACCGTTACGCCAGGGGTCAGACCCCCGGCGTAACACCCGCAATCTGATCCTCAGGTGTCGAGGACGCGGGCGAGGGCGGCGGCGGCATCGGAGGGGCCGGACACCGTGGTGAAGCGGGCCCCCGCCTGACGAGCGAGTTCCTCTGCTTCTGCGGCGTCGTGCTCGGGGGCGACGATGACGAGCTCGTCGAGGCGGCGCGCCGCACCGATCACGTCGCCCGGGGTCGTCGCCCGACAATCGGAGAGCAGGACGGTGATCCGGCGGCCCGCCCGAGATCGAGACAGCTGATCGGCAGCGGCGACCAGCGACCCCGCGACGTCGGTGGTGCCGAACCCGCGAAGCGCCAACACCGCATCGATCACCGCCTCGTTCGGCTTGGTCGCGTCCTGGGACTTGGCGGCGACGACGTCCTTGCCGAACGACAGCACCGAGTAGTCGTCGGGTGCCCGCCACGCGACGGCCGCCGCAGTCACCGCCGCCGTCGCGAGCGGCCGGCCGGTCATCGAGCCACTGCGGTCGACGAGCAGACAGATCGCCGTGCCGGGCGTGGACCACGACCGGATGCGCAGATCGTCGGGGTCGACTGCCGCTCCCTCGGCGGCAGCGGTCGTCAATGCGTCGAGGCTGGCATCGACGTCGAGGTCGCCGCCGTCGGGCCGGTAACGCTGGGTCCGCAACTGGCCGACGCCTCGGGGACGAGCCGGACCACGACGGGAGAGGTCGAGGAACAGCCGTCCCGCCAGACGCCGGGCGAGCTCGCGCAGCTTGGGGTCGGTCGCGCCGGTGAGGTCGGCGAGCAGCGCCAAGGTGGCGTCGGGGTCGTCCTCCATCGCCTGCTCGACGGCTTCCTCGTCGAGTTCGCCGACCTCGGGCGAGATCTCCTCGAAGTGCTCCTGCTGCTCCAGGGTCCGGCGCGAGGTCGTCTTCCGGCGGGCCTTCGTGACCTCCTCGTCGGCCTCGTCACCCTCCTTCGTCGGAGGCGGAGCGTTCAGCGAGCCGGAGTCGCCCCGCTCGGGGCGTTCGCTTTTCCCTCGTCGGTCGAGGCCTCGTCGGGACGCTGGAAGACCGACGCCCACAGCTCCTGGACGATCTCCTCGGTCGAGCGGGTGGTCCCCTCGCGGAGCCGCACCCGTCCGGACAGCGCGACCAGCGCGGCGTCGAGCGACACGTCGCCGTTGGTCACCTTGCTGCCGCGCACGTCGGCGAGAGAGGCGGCGACCGCACACATGTCGATCGCCCCGCGCACGGACGAACCGACCCGTAGGTCGGGGTGGGTGCGGGTCAGGCGGACCAGCTCGACGACCTTGGCGACCCAGCCCGGGTCGAGGTCGTGACCGCCACCGGCGCGCTCGGTGATGCTGCGTTCGTCGTCGGCCGACTGGTACTCGACGGCGAGGCGGCACACCCGGTCGTACACGGCGCCGGAGATGCGGGCGGTGCCGATCGCGTCGAACGGGTTCATCGCCGCGACCAACCGGAAGCCGGGCGCCGCGGCGAGGCGACCGAGCCGGGGGACGTGGAGCTCGCCCTCGCTCATCACCGTGATCAGCACGTTGAGGGTCTCCTCGGGGACCCGGTTGATCTCCTCGACGTACAGCAGCGCACCGTCTCGCAGCGCCGTCGCCAGCGGTCCGTCGACGAACACGTCGGCGTCGTAACCCTCGGCCATCACCCGGGCGGGATCGAAGTGCCCGACGAGGCGGGCCGGGGTGAGCTCGGCGTTGCCCTCGACGAACTCGAACCCGACGCCGAGCTCGTGGGCGACGGTGCGCAGCAGTGTGGATTTGCCGGTGCCCGGCGGCCCTTCGATCACGACGTGGCGGTCGGCGAGCAGCGCGGCGACGACCAGCTCGATCTCGCGCCGTCGGCCGACGACGCTGGTGCGAACGGCGTCGACGAGCGTCGACGCCGAGCCAGGTGGTGTGGTGGTCATGCCGGCTCGAACCTAGCGACCGGTCGCCGCCGAGGCCGGATCGGGTCGGACACGGAGCATCAACACCGACTCGCCCTCCCGCCGCAGTTCGGAGAACCCGTGACGCTCGTAGAGCCGCATCGCCGGGTTGCGGCGGTCGACGCTGAGGCTGCATCGCGGCAACTCGGCGAGCAGGGCCGCGAGCAGCTCGGTACCGACGCCGCGGCCCCGGAATCGGTCGACGACGGCGATCCCGAGCTCGGGTGTCTCGTCGTCGACGTACCCGTAGCTCGGATCGTCGGCAGTCGAGTACCGCACCCAGGCCGCACCGATCGGTGTCCCCGCCGGCGACTCGGCGACGCGACCGAGATCACCGGGTCGGCTGCCGAAGCCGGCGTAGTAGCGAGCGATGGCCGGATCGTCGACGACCGCCGGAGGAAGCGGGTCCGCACCCGGCGGCACGAACAGCGCGAGGTACTGCATCTCGCGCAGGAACGCTTCGTCGTCGCGGCCCGCTGCTCGGATCGCGACGTCCATCGAGTCGGTGCGGTGGCTCAGTGGTCGTAGAGCAACACGCCACGGATGTTCTTGCCGTTGCGCATGTCCTCGAAGCCCTGGTTGATCTCGTCGAGGCTGTAGGTGTTGGTCACGAGCGTGTCGAGGTCGAGCTGACCCTGGGTGTAGAGCTCGAGCAATGCAGGGATGTCCTTGCGGATGTTGGCCGAACCGAAGAGCGACCCGATCAGCTGCTTCTCGAACAACGTGAGGAACGCGCCGGGCACGGCCATCGACGGCTCGACGGTCGGGTGGATGTTGGTGACGACGATCTTGGAGCGCTTACCGCCGAGGTGGAACGCCTCACCGAGAGCGTCACCGTCGCCGACGCCCATGGTCATGATGACCTTGTCGAACCCCCGACCCCACGTGGAGTCGCCGAGACCCTCCATCGCTTCGGCGATCGAGGAGTAGGTGTGGGTGGCGCCGAGTTCCATCGCCGTCTCGCGCTTGAACTCGACGGGGTCGATCGCTGCGATCACCCGAGCACCGGCGAGTTTGGCGCCCTGAATGGCGTTCGAGCCGATCCCACCGGCACCGACGACGGCCACGAAGTCCCCAGGGCCGACCTCGGCGGCGTACACCGCTGACCCCCACCCGGTCACGACGCCACAACCCAGCAGGCATGCTCGATCGAGCGGGAGTTCCTGGTCGATCTTCACGCAGCTCGACTCGTGGACGACGGTGTGCTCCGCGAACGTGCCGAGCAGGCACATGAGACCGAGGTCATCGCCGTCCTTGGTGTGGTGTCGGGCGGTACCGTCGGTGATCTGGCGTCCGGTCGGGAACGCGGCGCCGCCGATGTCGCACAGGTTGGAGTGGCCGGACGCGCAGCTGGGGCAGCGCCCGCACGCCGGGATGAACCCGAACACCACGTGATCGCCGGGCTCGAGACCGACGACGTTGGGGCCGACCTCCATGACGATGCCGGCACCCTCGTGGCCGCCGATCAACGGCATGGGCGACGTGGCGCCGGCGAGGTCCCCTGTCACCAGGTGCTCATCCGAGTGGCACATGCCGCTCGCCACCATCTTGACGAGCACTTCGCCGGCCTTCGGTGGGTCGAGTTCGATCTCCTCGACGCTCCAGTCCTGGCCGACTTCCCTGAGTACTGCTGCCTTCGTCTGCATGGACCGAACAGTACGTGAGGTGTCGGTTCGCACTGGCATCGGACACACTGAGCCGATGGCCGGAGCAGGTGTGGCTTCCTCGAAGGATCCGGAGACCGTCGTCGAACAGGTCCGGGCGCTCTCGGACGACGACCTCCACAACCTCGCCGAGGTGGTCCGCCAGGTGCAGATCGAGCGGGCGATCGGCAACGGCGACCACGACGCGATCATCGCTGCGGGCTTCGAGTCCGGCTTCGGACGCGATGGTCTCGGTGTGCTGCCGTGGGTCGAGGGCAACGTGATCGTGTGCCCCGGCGGCATGGTGTCGAAGTCGAAGACGAGCCACCGCTGCCGATTCGTCAGCGTCGACGACGTCTGGGTCTGGGACTCGGGGCTCCTGCTGCGCGAGGACAAGCGCTCGTCGCCCGGAACCGACGGGGGCTTCCGGGCGATCGCCCTCGTGCCGCTCGTCGACGGCACCGAGCTCGACGTCGTGTCGGGCAAGGCCCGCAGTGGCCAGCACTCGGTCGATCACGTGGTGAGCTACGAGGTGCGCGGCGGCGAACTCGTCGAGGTCAGCCAGCGCACCGTCACCCCCGCCAACATGCGCTGACCGTTCTCGCATGCCAGCAACGGGGTCAGCGGGGCAGGCCCTCACCTGGGCAGGACGGTGACCTCGATGTACTGATCAGCGGGGAGCCAGGCGCGCAGGTAGGCGTCGATGTCGAGGCCGTCGAGGAGGCGAGTCTGGCCGAGAAACCCGTCGAGCGACGGGTTGCCTGCAGGATCGGTGAGCACGGCGAGCACCTCGTCGTTGATCTGCTCGTTGCTGAACAGCTCGAGCTGCTGGCGGATCGCCTCGAAGGCGGCGGCACGCTCGACCGGCGACGGCCCGTTGGC
>JAWLFC010000068.1:0-16037 GCA_041685755.1 Ilumatobacteraceae bacterium
CGAGCCGCACAGCGCCCACGGCGAAGTCACTGGTGAAGGGGCCCTCGACTCCCAAGGCCACACCCGAGACCAAGGCCGGGCCGAGCCAGTACACCGTCGGTCGTCAGCTGCGCGAGACCGAACGGGCGATGGTCAAGGCGCAGACACGTGTCGATCGGCTCACCGAACGCCTCGGCGGGCTGAGCGATCACTCGGAGCTGGGCGCGTTGGGCACCGAACTGGCAGAGGCGCAGGCGGAACTGGACGAGTTGGAATCCCGCTGGCTCGAACTCGCCGAGCTCCAGACCGGCTGAACGGCAGCGAGTCGCGAGGGCCGCGCATCGTTTCCGGCCGGCCCGGGTAGACCCGGCGGATGACCGCACGACGTGGACCAGCCGTGATCGCCGTCGCTCTTGCTGCGGTGGTGGTCGGAGCGTGCGACGACGACGACGGAGACTCGGCGAACGGCCCCACCACCACGTCCCCATCCGGTGGGGCGGTCACGCTCGTCGACGACTTCGAGAACGGCTCGGACGGGTGGGCGTCCGACATGAGCGACTTCAGCGAGGCCACGCGCCCTGACGACTTCCTGTCCGAGACCGGCAGCGCGCCGCCGGACATGGATGCCGAGGACGGCTTCGTCCATCTCGCTGCGACCAACACCTCCGACGACGTGTTCATGTACTTACGTCGACAGGTCGGACCCGACGACGGCCTGGAACCGTCGACCGGGTACGAGGTCGACTACACGGTCGAGTTCGCCTCCGACGCCCCCACCGGTTGCGCCGGGATCGGCGGTCCGCCGGGCGAAGCGGTGTGGCTGAAGGTGGGCGCCAGCAGTGAGGAACCTGTCCCGGTGAACCGTGAGGGTGACGTGCGCCTCAGCGTCGACAAGGGCAACCAGTCACAGGGTGGGTCGGCGGCGGTGATCGCGGGCGACATCGCCAACGGCATCCCGTGCGAGGAGGCACTCGACAGCGAGGAGGCTCCCTACGCGATGGTGGAACGGAGCGCCGGCGTCGAGGCGACGACCGACGCCGAGGGATCGCTCTGGCTGTTCGTGGGAACCGACTCGGGGTTCGAAGGGCGCACCTCGATCTACTACGACCGCATCGAGGTGGTCCTGTCGCCGCAGGACTGACCGGACGACACCGTCGGGCGCGGCCATCTCGTCGCTCGTCACAACTCCCGACGCTCGAAGCGGGCCACGGCGACGGCGAGCAGTCCGGTCGTCGCGAGCGCGGTGACGAGCAGGGACCGCACGAACTCGCCGAACGAGGCGCCGTCGACCATCGCCGCGAGCCCGCTGACGAGTTCGCTCGGCAGCCACGCCTGGATCGGCTCGAACAGCCCGATGATCGGCAGGGCGAGCAGCACGCCGAGTGCACCGAACACGGTCGTGGCCTGCCCGCCCGTGAATCCGGCGACAGCTGCCACCACCGCAACGGCGAAGGCGAGATAGCACGCTCCGAGGACGGTGCCCACGAGCACGCGCCAGAACGGAAGCGGACCGATGAGCACCTCGGTCAGCAGCGACACGACGAGCGTGCCGGTGGCCATCGCCGCGCATGTGGCAGCGACGTTCATCGTGTAGGGCGCGACGAGGAGATGGGCCGGCCGCGTGACCTTCGTGCGCAGGAACGCCGCCTGTTCCGGTTTGGCGTCGATCGTCAGCGACGATGCGGCGACGACGACCACGGCCAGCACGCCGATCTGGCTCGTGTTGCTCACGAACTGGACGATCGCGTCGACGGGCTGCGGCTCGGTGGCCGTGAACTCGACGCCCTCGCCGAAGCGTTCCATGATCTCGTTGAAGTACCGGGCGGTGAGCGCACTCAGTACGGCGAGCGCCGTGTAGACGCCGAACAGGATCATCCAACGGTGCGTCCGTACCAGGCGCAGCAACTCCAGCCGCCACAGCGTCATCGTCGGCCGGCGAGCGCTCCTGTCCGTCACCGCGGTCATGACGTGAGCTCCAGGAACGCGGTCTCCAGATCGGTGGCCGGATTGAAGGAAACCAGACGGGCATCGTGCTCGGCGAGCACGGCGGCGACCTGCGCCTCGGCGGCGGCGGGGTCGGAGACGACGAGGTGGATCCGGCCGGGGGCGTGCTCGGTGGCCTCCACGGTCCAGGCGCAACGGCGGAGGTGCTCGAGGATCGGATCGGCCGGCGGGCGCACGTGGATGCTGTACGTCGCACTGGTGCGCGCCAGCAACTCGGTCAGGGGCCCCTGGAACTGCAGGCGCCCGTGGTCGATCACGCCCACGACGTCGGCGACCTGCTGGACGTCGGAGAGGATGTGCGTCGACAGGATGACCGTCTTGGTGTGTGCGAGTCGTCCCACCAGATCGAGCACTTCGCGCCGACCCGCAGGATCCAGCGCCGACGACGGCTCGTCGAGCAGCAGGACCTCGGGGTCGCCCACCAGGCAACCGGCGAGACCGAGCCGCTGCAGCATCCCACGGGAGAATCCGCCGACCCGGCGATCGATCGCCTGCTCCAAGCCCACTTCGACCAGCACGTCGTCGACACGGCTGCTCGGCAGCTCCGGGGCCGTCAGGTGTCGGGCCAGGTCGACCGCCTCCCGGGCGGTGAGCCACGGCTCGAACTGCGGGGTGTCGACGAGCACGCCCATCGAAGTCCGCGGCACCGCGATCTCGACCGTGCCGCGGGTCGGCCGCCGCAATCCGGCGAGGATCGACAGCAACGTGGTCTTGCCGGCGCCGTTGGGGCCGATCAGGCCGTAGGTCACCCCTCGGGGGACGACGAGTTCGACGGCGTCGAGCGCGGCCGCGCTGCCGTACAGCTTGCTCAGCGCTCGCGTCGCAACGACGATGTCGCTGGTATCGATCGGTCGGCGGGGCGGTCGGGAGGGGAGATCGGTGTCGAGCGCGCGAACCGCAGCGGTGGCGGGTTCGTCACCGGCTCGGTCACCAGATCGGTCGACCGGATCCGTCGGCTCGTCGCCCGCCGCTCGCCGACCGAGCACGAAGTAGGCGATCGCGCCGAGCGGGAAATTGCCGAGCACGATGATCAGGGCCCATGCCCACTTCGGGAGGTGCTTGACGTCGTGTCGGTACAGGTCGGCGAGCACGAACGCCATCACCATCAGCGCCAGCGCTCCCAGTACGAGCAGCACCGCAGGCACCGACTGACCGCCGATCTCCATCAGGTGGGTCCCGTGCGCCCGGTGGCGCCGCCGATGCGCTGACGTTCGACCGCTCTGCGTTGCTCCGGTGGGAGCAGATGCTCGGGTGGCACCTCGATCGATCGGTAGATCACGGTCACTTCCTCGGCCGGAGCTGCACTGACCCGCACGGTGTCGGGGTCGGAGTTCGACCATTTCGTTCGTCGCGTCGTACCCCTTCGAGCGGACTCCGACACCGCAAGTCTGGCCCTGACGGCCGAGCTCGGAAAGAGCCGAATGTCCGTCCTGTACGCGTGTGGCGCGAGATGTGCTGCGATCTCCGCCGCAGCGACCGGCCACGGGGGTGGATCAGAGCTGCGGGGAGATGACGTAGCCGGCGCCGCCGACGGCCAGGAACTCGTCGCTCCACGAGGTGCCGTACACCTCCTGGACCTCCTGGGCCTTGTCGGAGTCGGCGCCGTCGGGGGTCGACTCCAGCGTCCACGCCTGGCGCTTGTAGGTCCAGTTCTCGGGAAAGAGGGCATGGGCCTGTTTCCACCAGGCGACCGCGGCGTCGTGGTCGCCGAGCAGGTGGGCGTGGTGGCCGAGTTCGAAGCAGGCCGCGGCCCGGCTGTGGTCGGCCGAACGGGGCTGCGACCGGTCGATGACCTCCTCGGGCGACAGCGCGTACGGGCTGTCGACACCCCGGTTCGCCCAGTCGACGATCGCCGCCCGATAGGCATCAGCGGTGTCGGGGACGTCCTTGAGTCCGGCCATCACCTGGCGGACCCGTTCGGGCAGGGTCTCGGGGATCTCCATCGAGCGCAGCGGGCTCACCTGGATCGACGCCGATTCGGCCGGGCGTACGAGCATGCCCGTCTCGTCGATCCACACCGCCATCGGCACGTTGGAGATGCCGAACAGTTCGTCGACACGATGGTCGGCGTCGATCAGCGACGGGTGCGTCGCTGCCGCCGCCTCGATCCACGGTCGTGCCTTGTCGGGATCGAAGTCGAGGGCGACGGTCACGACGCTCAGGCCGAGTGGTTCGAGTTCTTCGTGGAGTGCCTGCCACACGGGCAGGTCGTCACGGCAGCCTCACCACGAGGCCCACGCGACCAGCAGCACCTTGCGCCCGTGCATCGCCGACAGCTTGAACGGGTTGCCGTCGGCGTCGGGGAGCTCCAGCTCCGGGGCCTGCGCGGTGGTGAGCGCCCGCCCGCCGCTCTCGGGGCCGAGCGCCCACACGTTGCGGTGCTCGTCGCGCACCAGGGCCATGCCGAGCCGGGCCGCCACGGCCTCGACGTCGATCGAGCCGTCGGTGACGGCGCCGGACGCCGGCACGCAGACGGCGCCCTTGCACATCCCCTCGGGCTTGGCGGCCCACCCGGTTGCCGACTCGAAGTCGGCGGCGGGCATCGTCAGCTCGGTCAGCAGCATCGCAGGAGTGTCCCACGAGCAGGCTCCACACCACGATCCGAGCCGACCGAACCCGACCGAACCGGCCCGAGCGATGAGCGAACGGACTGGATCGTGGCGATTCGCTCATCGCTCGTCGTGGAGGCATGCCCGATTCGAGGCTCCGAGATGGTCACAGCCGCTCCGTAGAGTGGACCGAGCATGACTGACGACGAGTTGTTCGCCGCCGACGTCCCCCATCCGGCCGACACCGCGTCACCCGACGCGGTCGCCGACCGCGGCCCGTCGCCGTTCGCCGAGGGGCTCAACCCCGACCAGCTCGACGCCGTCGTCCACGAGTCGGGCCCGCTCCTGGTCGTCGCCGGTGCCGGTTCGGGCAAGACCCGCGTGCTCACCCACCGCATCGCCCACCTGATCCACTCGGGTGTCCACCCGTCGAAGATCCTCGCGATCACCTTCACCAACAAGGCAGCGGCCGAGATGCGCGAGCGTGTCGGGGCGCTGGTCGGCCCGGTCGTCAAGACCATGTGGGTGTCGACGTTCCACTCGGCATGCGTGCGCATCCTGCGCGCCAACGGCGACCTGCTCGGTTATCCCCGCCAGTTCTCGATCTACGACGCCGCCGACTCCAACCGCTTGACCGGCTACGTCATCCGCGACCTCGGCCTCGACCCCAAGCGCTTCACCCCTCGCGGTGTGCACGCCATCATCAGCCTCTGGAAGAACGAGCTCGTCGATCCCGACGAGGCGGCACGGCGGGCGCAGAACATCTTCGACCGCAAGCACGCCGACGTGTACGCCGAGTACCAGGCCCGGCTCCTCAAGGCCGGCGCGATGGACTTCGACGACCTGCTCACCAACACCGTCAAGTTGTTCCGTGAACACCCCGACGTGCTCGAGCACTACCGCCGACGCTTCGAGCACATCCTCGTCGACGAGTACCAGGACACGAACCAGGCCCAGAACGAGATGGTGCTCCTCCTCGCCGACGGCCACCGCAACGTCTGCGTGGTCGGCGACACCGACCAGTGCCTGCCGCCGGGAACGCTCGTCGCCGGGCCAGCCGGTGTGACCCCGATCGAGAACCTGGCGATCGGCGATGTCGTGTGGGGTGCCGGCGGACGGCGGCAACGGCACGCAGGCACGGTGACCCACGTCCACGAGGGTCGCTTCGACGGACACCTCGTCGAGATCGTCGCCGGTGACCGTCGCTTCCGCGCCACGCCACATCACCTGGTACCGGCCCGGCTCCTCGCGCAGGCGGACCAGTGGCTGGTCTACCTCATGTATCGCGCCGACCGCGGCTGGCGAGTCGGACGGACCGTCGGCGCTCGTCCTCCTCGCGAAGGCAAGCTGCAGCACGGTCTCGTCGTGTCCACCAACCAGGAGCACGCCGATGCGGCGTGGATCCTGAAGGCCTGCGCGTCGATGGGCGAGGCCGCCTACTTCGAGTCGTTCTTCGCCGCCGAGTACGGCCTTCCCACAGCCTGCTTCCACGATGCCGGCCGGGCGCCGGCGATGAACGACGAGTGGCTGACGCGTCTCTACTCGTCCATCGAGACCGACCTGCGCGCCAAGCTGCTCATGGAGGACCGGCTGCTGCACCGCGAGTTCCCTCATCACCGGACGCAGAACGGAGCCCGGCGGTCGGCGATCGACCTCACCATGTTCTCCGATTGCCGGAGCGAGGTCGGCTACCACCGGGTGCAGTGGTCGTCGCACCGCGCCGACGTGATCGAGGCGCTCCAGCGAGGCGGCGTGACGCTCCGGTCCGGCACGCACCGATCGCTGCGGTACGAGACCTCGTGGACGGACTACCGGCGAGCGCTCGCCGACGCGAAGAGGGTCGCCACGATCGGCGGGCTCGACATCCGTCGCCGTCTCGCCCACGATGGCGTCATCTACGACCTGATGCCGATCGCCCACCTCCATGCGGGCATGGAGGTCCTCGTCCAGGATGGCGACGACTGGGTCGCGGCGCCGGTCGACGGTGTCGACGTCGTGCCGTACAGCGGTCCGGTGTACGACCTCGAGGTCGACGTCACCCACACCTATGGCGCCGATGGCCTGCTGGTGCACAACAGCGTCTACAAGTTCCGCGGTGCCGACTTCCGCAACATCATCGACTTCGAGGAGGCGTTCCCCGACGTCACCACGGTGATCCTCGACCAGAACTACCGCAGCACCCAGACGATCCTCGACGCCGCCAATGCCGTGATCGACAACAACGTCGAGCGCAAGCCGAAGTCGCTGTGGACCGACAGCGGGTCGGGTGAGCGGATCGTCCGATACCACGCCGAGGACGAGGGCGACGAAGCCACATGGGTCGCCGGCACCGCCCGCCAGCTCCACGCCGACGACGCCACCAACTTCCGCGAGATGGCGGTGCTCTACCGTACGAACGCCCAGTCGCGGGTGATCGAGGAGGCGTTCATGCGCCTCGGTGTGCCGTACAAGGTGGTCGGCGGCACCCGCTTCTACGACCGGCGCGAGATCAAGGACGCGATGGCGTACCTGCGTGCCGTGGTGAACCCGGTCGACGAGGTCAGTGTCAAGCGCGTGCTCAACGTGCCCAAGCGTGGCGTCGGCGACGCCAGCGTCGCCAAGCTCGATGCGTTCGCCGCCACCGAGGGCATCGCCTTCGTCGACGCATTGCGGCGCGCCGACGAGGCCGGCGTCACCGGGCCGGCGGTGCGCGGAATCGCCTCGTTCGTCGACCTGCTCGACCGGATGGCGACGATCGTCGCCGATCCCGACCAGGGCCCCGGCGACGTGCTGCAGGCGGCGATCGACGGCTCCGGGTATCTCGCCGAGCTCGAGGCCGAGGACACCGTCGAGGCCCACAGCCGCATCGAGAACCTCGGCGAGCTCGTCGGGTCGGCGCGCGAGTTCACGGTGATGGACGAGTTCCTCGAACAGGTCGCGCTGGTCGCCGACACCGACGAGCTGCCCGACGGTGAAATCGAGGATCAGGTGGTGCTGATGACCCTGCACTCCGCGAAGGGGCTCGAGTTCCCGATCGTGTTCCTCGTCGGGTGCGAGGAGGGGATCTTCCCGCACATCCGCGCGCTGACCGAGCCCGCCGAGATGGAAGAGGAGCGACGCTTGGCCTACGTCGGCATCACCCGGGCGATGCGACGGCTGTACATGTCCCACGCGTGGAGCCGCCAGTTGTACGGCTCGACCCAGTACAACCCACCGTCGCGGTTCTTCGACGAGATCCCCGCCGACCTCGTCGACTCGACGGGCAACGTGTCGGGCCGGTCGAGCTACGGACGCCAGAGCTACCGGCGTCGCGACGGCGGCGAGCCGCCGCCGTATCGCCGGGGGAGCAGCAGTGGCCGAGACATCAACGCCGACGTCCTCGACGACCGCGCCGATCGCGACGCGCACCGCGAGCGGGTGGTCGACGCGGCGATGCGCTCGGGAGCCAAGCCGGCGCCGACGCCGTCGAACAGCCAGGAGCTCGGGCTGCGCGTCGGGGACGACGTCGAACACCCCGCGTTCGGCGAGGGCGTGATCATCGACATCTCCGGCGCCGGCGACAAGGCCGAGGCCACGATCAACTTCCCGGGCGTCGGCACGAAACACCTCTCCCTCGCCTGGGCCCCCCTCAAGAAGCTCTGAGTTCGACCACCTCGTGAACCAGGTGCACCCGTGGAGCGCACCTCGATCACGAGAACGGGGTCAGGGGATCAGGCCGAGGCGTTCCATCATGCTGCGGTACTCCACGACCTCGTAGCGCTGCGTCCGAGAGGTCGCCTCGGCGAACGCGACGATCTCCTCGCGGGCGCCGTTCGCCGCGGCGTGATCGGCCATGTGGACGCCGCCGAGGTGGTGATCGGTCATGATCTCGAAGAACAGCCGGTCGGCTTCGGTGCCCCGGGCATCGGAGAGCTCCTGCAGGCGCTCGGGCGACTGCATCCCGCGCATCTCGGCCAGCGGCGTCGGCTCGCCCATCCACTCCATGGCGATGCGGTCGGGCTCGCCCGGTGCGTAGCCCTCGTCGGCGAGCCAGTCGCGCATCCAGCCGAGGTCGCGGGTCTGGAACATGATGACCTCGTTGGCGGCGCCCGCCGCCGGCCCGCGAGGCTGGTTCTCCAGGTACAGCTCGGAGATCAGCAGGGCTTGCTCGTGGTGGTCGATCATGTCCTGGAGGAACCCGACGTCGACGGCGTTCATCGGCGCCGGAGGCTCGTCGTCACCCTGGATCGCCCAGATCGCCGCGCCGGCGAACAGCCCCACGACGACGACGGCGGCCATGGCGATCATCACGCCGCGGAACAGCCTGTCGGCGACGTCGTCGGGAATCGTCTGCTCGAGCTCGTCCGCACCGGAATCGACGGCGGATGCGGTGTCGTCGCCTCGGCCGGGGGAGCGCATCGCAGCAGTCTACGGAGCGCGCTGCCGGTCTGTTCGGCGCCCGATCCCCTACGATCGCAGGCGCCATGTTGCGCCGTCTCCTGCTCCTCTCGGCCGCGCTGGGTGCCGTGTCGCTGGCGGCAGCGACACCCGCCTCGGCCCACATCGATCCCGAGCCGAAAGAGGCGCAGGCCGGCTCGACGCAGCCGATCGCCTTCACCGTCGAGCACGGGTGCGACGGCTCGCCCACGGTCCAACTCGACATGCGCCTGCCGGACGGGGTGACCGGAGCCGCCCCCGACTCGGTCGACGGCTGGGAGGGGTCGATCGACGACAACGTGATCACCTTCGTCGGCGGCCCGCTCCCCGACGACACCGAGGGCACGTTCTCGGTGACGATGACGCTGCCGACGGCACCCGACACCACGATCTACTTCCCGTTCGTCCAGCGCTGCGAGGTCGGCGAGATCCGCTGGATCGGCATCCCCGCCGAGCCGGGCGACGAACTCGACGAGCCGGCGCCGGCGCTGCTGCTGACCGGACCCGTGGCGACGACCAGCCCGGCGACGACCAGCCCGCCGACGACCAACCCGCCGACGACGGCGGTCGCGTCGGCCCCCACGACCGCCGAGGCCGCCTCGACGGCGGTCACCGAATCGACGGACACGACCGAGCCGGCGGTGATCGCCGAGGGGACCGACGAGGACGCCGACCCGAACACCGGCACCGTGTTCTTCATCGCCACGCTCGGCGCCGTGGTCGTCGTGGCTGCGTTCGCCACCTGGCGCGCCCGCGTCGGCCGGAAGGCGTCCGCCGCCACCGAGCCATGACGCTTCGACGCGCCCTCGTCGCGGTCGCCGCACTGATCGGTGGGCTGGGGGCGCTGTCGGCCGGGACCGCCTTCGCCCACGCCGAGCTGATCTCGTCGAACCCGGCGAACCAGTCGATCCTGCCGTCGACGCCGAGCGAGATCGTGCTGCGGTTCTCCGAGGGCGTCGAACCGGTCGGCGACTCGATCCGCCTCGTCGATGCCGACGGTGATCCGGTGCCGCTCGGGCCGCTCGACCAGTCGCTCGGCGACGACACGCTGCGAACCCCCGTGCCGGCGACGATCGATGACGGCACCTACGTCGTCGGGTGGCAGGCGATCTCGGCCGATTCGCACAGGATCCGCGGTGCCTTCACGTTCTCCGTCGGCGCCGCGACGCCGACCGCTCCGGGCGTGATCGACGACATCTTCGCCGCTGGTGACACCTCGCCGTCGGAGTCGTTGCTGCTCGGTGCGGGACGGTTCCTGAGCTTCGCCGGCATCGGTGTGCTCGTCGGTGCGCTGTTCCTGGCAGCGGTACTCGTGCCAGAGCTGATCGCCGACCGTCGCATCGGACGGCTGCTCCTCGTCGCCGCCGGAGCTGGTGTCCTCGGCACGCTGGCGATGTTCCTGGGCCAGGCCCACCTGATCGCCGGCTCGTACTTCGCCTGGGGCGACGTGATCGGGATCCGATCGGGGCAGTGGTGGCTCGTCCGTCTGGTCGCGATCGGCCTGTTCGCGCTGTTCATCCCGGCCCGGTCGTTCCTGACGTCGTTGCCCGGACGGATCGAGATCGCCGCCGCCGGACTCGTCGTGTTCGGCGTCGTCGCGGCCGGCGGCCACGCCGTCTCGGGTGACAACGTGCTCCTCGGCGTCGGCGCCACCGTCGTCCATCTCGCCGCGATGGCGATCTGGCTCGGCGGTCTGGTGCTGTTGCTCGCCGGGCTGCCGCGGGACTGGTTCTGGTGGACGGCGTCACAGTTCTCGCCGTGGGCGCTCGGCGCCGTCGTCGCGCTGGCGGTCACCGGCAGCGTCAATGCGTGGCGTCAGCTCGGATCCTTCGACGGCCTGACCGACTCCGCCTACGGCCGGTGGTTGGTGATCAAGTTGCTGCTCGTCGTGGCGGTGGTCGTGGCGGCGTTCTTCAGCCGTCGGATGTCACGGTCCGACGATCCCGCGGCCGTCTCGGTCGCCGACGCGGAACCGGCAGCGCTGGCCGTGGGAGCGGCGGTCGCGGAGTCACAGCAGCCGCCACCGGCGCTGCGGCGCACCGTCGCATTCGAAGTGGCCGGGATGGCGCTGATCCTGATGGCCACGGCCGGCCTGGTCAACTCGCCGCCGCCACCCTCGGCGGCGACCACCGAGTCGGCGTCGGTCGTCGTCGGCGATCGCATCGTGCAGGTCGAACTCGACCCGGCGGTCACCGGTGGCACCGAGATGCACGTCTACCTGTCGTCGCCGGGTGGCGGGCTCGATCGCGCCGACGAGATCACCGTCGAGGCCAGCCTGCCCGTCGCCGACCTCGGCCCGTTCGACGTCGAGGTCGTCCCCGCCGGTCCGAACCACGTGATCGGGACCGCCGTCGACCTCCCGGTCGCCGGGCTGTGGACCTTCGAGGTGACCGCCCGCTTCGGCGAGTTCGACCAGGTGATCTTCACCGTTCAGGTCCCCGTGACCGGCTGAAGCTCGCCGACAGCCGCGGTCCGCACCTGACGCGACCGAAACCTCCCCGGGGGTTGCGGTTTCATTCCCATTCAGTGAGAATGCGGGTATGGGCAACGACCACGCGCACGGACCGGTCGTCGCCCGCGCCGGAGAGCGGCACCGAGGCCGACTGGTCGGTGCCTTCGCCGTGATCGCGGTGTTCTTCGTCGTCCAGCTGGTCGCCGCGCTGTGGACCGGCTCGCTCGCCCTGCTCTCCGACGCCGGGCACATGCTCACCGACGTCGTCGGGATCGGGATGGCGCTCGCCGCGATCCAACTGGCGACGCGGTTCGAGCGGCGATCCACGACGACGCGATCGGCCAACACGTTCGGTCTGTACCGGCTCGAGGTCCTCGCCGCCCTCCTGAACGCACTCCTGCTGTTCGGCGTTGCCGCCTGGGTGGTGTTCGAGGCGGTCCGTCGAATCGGCACCGAACCGGAGATCCTGGGCGGGCCGATGCTCGTCGTCGCTCTCCTCGGCCTGGCGGCCAACCTCGTCGCATTCGCCCTGCTGCGCAGCGGCGCCGAGGAGTCGCTCAACGTGCGCGGCGCCTATCTGGAGGTCCTCGCCGACACCGTCGGCTCGGTCGGCGTGATCGTCGCGGCGGTCCTGCTCCAGGTGTTCGGCTGGACCTGGGTCGACTCCGTCGTCGGCGCTGCGATCGGACTCTGGATCCTGCCCCGGACGTGGCGGCTCGGCCGGTCGGCGTTGCGGATCCTGATCCAGGCCGCGCCCGAGCGGATCGACCTCGACGAGCTCGCCGCCGACATGGGAGCGATCGAGGGCGTCGTCGACGTGCACGACCTCCACGTGTGGACCCTCACCTCCGAGATGGATGCGGCATCGGCCCATCTCGTCACCGCCCGGAGCGCCGATGCCCACGCCGTGCTCGACGCCGCCCGCGCCTGCCTCGCCGACCGCTACGGCGTCGACCACGGCACCTTCCAGATCGAACCCGTCGATCACGAGGGGTGCGACCGCCTCACGTGGTGAACTCGCCCGGTCTCGTCGGGTGAGGCCGCGCACGAAGTTCGGGTGCCATGGGGTGGGACCTGCAAGAATCGGCAGCGTGAAAGCAGCGTTCCTGGTGGAGAGTCTGACCGGCAACACGTGGGAGGCGGCCGAGAAGGTCGCCAACCTGCTCGCCCAGGAGCGGTGGAGCATCACCGGGATGTCGAAGGTGAAGCAGCCCGACCACGCCGCGATCCAGGAGGCCGATCTGATCCTGGTCGGTACGTGGGTCCACGGCGCGTTCGTGTTCGGCCAGGCGCCGTGGGCGGTGTCGAACATCGCCAACCTGCCGACGATGCGCGGCAAGCGGGCGGCGGGTTTCCTCACCTTCGCCCTCGACCCCGGCAAGGCGCTCGACAAGCTCGACCGGGCCCTCGGCGACACGGGCGCCTACGTGATCGGTGGGCTCGCGCTCAACCGGGGCAAGCTCGACCAGCACAGCGAGATCTTCGCCGAGCGGCTGGTCGACGCGTTCGCCGTCAGCTGAGCCGGGAGCGGCCGGCCCGTGAAGCGGCGCGTCAACCGGTCGTCACGCCGCGGAGGTCGATGAGCAATCGCCGCTGGTCCTCCACGACCGGGTTCACCCCTGATGCCGGCGGCGACAGGTCCTCCACACCGATCGTGGCACCATCGCAGTCGATGAACTCGCGCGTTCCCTCGACCTGCTCGACGGGGCAGTCGGGGCGGTCGATCGGATGGGCGTAGTAGATTCGCCAGCCCCGCGTGGGGTCGTCGCCCTGGTGGTCGACCACCAGCGTGCGCTCGCCGGTCGTGGTGTTGAGGCCCGGGAGGATGATCGGTCCGTTCTCGGCGACGTCGTCGGCACGCTCCTGCACCGACCCGAGGGGGAACGTGGTCGGAGCGAGCCGGTCGGTCGGTTCGACGCCGTCGCGGGAAATCCACGCGGCGACGCCCCAGGTCGCCACACCCATGAACGTCAGGAACGCAAGTCCGGCGGCCACGGGCACGATGGCACGAGCCCACGTCGACTTCAGCCGGACCGGCTCGGGCGCAACTGCGTTGGACACCCCCACAGTCTGCCGGTGGGACCGCGGCGTCGCGCCGGGAATCCGGCCGCTCGCATGGCGGTTGGTTCGCATGCGCGGTCCGTCGTTTCGGCGCCGAGACGAATCTTCACCTATGGTTCCTGCTTCGTGAAGCGCACGTACCGCATCGTCGTGGCGAAGCCCGGCCTCGACGGCCACGACCGTGGCGCCAAGACCATCACCCGGGCCCTGCGCGACCACGGCTTCGAGGTCATCTACACCGGCCTCCATCAGACGCCCGAGCAGATCGCCGAGACCGTCCTGCAGGAAGATGCCGACGGCGTCGGCCTGTCGCTGCTGTCCGGTGCCCACCTCACGTTGTTCCCGCGCGTGATGCAGGAACTGCGAGACCGAGACCTCGGCGACGTGCTGATCTTCGGCGGCGGCGTCATCCCCGACGCCGACGCCCGCGAGCTGCGCAGCCAGGGTGTCGCCGAGATCTTCGGGCCCGGCTCGTCGCTCAAGGAGATCGGCGCCTGGCTCGAGCAGACCCTCGACGAGCGCGAATCCGACTGAAGTTCCAACGAGAAAGCGAGCACCCCCGACGTGGACCTCTTCGAGTACCAGGGCAAGCAGTACTTCGCCCGCTTCGACATCCCGGTCAGCCCCGGCGGCCCGGCCGACACCGTCGACGAGGCGGTCAAGGAGGCCAGCCAAGCGGGCTACCCCGTCGTCGTCAAGGCGCAGGTGCAGGTCGGCGGTCGCGGCAAGGCCGGCGGCATCAAGCTCGCCGACAACGAGGCCGAGGTGCGCGAGCACGCCGGCAACATCCTCGGGATGGACATCAAGGGCCACGTCGTGCGTCGCCTCTGGGTCGAGAAGGCGTCCGACATCGACGAGGAGTACTACGCCAGCTTCACGCTCGATCGCTCCGCCAAGAAGCACCTGCTGATGCTGTCGGCCGAAGGTGGTGTCGAGATCGAGGCCGTGGCCGAGACCAACCCCGACGCGATCGTCAAACTGCACGTCGACCCCGTCGACGGCCTCGACGTCGCCACGGCGCGCCAGGCCTGCGTCGACGCGAAGCTGCCCGAGCGTGCCCTCGACGGCGCCGCCGACATCCTCGTGAAGCTGTACCGGTGCTTCACCGAGGGCGACTGCGACCTCGCCGAGATCAACCCGCTCATCCTCAAGCCGACCGGCGAGGTGCACGCCCTCGACGCCAAGGTCACCCTCGACGAGAACGCCGAGTTCCGTCATCCGGAGTGGGAGGCCTTCCGCGGCCTCACCGAGATGGACGACCGCGAGAAGATGGCAGCCGAGAAGGGCCTGCAGTACATCGGCCTCGACGGCAGCGTCGGCATCATCGCCAACGGCGCCGGGCTGGCGATGTCGACGCTCGACGTGGTCAACCAGGTCGGCGGGTCGGCCGCCAACTTCCTCGACATCGGCGGCGGCGCCAACGCCGACGTGATGGCCGGAGCGCTCGAGGTCATCAACTTCGACGACAAGGTCCAGTCGATCCTGATCAACATCTTCGGTGGCATCACCCGTGGCGAGGAAGTCGCCAAGGGCATCGTCGAGGCGATGGGTCGGGTCGAGCTCCGCGCCCCGATCGTGATCCGTCTCGACGGCACCAACGCCGAGGAGGGGCGCCAGATCCTGCTCGACGCCGGGATCCCCGCCGACAAGCTCCAGTCCGAACCCACCATGCTCGACGCCGCCCGCGCCGCGGTTGCGATCGCGAAGTAAGGAACTCCCCATGGCCATCTTCGTCAACGAGAACACCAAGGTCATCGTCCAGGGCCTCACCGGCGGTCAGGGCAAGTACCACGGCCTGCGCAACCGCGACTACGGCACCCAGATCGTCGGCGGTGTCACCCCGGGCAAGGGTGGCCAGGACGTCGACGGCATCCCGATCTTCGACTCGGTCGCCGAGGCGGTCGAGGCCACCGGCGCCGACGCCTCGTTCGTCGCCGTGCCCCCGAAGTTCGCGTCCGACGCGATCCTGGAGGCCGCCGCAGCCGGGATCGGTTTCGTCGTCTGCATCACCGAGGGCATCCCGGCCCAGGACGAAGCCAAGACCTACAACCTGCTCGTGCGCAACCATCCCGGCACCCGGCTGCTCGGCCCGAACTGCCCGGGCATCATCAGCCCCGGCAAGTGCAACATCGGCATCACCGCCGGCCAGATCGCCCAGGCGCCGTCGGCCGACGGCCCCAACGTCGGCATCGTGAGCCGCTCGGGCACGCTGACCTACCAGGCGCTGTACGAGTTGAAGCAGAAGGGCATCGGTGTGTCGAGCTGCGTCGGCATCGGTGGTGATCCCGTGCCCGGCACCAACTTCATCGACTGCCTCGCCGAGTTCCAGGCCGATCCCGAGACGCACGCGATCATGATGATCGGCGAGATCGGTGGCTCAGCGGAGGAAGAGGCCGCGGAGTACATCCAGGCCAACGTCACCAAGCCGATGAGCGCCTACATCGCCGGTGTCACCGCTCCTCCCGGCAAGAAGATGGGCCACGCCGGTGCCATCGTCTCGGGAGGCAAGGGCACCGCGCAGGGCAAGATGGACGCACTCGCCGCCGCCGGCGTGCAGGTCGGGCTGAACCCGACCGAGGCCGGCGAGCTGATGGCCG
>JAWLFC010000069.1:0-15991 GCA_041685755.1 Ilumatobacteraceae bacterium
CTCGGCCTCCACCCGCCGACGCTGCAGTTCCAGAGCACGAACACGATCGTCGAGAGCGGAGTCACTGCACCCCGTCAACTCCTCCATCAGCTCCTCCACGAGCCCCTCGACCGGCGTGTTCATGCCACCCATCTTCGTCGGGGGGTGTCACAGAGTCACCGGAGTCACTGGAGGGTGTGGTCCACCGGTACTCGGTCGGGGAAACGCCGCGGGCCCGAGCCCCGGACCCCGGCGCCGCTCAGGCGCCGGCAATCGGTTGCGACTTGGCCCAGGCGGCCGCGAGTGCCGCGTAGCGCCCGCGCTGGGCCACGAGCTCGGCGTGGTTGCCGAGCTCCACGAGGCGGCCGCCGTCGATCACGGCGATGCGGTCGGCACGCTGGATCGTCGACAGGCGGTGGGCGACGACGATCGTGGTCCGGCCCTTCATGAGGGCGTCGAGTGCCCGTTCGACGATGAACTCGGTACCGGGATCGAGGTTGCTCGTCGCCTCGTCGAGCACGAGCACGGCGGGGTCGACGAGGGCGGCACGGGCGAGCGACACGAGCTGGCGTTCACCGGCCGACAGACGCGAGCCGCGCTCGCGCACCTCGGTGTGGATGCCCTCGGGGAACTCCTGGAACCGTCCGAGCGCGCCGATCGCGGCGAACGCGGAGCGGATGTCGTCGTCGGTGGCGTCGGCGCGGGCGACGCGCACGTTGTCGGCGATCGTCCCGCCGAACAGGAAGCCCTCCTGCGGGACGACGACCACGCGGTGGCGCAGCGACGACAGCGTGGCGTCGCGCAGGTCGACGCCACCGAAGGTGATCGTGCCCTCGGTCGGGTCGTAGAGGCGTGCCATCAGCTTGGCGAGCGTCGACTTGCCCGCACCCGTCGGGCCGACGAGCGCGAGCCGTTCGCCGTCGGCGACGGTGATCGACACGTCGGTGAGCACCGGCGCCTCGGTCTCGGGGTACTTGAACCCGACCCGGTCGACGACGAGATCACCGTTGCGAGCGAGCACCTCCGTGCCGTCCTCGATGTCGGGTGTGGTGTCGAGGATGCCGAACAGCTTGCTCAACGAGGCCGCCGACGACTGGACGGTGTTGTAGAGCTGCGAGAGCTGCTGCACGGGTTCGAACAGCTGGACGAAGAGCAGCACGACGGCGATGATCGTGCCGATCGTGACGTCGCCGCGGGTGAACAGCCAGCCGCCGACACCGACGATGATCGCCGTGGCGAACACCCCGGCCGATTCGACGAGGCCGAAGTACCAGGTCGACACCCGCACGCTGTGGATGTGGGAGTCGTAGAGCTCCCGGTTCGAGCGCCGGAACCGGCGGCGCTGCTCGTCCTCACGGCCGTAGGCCTGGATCACACGGACGCCGGCGATGCCCTCCTGCAGACCCGAGAGTGTCTGACCGATCTGTTCGCGGACGTCGAGGTAGGCGGCGTTGGAGTCGCGCTGGAACTTGCGCGATGCCACGATGATGATCGGCATCACGAGCAGGCCGACGAGCGTCAGCTGCCACGACATCGCGAACGCCAGGATCAACGCGAAGAACACGAGCAGGATCGCCATGACGAACTGCAGCAGCCCCCACTGCACCAGTTCGCCCATCGACTCGATGTCGGCGGTCATGCGA
This sequence comes from Ilumatobacteraceae bacterium, assembly GCA_041685755.1. Classification (GTDB taxonomy): domain Bacteria; phylum Actinomycetota; class Acidimicrobiia; order Acidimicrobiales; family Ilumatobacteraceae; genus Sva-07. The sequence goes on from JAWLFC010000069.1 coordinate 1,623, forward strand.
GCGACCAGCACGCCGGACTTGTTGCGGTCGAAGAACGCCAGTGACTGCTTCTGGATGTGGTCGAACACCCGGATTCGCAGTGCCCGCAGGAAACCCTCGCCCGCCTTGTTGATGAGGATGAACTGCTGGCGGGCGGCGAGGTACGACATCGCCGTGATGGCGAAGAAGACGATCACCGCGTTGCGCAACACCGTGGAGTCGCCCGGCTCGATGCCGTGGTCGATGCCCCAGCGCAGGATCACCGGGCCGAGCACCACGCCGAGCGTCGAGAGCGCCGTGAACGCGAGCGCACCGGCGATGGTCTTCTTGAACGGCAGCGCCATCCGGCCCGCTCGGCGCAGGACCTTCTTGGCCTCCTCGGCGTCGAGTTTGTCCTCCTCGGTGACGGCTCCCATCACGTGCATCAGCCGCCACCTCCCCGGGGTGCGGCGACCGAGACGTCGGCGCTGTCGTCGCCGCCTTCTCGGGACTCGGCTTCGGCGGCCTCCATCGCTGCCAACACGTCGCGGTAGCGCGGTTCGGTGTCGAGCAGTTCCTGGTGGCGACCCGATGCGATCACGCGGCCCTGGTCGAGCAGGACGACGGTGTCGGCGAGCGCGATGGTGCCGGCGCGGTGGGCGATCACGATCGTCGTTCGACCGTCCATCACGGTTGCCATGGCGGAGCGGATCTCGTGTTCCTTCGACGGGTCGACCGCCGAGGTCGCGTCGTCGAGCACGAGGATCCGCGGATCGGCGAGAATCGCCCGGGCGATGGCGATCCGCTGGCGCTGTCCGCCCGACAGCGAGAAGCCACGTTCGCCGAGCAGCGTGTCGTAGGCCTCGGGCAGACCCATGATGAAGTCGTGGGCGCCGGCGAGACGGGCCGCCCGTTCGACCGTCTCCATGTCGGCGTCGGGTTGGGCGAACGCGATGTTGGCGGCGACGGTGTCGTGGAAGAGCAGCGTGTCCTCGAACACGATGCCGACCGCCCGCCGGAGGTCGTTGACCGGGAGGTCGCGCACGTCGATGCCGTCGATGCAGATGCGACCGTCGTCGACGTCGTAGAAGCGTACGAGCAGCCGGGCGACGGTGGACTTGCCCGAGCCGGTCGCACCGACGAGGGCGACCGACTGTCCGGCCTCGAGGTCGAAGTCGAACCCGTCGAGCACCGGCGCCGCCGGGTCGTAGCCGAAGCGGACACTGCGGAAGCTGACGGCGCCACGCCCGGCGCCGTCGGGGAGTTGCTGCGGGCGCTCGGGGTCGACGACCGCGGGGACGGCGTCGAGCACCTCGTTGACTCGTTCCAGGGCAGCACCGGCACGCTGAGCCCATGCGATCGTCATGCCGAGCATCCGCAGCGGCGACACGAGCAGCGCGACGAAGAAGTTGAACTGCACGAGCTGGCCCAGCGTCAGGTCGCCGTTGATCACCCGCATGCCGCCGATGCCGAGCACGGCGATGAGGCCGAGCTGCGGAAGCAGGTCGATCGCCGGCAGGAACTTGGCACGGATGCGAGCGGCGCGGATCGACACGCCGCGGATGTCGTCGGCCTCCTTGCGCAGCCGCTTCGACTGGACCTCCTCGGCCCCGAAGCCCTTGACGACGCGCACGCCGCCGATCGTCTCCTCGACGACCGTGGCCAACTCCGCCTGCTCGGCCTGCACCTGCAGGACCGCGGAGTGGATCGACTGCGAGAACCGGCGACCGGCGACGTTGACCAGTGGCAGCGGTGCGAGGGCGATCAGCGCCAGGAGCGGATCGGTGGCGAACAGGATGATCGTCGCCGCCACGATCATGCCGAGGTTCGACATGGTGATCGGGATCATCACGACGAACGACTGGATCTGCTGCAGGTCGCTCGACGAACGGCTCATCAGCTGGCCGGTCTGGGCCCGGTCGTGGTAGCCGACGTGCAACGACAGGATGTGGTTGAAGAGGCGCTCGCGCAGGCGGGTCTCGGTCCACCGGGCCTCACGGAACGCGAAGTAGCGCCGCAGCGCGGTGAACGTGCCGACGGCCACGCCGGCAATGGCGATCAGCAGAACCCAGAGCCACAGCAGTTCGCCCTTCTCGATCCCGCGGTCGATGCTGAAGCGCACGAGGATCGGCACCGAGATCTTGCCGAGCATCCACATCAGCCCGATCAGCGAGCCGATGATCAGGTTGCGGCGCTGGTCGCGCAGCGTCGACCGCAGCAGGTGCCACCGGCTGGGGGTGCCGGAGTCGTCGACGGCGACGTCGGCCGCGATCGTGTCGCTCATGTGAGCGGTGCGAGCAGTTCCGTCACGCGTTCCTTCGGTCGGCCGACGATCGCCGTGTCGGCGGTGACCACGACGGGACGCTGCAGGAGCTGTTTGTGCTCGACGAGCAACTCGACGATCTGGTCGTCGGTCTCGGCGTCGGCGTCGGTGAGTCCGAGCTTCTTCCACTTGCTGTCACGGCGCACCAACGCCGTCGGCTCGTCCTCGAGCTTGGCGATGATGCCGCGCAGGGTCTGCGCGTCGGGTGGGTCCTGGATGTAGTTCACGATCTCGACCTCCACGCCCAGATCCTCGGCAATGCGCACGGCATTGAGCGACGAGTTTCAATGCCGGTTGTGGTAGATGGTTGCCACGGCCATGGAGGCGAGGTTACGGCCTTCACGGCGATGAGGTCTCATCGGTTGTCACAGTGTGCCAATCGCGCCGATCGGCCCGTCGCCGTCGGCGTCACACCCGCTCCCTACAGTTGACGGTGCCGACTCCCCCTCGATGTACCACCGAACCGTCAAGGGGAACCGATGTCCGACTCCTGCTCCGCCTCCCGCGCACCGCGCGGCGGCGTCGATCCGATCCGCACCGAGGCCGACGCACTGGCGGTACTGGCGCTCGGTGCGCCCTACGGCCACGACACGGTCGGCATCGTGCTCGACGACGAGCGCTGCGGCCACACCATTCACGTCGTGACCGGCACCACCGACCCCGATGCCGTCTTCCGTGTGATCGAACTCTGCCTCGGCGCCACGATGCCCGACGCCCACGGGCTGCTCCTCGCGTCGAGTCGACCCGGTGGCGGGGTCGTGCCGAGCGACCGGTTCCGCTGGGTCGAGGCGGCGATGCAGTGCGACGACGCCGGCGTCGAACTCGTCGAGTGGTTCGTGTTCGGTTCCGGGATCGAGTACCCCCGCGAGCTCGCAGGCGACCCGCCGCGCTGGAACCCCTGGTGACGTCGACGACGACGTGACGGTGACGTCATCGACCGGCGCGGCGGGCGGCGGGCGAGAGACGCAGGCCGGCGGCGCGGAGGCGCCGAACGAGCTCGCGGCTCTCCACCTCGAGCGCGCCGGCCTCGATCAACTCGGCGCGGTATTCCTCGGGGATGTCGTAGTGGTCTCCCTGGAACCCTCGGCGGGGGATGCCGGTCCGGTCGGCGAACTCGTGGAGCTCGTCGTACGACGTGTCGCTGACGAGGTGGCACCACTTCTCGCCTCTCCACCACCAGCGGGCCTCGTCGATCAGGATCGCCACGGCGCCACCCTGCCACATCGCCGACGGGGCAGACTGGGCCGATGAGCGAGCCGGATCTCGAACTCGACCTCGCCTGGCAACGTCACGTGAGCACCGACCGCCGCCTGCTCGACGGCCTGCTCGCCCGCCATCGCGAGAAGCAGCGGCGGTACCACACGGCCACCCACGTGGCCTGGGTGCTGCGCCACGTCGAGGAACTGGCGGCCAGCGAACCCGTCGAGCGGCTCGGCGAGGTCGTCGCCGCCGCGTTCTACCACGACGCCGTGTACGAACCGACCCATCCCGCCAACGAGCGAGCGAGCGCCCGGCTCGCCCGGCGCGACCTGACCGCTCTGGGCTGGGCCGGCGACGCCGCCGACCGTGTCGCCGCCATGATCGAGGCCACCGAGCACGGGGCGTCGCCGGAACCGACCGGCGACACCGCGGTCCTGCTCGATGCCGATCTCGCCGTCCTCGGCGCCGATCCCGCCGCCTACTCGACCTACGTCGAACAGGTGCGCTCCGAGTACCGCCACGTCGACGACGCCGACTGGCGAGCAGGACGCTCCGAGCTGCTGCGGAGCCTGCTCGACCGCGACACGATCTTCACGACACCGACGGGGCGCGAGCGCTGGGAGTCGCGAGCTCGCGCCAACCTCGCAGCTGAACTGGCCACGCTCGGCTGAGCCGACGGTCAGGTGACGGCCTGATCGACGTCGGCGGGCATCGGGTCGTCCTTGGTGCCGCGCTCGATGAGTACCTGCACTCGCCGCTCGAGCAACGCGTAGAGGACGACGGTCGTGAGCGTGACCGCACCCATCAGGCCGATCGTCTGACGCAGGCCGATCGCCTCGGCGACGAACCCGAGCGGTGCCGCAGCAATGCCGAAGCCGGCGAAGGAGAGCATCATCAACGACTGCACGCGACCCTGGTGGGAGTCGTCGGTCATGTTGAGTGCGATCGTGTTCGAGAGGGACTGGTAGCCGGTGGTGCCGGCACCGACGAGCACCACGACGACGACCCCGAGGAAGTACACGGGTGAGAGCCCGAGGGCGATCACGCCGCCGCCGAACACGATGCCCGAGCCGACCATCAGGCGCCAGACGCCGGCGCCGTCCGCCCGGCTGGCGAGCGGAACGGCGACGAGCACGGCGCCGATCGAACTCGCCGACATGATCAACCCGACCGCACCGTCGCCGAGGCCGAACTCCCCCTTGACGAGCGCCGGGATGAACGCGACGTAGTTGAAGCCGAACATGATGATGACGAACGAGCTGAGCACCAGGCGACGGAGATGCGGGCGCGAGGTGACGTAGCGGAGCCCGTCGACGATCTCGGCCAACGGCTTCGCCGTCGACGTCGTTCGCGGTTCCGTCCCCGGCGGGCAGCGCAGCAACATCGCGAACGCCCCGAGGGAGAACACCGCAGCGACGATGTACGCCCCACCGATGCCGATGAACACGATGCCGGCGAGCGCACCCGCGAGTGACGGAGCGAACACGCGGGTGCCGTTCATGCTGAGGATCGACAACGTGATGGCGTTGCCGAGCTGGTCGCGCCCGACGAGCTCGGAGGTGAACGCGACGCGTGTCGGCCCGAGGAAGCCGAAGGCGATGCCCTGTGTGAGCGCCGCGAGCAGCAGCATCCAGAACTGGACGGTGTCGGTGACGACGGCAACACCCATGCCGGCAGCGGCGGCGAGGAGTGCTCCCTGGCTGACGAGCAGGACCTTGCGTTTGGGCAGCCGGTCGGCGGCGACACCGCCGAGCGGCGTGGAGACGAGGAGGGCGACGCCGAAACACAGGTAGACGAGGCCGAGCGCTCCTTCTCGTTCGGTGAGGTCCCATGCCAGCACGCCGCGCAGCAGGAACTGCATCTGCACCGCCATGAACGACAGCGTCCCTGCCCACCACAGCTTGCGGTAGTCCGGGATGCGCAGCGACGTGAACGCGGCGGCGACCCCCGGACGAACTGGCATTGCTCCACCATGCCCGATCCAGCTCCGATCCGTCGGATCGGCGCCGGATCGCCACAACGTCAGGTGGTGCGGCCTCGCAGCGTCAGTCCGCCGGCAACGCTCGTGGTCTGCGCTCGACGAGCCGATGTCGCAGCGCGTCCGCGAGCTCGGTGTCGAGACCGACCTGACGCAGCAGTGCGGCGAAACCGCCGTGCGCCCGCCCGAGGTGGCTCAGCATCGCCCTCATCGAATCGGCGGGTGCGCGCAGGAGCGGATGCCCTGCATCGATCATCTCGAACACGTGCTCGTGCTCGGTGCCGGCGTTCGGGGCGAGGCGGGCAAGCACCGCTTCGATCACATCGTCGGTGCGCGCGTAGTCCTCGATGATGACGTCGTCGTCAGCGCCGAGCACGCTCAACACGGCGGCTGCGAAGACTCCGGTGCGGTCCTTCCCGGCGGCGCAGTGGAACAGCGTCGCGTCGGGATTCGCAGCGACGAGTTCCAGACCGCGCACGATGGACGCCGCGCCCTGTTCCGCCATGGTCGCGTACCACCGGCCCATGTCATCCGCCGTGGCGATGTCGCCGAGCATCGACGCCATCGCAACCGGGTCGGCGTCGGTCTCCAGCAACGAGATCTGGTGACGATCGAGCCCGACGGCGAGTGCGTGCTCTCCGGTCGATCGTTCGCTCTCCGTCACCGAGCGGAGGTCCAGCACGACGCGCACGCCCCGGGCGTGGAGGTCGACCACTTCGTCGCGCGGAGACAGGCTGAGATCATCGGCCCGCCACAGCACGCCGGAGCGCACGGTGCCGGCGAGCACGCGCAGACCTCCCAGGTCGCGCAGGTTGGCGAGCAGAGATCGGGTGACGTCTCCCGTCTCGAGACCGGTCATGTGATCCGCCGCCGGACGACTGCGCTGAGACGATCGATGATCGTGACCAGCACGACGATGCTGATGATGATCGCCGACAGGTGGCCGTAGTCGTACAGCCGCATCGCCGTGGTCAGTTCCATCCCGATCCCGCCGGCGCCGACGAGTCCGAGGATCGTGGCGCCGCGGACGTTGCCCTCGAAGAGCAGCAGCGTGTAGCTCGTCAGCAGCGGTGCCGCCTGCGGCAGGATCCCGTAGTAGATCACCTGGCGGCTCGACGCGCCGGTGGACTCGAGTGCGTGGAGCGGCCCGGCGTCGACGGACTCCATCGCCTCGGCGTAGACCTTGGCGATCGAGCCCATCGAGCCGAGGATGATCGCCATGATCCCGGCGAACGGGCCGAGGCCGACCGCCGAGACGAACATCAGGGCGAGGATCAGCTCGGGAATCGAGCGAAGGATGTTGAGGACCATCCGCGAGGAGCTGTAGAGCCACCGGGGCGAGATGTTGCTCGCGGCAGCAAAGCTCAACAGCAGCGACAGCAGCGCCCCGACGAGTGTGCCGATGATCGCCATCTGCAGGGTTTCGATCAGCAAGCGGATGATCGTGTCGAGGCGGCCGAAGTCAGGTGGCCACAGTCGCGAGAGGAAATCCCACATGCGAGGGACACCCGACACGAATCGTTCGCCGTCGACGTCGGCGCCGTTCATGCTCCACAGCACGGCGACGACGACCGTGACGATCGCGACCGTGCCGCCGATTCCGGGCATGCGGACCGGTCGGGTGAGTCGGCGGAGATCGGATTCGCTCAGCCGTTCTTCGTGCGCCGGGCGCTCCTCGTGCTCTCGGGTCGTCTCAGGCTGCTCGACCGTCGTCACCGAACTCACCTCCGTCGCCGTAGATCTGGATGACCTCGTCGGGCCCGAGCGCAGCTGCGGCACCGTCGTAGACGACACGACCCGAATGCAGCCCGATCACCCGATCCGCGTACGTGCTCGCGAGATCGACGACGTGCAGGCTGACGATCACCGGGATGTGGCGCTCCGACGCGATGCGCTGCAGGAGCCGCAGCACCGACCCGGCGAGCCGAGGGTCGAGTGACGCCACGGGCTCGTCCGCGAGTATCAGCTCGGGATCCTGCATGAGGGCTCGAGCGATGGCCACGCGTTGCTGCTGGCCGCCGCTCAGGGTGCGGGTCTGCTGACCGGCCCGATCCTGGAGGCCGACCCAATCGAGGAGCTCGAGTGCTCGTCGCCGCTGGGCCGAGTTGAACACTCCGAGACGGTTGAGCGGGCCTGCGTCGTACAGCCCACCCGTCAGCACGTTGGTGAGCGCGCTGAGATTGGGCACCAGGTTGAAGTGCTGGAACACGTTGCCCACCCGCGACCGCAACGCCCGCAGATCCCGGCCGTGCTGCGCGAGTACCGGCGTGTCCCCGATCGACAGCTCGTCGGCGGTTGCCGGCGCCATCTGCGTCAGCGCCTTCATCAACGTCGACTTGCCCGACCCCGAGTGACCGAGCAGTGCGACGACCTCACCGGCACCGACGTCGAAGTCCACGCCGTCGAGCGCCAGGGTGCCGGAGTAGTCGACACGCAGGTTCCGACCGCACACCGCAGCGAAGCGCGGTCGAGTGTCGTGGGACGGGCCGGCGATCGGGCCACTGATCGCGCTGGTCATCCCAGGTCCTCGAGGTTCACGCCCGCGTCCTGTGCAACCTGGATCAGCGGCTCGTACACCTCGAAACCGGGGTTGACGATGTAGTCGGTGCTCCCTCCGAACAGGTCGCCGATCGTCTCGTCGGCCATCAGCGTGTCGGGGAGGTCGGCGGCCAGCAGCTCACGGGTCTGCTCGTCGAGGTCGACCCGGGTGACGATGGAGATCCCGATCGGGATCGGGTCGGTCTCGGCCACGACACGGAGCTCGTCGGGCGGGATGACGCCGGCGTCTTCGAAGATCGGCAGGAGCTGCCGCGCGGTGCAGGCCATGTCGACGGTGCCGTTGAGCAGCGCGAGGATCGCCGTGTCGTGCCCGCCCGCGAACGTCGACCGGTAGTCCTCGTCGAACTCGAGACCCGCTTGCGCCAGCATCGACCGCGGCATGAAGTGACCCGTCGTCGAACCCGGATCGACGAAGGCGATCTGGCCGCCGCGGAAGTCCTCCAACGTCTGGATGGGACCGTCGGCGTCGACCAGACAGAGTGAGGCCGGGAGCTGCTCGGCCTCCCACACGATCAGCGGCGAGACCGCCCCGATCTTGACGGCGAGTGCCGTCGAGAACTGCGACATCAGGGCGACGTCGACGAAGCCCGACCGGATGGCCTCGACCACCGCCATGTAGTCCGCCGGATTCTCCTCCACCACCTCGCGGCCGGTGATGCCGGCGATGTAGTCGGCGATCGTGCCGATCTGGAGGATCGCGTCGGGATCATCGGTGCCCGGCGGGAGCGCGAACGAGATCGGCCCGGTCTCGACGGGCGCCTCGGTCGTCGACGTCGGCGGCGCCGACGTGGTGGCGGCGGCCTCGACATCACCCGTGCCGCTCGCCGCATCCGGCGAGTCGGTCGCAGCCGGCACGACGATGTCGGCCGTCTCGGCCGCAGTCGATCCACACGCAGCGAGGGCCATCAGCGCGATGGCCGCCACACTCATGCGAGCGATGCTCGGGCGGGCGTTCGGATTCGTCATGCGGGGCCTTTCGGTTCGGCGAGTCGGACCCGGTGAGTCGACACGTCCGAAGTGACCCGGCACTGACGCCGAGCTGAACCCGAGACGAAGATCCGGTGAACTTCAGCTGCGGACGTGGCCCTGGGCGATCGCCACGGGCTTGACCGACTCGGCGATCGCCTCGGCCACGCCCGGCTCGAACGCGCCGGGGATGATCCGCTCGGGCACCGGCTCGGCGACGAGCGCAGCGAGCGCGTCGGCGGCGGCGCGCTTCATCTCGATCGTGCAGCGTGTGGCCTGCACGTCGAGCATGCCGCGGAACATGCCGGGAAAGGCGAGCACGTTGTTGATCTGGTTCGGGTAGTCGCTGCGCCCGGTGGCGATCACCGCCACGTTGTCGGGCATCAGCTCGGGCATCACCTCCGGCGTCGGGTTCGCCATCGCGAACACGATCGCGTCGTCGGCCATCTCGGCGAGCCACTCCGGCTCGATGATGCCGGGACCGGAGAGTCCGAGCAGCACGTCGGCCCCCTGCAGCGCCTCGCGGACCCCGCCGCGGCGGTCGTGGCAGTTGCCGTGCTCGACGAACCACTGCTTGGTCGGCGTGAGGTTGGCCCGCTCGCGGTGCAGGATTCCGGTCGAGTCGACGCCGATGATGTCGCCGGTGCCGTCCTGGCCCACGCGGGCGTCGTGCAGCAGTTCGGCGACGGCGACCCCGGCCGCGCCCGTGCCGACGATGACCACGCTCAGCTCCTCCACCCGCTTGCCGACCACCCGGGCGGCGTTGATCAGCGCAGCGAGCGCGACGATGGCGGTGCCGTGCTGGTCGTCGTGGAAGACCGGGATGTCGAGTTCGTCCTGCAGACGGCGCTCGATCTCGAAGCACTCCGGTGCCTTGATGTCCTCGAGGTTGATGCCGCCGAAGGTCGGTGCGATCGCCTTGCCGATGGCGACCATCTCGTCGACGGTGCGGGCGTCGACACACACGGGATAGGCGTCGACGCCGCCGAACTGCTTGAACAGCACGGCCTTGCCCTCCATCACGGGCATCGCCGCCTCGGGCCCGATGTCGCCGAGGCCGAGCACGGCGGTCCCGTTGGACAGCACGGCCACGGCGTTGGACCGTCCCGTGAGCGACCACACGCGGCCCGGCTCGTCGGCGATCGCCTGCGACACCCGGCCGACGCCGGGCGTGTAGGCGAGCGACAGGTCGTCCGGGCCGTCGATCGGCACGCGTGACGCGATCGAGAGCTTGCCGCCCTGGTGCAGGACGAAGGCGGGGTCGTCGGCGTACGGGTCGGTCATGTCGATCCCGTCGGGAATGCCCGGATGTTCGGGCGAACAGTCGGTCGAATCGGTGGTGCTGGTCATGGCGATGTCTCCGTGGGGTGGTGAGCAGGGGTCACCGGAGACCAACAGCGAGGGCCCGCCGCCGGTGTCCGGCTGGTCGGGCGAGTTCGACGATGCGCAGCGTGTCAGCGCTGGCTTCGTGTCCCCCGCCTGACCCGTACCGGAATGAGTACGGGTGCGGGGCCGCGTGCTGCTGCCACTGCGCCTGCTGCTACCGCAACGGCAGCAATGATGGCGATGGTGACGAGCACGAGGTCACCCTACCCCATCGGCACGCGAATGTGCTTCACTGAACCCATGACCGATCTCGAGACGATGCCCGTCGAGCGCGTCGACGTCGACACCGAGGAGACCACCGAGACCGGTGAGCCCACTTCGGCGCACATCGTGAAGACCAAGCGGGGCGAGAACGCAGCGGCGGTCGTGCTGGAGGCCCGCATCATGGGAACTCCGATCGAGGCACTGTGCGGCTTCGTGTGGGTGCCGTCGCGCGACCCGAAGCAGTTGCCCGTGTGCGAGAAGTGCAAGAGCGTCTACGCGATGTACAAGGCGTTCAACGACGGCCTCAGCGACACGCCGAGCGACTGACGCTCGAGCCATGGGCGAACTGCGGATCCGACAGGCCGTGCGCGCCCTGCTCGTCACCCCCGACGACCACATCCTGCTCGTGCGCTTCGAGTTCCCCGACGCGACCGTGTGGTCGTTGCCAGGTGGCGGACTCGACCCCGGTGAGAGTCACCTCGACGCACTGCATCGCGAACTGGTCGAAGAGGTCGGCCTCCACGATCCGGTCGTCGGCACCCACGTGTGGAGCCGGGAGCACATCATCCCCCATCTCGACGGCCTGTGGGACGGCCAGCAGGACCGGTACTACCTCGTCGAGGCGAGCGAGCGGTTCGATCCGGTTCCGGCACTCTCGTGGGAGCAGCTGCGAGCCGAACGGCTCCACGAGTTGCGGTGGTGGCACGTCGACGACATCGAGGTTGCGACAGCCGAGGGCGTCTGGTTCTCGCCCCGCGCACTCGGTGCGCACCTGCGCACGCTGCTCGCCGACGGCCCGCCGCCGTCACCCATCGACACCGGCATCTGATTGCAGCAGGGCCCAGACCCCTGCTGCAATCATCAGCTCGAGCGCCGGCAGATCACCTCGATCGGGGCGAGCGTGCCCGCTTCGATCGCGCCCACCATGTTGGCGACCTTCGTCGATGCGTCCGGGCCCATGATCACGTGGAGACCCAGGGGCGGTGCACCATCCGGATCCATCGACCGTCTGCGCATCGCCGCGAAGAACTCGGCGGCGATCGTTGCGCGATCGCGGTGGGCGAGCACGTCGAAGCCGGCGGCAACGAGTTCGCCGAGATACGTCGGCAGATCGGCGACGAAACTGTGCGACGCATCGGTCGCCCACGGCACCGGGTAGGTGACGTCGTCGCCGGTCAGCCGCATGACGTCGTAGAGGGCGAAGCGGCTCCCCGGCCGCAACACCCGGTGGACCTCACGGAACAACGACGTCTTGTCGGCGATGTTCATGCCGACGTGGAGCTGTGTTGCGCCGTCGAACGTCGCGTCGCCGAAGGGCATGTCGAGCGCACTCGCCACCTCGAAGCGGACCCGGTCGTCGAGCGACGTCCAGCCGGTCAGGACCCGAGCGACCTCGATGTACTCCGCCGTCAGATCGATGCCGGTGACGTCACACCCGATCGTCGACGCGATGAAGCGGGCGGTGCCCCCGATGCCACAACCGATGTCCAGGAGGCTCGCCTCCGGTGTCGCCTCGAGTTGTTCGCACAGTTCTGCCGTCGCCGAGCGGCCACCGACGTGGAACTCGTCCACGGGTCCGAGGTCGTCGACCGAGACCGTCTGCGGTGTCAGGCCCATCGACTCCATTCCCGCCCGGATCGCGTCGAGCAGCGCGCCCGTGGAGTAGTGGTCGGTGACGGCTGACCGGTCGTCCATGCCGCATCCTCGCATGCCCACCGACGCACCGATGTCGCGCGATCGCCCAGCTGATGGCCGTTGCCGATCGGCTCGACCCCGCTGGAGCGATTGCAGCAGGGGTCTGACCCCTGCTGCAATCGGTCAGCGGGCGTGGTGGCTGGTGCGGATGATGCAGGTCTGCTGGGCGGTGCCGATCAGGCGGCCGTCCTCGCTCCACAGGCGCAGCGAACCGTGGCCGATCGAGCGGTGGAACCCGTCGGGGACGATGTCGAGCAGCACCCACTCCGACGGCTCGGGGTCGATCACACGCAGCGTGTTGTCGAGGCTCGTGCCACCCGGCATCGCTCCGAGCGCAGCGCACACGGCCAACGGGATGATGTCGGCGACGAACGCCTGGGTCGCCGGGCTGCCGATGGCGTGGCCCGGGATCCGACACCACAACGCCAAGGGGCCCGACTGCGGGTCGTCGATCGCCTCCGCGGCGAACTTGCCGGCGGCGACGCGACGTTCGAGATGGTCGAAGAAGCTCCCGGCGACCGCCGCGGCGAAGGGCTCGGACATCGACGGGCAGTCGTCGGGCGCCGGGACGTCGGGCATCGATCCGAACCCGACGGCGTCGCCGCCCGGGCGGTCGGTGTGAGCGCACAACGACGTGAACACCGCTCGGCCGTCGACCGTGCCGGTCACCTGCGCCTGGGTCGTCGCCCGGCCGGCTGCCGGGGTGGCGACGTCGAGGTCGACCACCTCGTCGGGAAGCGGTGTGCCGATGAACTGGGTCGTGATCCACTGCAGCGGGCGGCCGGTGACCCGCTCGGCCGCCTCGATCGACGCCGCGATCCCCGTTCCTCCGTAGAGGAACCCGAACGGCGTGCAGAGTTCCTTACGCGCACGCAACTGCACACGGGTCGGATCGTCGGTCGGCTGGAGGTCGAGCAGGTCGAACGTGGGGGGCACAGCGAGACGATCCCAGAGCCGGTGCCGGCACGGCAAACCGGAGCCGGCGGCGGCATCGCCGCCCGACGGTGAGCGCGATCAGGTCGCGGGACGTTGGCGATGGTCGAGCCGGTCGGCGCCGGCGTCGATCCCGGGGAGCTGCGGCTCGAAGCGGCCGGCGTGGGACGCGACGAGTTCGCTGACGATCGCCTCGACCTCGGGCCACGACGTGGCCCGCGGGCCGACGAGGGAGCGGTTGTACGGCTGGTCGAACACGATGGCGGTGTTGCCGAGCGCCCGCAGCTGCTCCACGTTGTGCGGCGCGTCGTCGATGTACGCGTCGGCGTCGGCCTCGGGCTTGGCGCCGAGGAAACAGAGATCGCGATAGGGGATCCGATTCGCGTCGAGCCACGCCGCGGTGTCGCCCACCGCCTTCTCGTGACCCCAGTTGACGTAGAGGCGATGGGTGATGATCCGGATCCAGACGCCCGCATCGGAGAGCCGCCACAGCGCGTCGGCGGCGCCGTCGATGACCTCCATCGTGCGGAACATGTCGTACTCCATCACCGCGACGCGGTGCAGCAGCGCGTACTCACCCGGTGCGAGACCCCACTCGGCGAAGTCCCACGACCGTTCGAGCGACAGGGTCTCCGGATCGACACCACGAATCTCCGCGAGGATGTCGCGGAAGCGGCGAGTGTGATCGGCGACGACGCCGTCGAGATCGACACCGAGCGTGAAGGAGCCGTTCATCGTCGCGGCCCGATCATCTCGATCACCGCACCAGCCTGCCAGAGCGCCGGGTGGATCTCCCGCGACAACCACGAGTTCGGCACCGACCTGCTCCCCGAACACGTCGACATCCGGGACACCTTCGAGTGGCTCGCCCAGCACCGGATCCCGACCACCGAGGTCCACATCGTCGACGACAAGTCCACCGTCACCTGCGACGTCCACCTCGACGACGCCGACCACAACCTGACGGCGCTGCGCGACGCGCATCCCGGATCCACCGTGTGCCGGTTCGTGCGCCCCTCGAACGAGCCCTCGACGGCGTCGTCGACGTGGCCGACCGGGGCGAGTGCAGCCGGGTGGTCGACTCGAAGGTGACGGGAACGTGAACGCTCGGTGACGCCGGCCCGCCCGCCCGGCGCCATCGGCTACCGTCCCGGCATCCGCCGCCGA
>JAWLFC010000070.1:0-15909 GCA_041685755.1 Ilumatobacteraceae bacterium
GCTGGATGACCGCATCGTGGTCCGGCCCAACGAGGCCGAGACGCAGACCGCATCGGGTCTCGTCATCCCCGACACCGCCAAGGAGAAGCCGCAGCAGGGCGAGGTGCTCGCTGTCGGCCCGGGCAAGCGCTCGGACACCTCGGGCGAGCTGATCCCCGTCGACATCAAGGTCGGCGACACCGTTCTGTACTCGAAGTACGGCGGCACCGAAGTGGCCGTGCAGGGCGAGGACCTGCTCGTGCTCAACAGCCGCGACGTGCTCGCGATCGTCGAGAGCTGATCCGTCGCACCAGCGACGTCAGATCTGAACCAACCATTCGAAAGCCGGAGAGGAACCCCCAATGGCAAAAGTACTGAAGTTCGACGACGAGGCGCGCCGCGCCCTCGAAGCCGGAGTCAACAAGCTCGCTGACGCGGTCCGCGTCACGATCGGCCCCAAGGGTCGCAACGTCGTGCTCGACAAGAAGTTCGGCGCCCCGACGATCACGAACGACGGTGTGTCGATCGCCAAGGAGATCGAGCTCGAGGACCCGTTCGAGAACATGGGTGCCCAGCTCGTCAAGGAAGTCGCCACCAAGACCGACGACATCGCCGGTGACGGCACCACCACCGCCACCGTGCTCGCCCAGGCGATGGTCTCGACCGGCATGAAGAACGTGGCCGCCGGTGCCAACCCGATGGCGATCAAGAAGGGCATCGAGAAGGCCGTCGCCGCGGCGGTCGAGTCGATCGCCAAGCAGGCCAAGGACGTCGACGACAAGTCCGACATCGCCAGCGTCGCCACCATCTCCGCCGCCGACAGCTCGATCGGCGAGGTCATCGCCGAGGCCATCGACAAGGTCGGCAAGGACGGCGTCGTCACCGTGGAGGAGTCGAACACGTTCGGCACCGAGCTCGACTTCACCGAAGGCATGCAGTTCGACAAGGGCTACCTGTCGCCCTACTTCGTCACCGACGCCGAGCGCCAGGAAGTCGTCCTCGAAGATGCCTACATCCTGCTCAACAGCGCCAAGATCTCGACGGTGCAGGCCATGCTGCCGACCCTCGAGGCCGTGATGCAGACCGGCAAGCCGCTCGTGATCATCGCCGAGGACATCGAGGGCGAGGCGCTCGCCACCCTCGTGGTCAACAAGATCCGTGGCACGTTCAACGCCGCCGCCGTCAAGGCGCCCGGCTTCGGCGACCGCCGCAAGGCGATGCTGCAGGACATGGCCGTCCTCACCGGCGGCCAGGTCATCAGCGAGGAGGTCGGCCTCAAGCTCGAGAACGTCACCCTCGACCTGCTCGGCACGGCCAAGCGCGTCGTGATCACCAAGGACAACACCACCATCGTCGACGGTGGCGGGACCACCGACGACATCGATGGCCGGGTCAACCAGATCAAGGCCGAGATCGAGAACACCGATTCCGACTGGGATCGCGAGAAGCTCCAGGAGCGCCTCGCGAAGCTGGCCGGCGGTGTGGCGCTGATCAAGGTCGGCGCCGCCACCGAGGTGGAGCTCAAGGAGAAGAAGCACCGCATCGAAGACGCCGTGTCGTCGGTTCGTGCGGCCATCGAAGAAGGCGTGGTCGCCGGTGGCGGCACGGCCCTCATCCGTGCCCGCACCGCCGTGGCCGAGGTCGTCGAGGCGCTGGACGGCGACGAGAAGACCGGTGCCAAGACGGTGTGGGAGGCGCTCACGGCGCCGGCCCGCAACATCGCCAACAACGCCGGCCTCGAAGGCTCCGTCGTCGTCCGTGAAGTCGAGTCCGCCGAGGGCTCGGTGGGGATGAACGCCGCCACCGGCGAGATGATGGACCTCATCGCTGCCGGCATCATCGACCCGGCCAAGGTGACCCGTGCGGGTCTCCAGAACGCCGCGTCGATCGCTGCGATGGTGCTGACCACCGAAGCCCTCGTCGCTGACGAGCCCGAAGAAGAGGGTGCCGGCGGCATGCCCGCCGGCGGCATGGGTGGCATGGGCGGGATGATGTGAGCTGACGGCTCCGCCGTCTGCCGAACACACACCCTGGTGCTTCGCCCGGGATCGACGTCGAGTCGATCCCGGGCGAAGCCCGTTTTCGGGCCGGAGCGGAGTCGTTTGCCTTCGGGAGGACTCAGTCGAGTGGAGCCGGGGGAGGGCCGAGGATCTCGATGCCGTGGGTGCCTGCGACTCGGGCGACGTGGCCCGGATCGATCTCGGTCAGCGTGGGTTGCGTCGCAGCGACCGTCGGGTCGCCCATCGCGGCCACGAACTCGTCGAAGCTCGGCTCGTCGCGTCGGCCGCCGGCGACGGTCAGGAACGTCGCCTGTTCCGACACGACCTGGAACGTGTGCGCGACCCCGGCCGGCAACGACACGACGGCGCCGTCCGTGGCCACCTGGTCATCACCGTCGATCCGGAGCCGGATCTCGCCGCGGACGACGTACATGATCTCGTCCTCTTCGCGATGGACGTGCAACGGTGGGCCGAATCCCCGCGGGGCGGTGAACTCGACGGCGTTCATGCCCGACGCGGTCCGGTGGCGATCGCTCTTGATGGTGGCGAGGTGGTTGAGGAAGTGGAAGTGCGCCCCGGCCGCTGCGGGTGTGAGCGCCGGGCGCAGGCCGGGGGACGTCGGGCTGGGTGTGATGGTGTCGGTCATGGCACCACCGTCCGCGACGACCCTTCGGAAATCGTTCAGGTCCCCAGGAACGTCGCCAGCGGATCGGCCTCCAGGTCGAGTTCGGCCAACCGTTGCTCGTACACGGCGTGTGCCGCAGCGGCAGCCGCCAGGCTGCCGCTCGCCACGTGTGATCGGATGAGCGCCCGGTGGGCGCCGTCGTGGTACGGGTCGGCGGCGATCACGCTCGATGCGAGCACGACCGCACCTTCGGGGTCGTCGGCGGCGGCGAGCAGCCGTTCGGCTGCGGCACCGAAGCGCACCAGGGCCTCGGCGCGCGGTGCCTGTGTCCAGTCCTCGAACCGATCGTCGGGGAGCAGTTCGCCGCCGTAGGACTCGACGATCGCGAGATCGTCGGCGGCAGCGTGGAACCGAACGAGGTCGACGTCGACCGCGTCGAGGTCGAGCCGCACGCTCGAGCGGTCGGCGATCACGCCGCCGCCGAGGATGCGGCGCACGGCCGACAGCTGCACCGACAGCCGGGGGCGGAGACGTTGCTCGTCCGACTCGTCGGGCCAGAGCATGTCGGTCAGTTCGTCGCGCGTCACCGGCCAGCCGCGAGCGACGATCAGGCGCTTGAGCAGCTGCCGGGCCCGGCGGGAACCCCACGCCGCCGGGTCGACCTCGTCACCGTCGACGAGGACCCGGAATCGACCGAGTGTCTCGATGTCGACCCGCCGTCGTCGCAGCGGTGCTCGGCTGACGACCTGGCCGGTGACGAACCGTTCGATCTCGGTGAGCACGGCGTCGACGTCGGCGGTGTAGGTGTAGTGATCCCGTCCGGGTCGCTCGATCAGCCGCGCATTCGGGAGTCCGGCTGCGACCTCGCGCGCGAACTTGACCGGGACGACCGTGTCGTCGGTGCGGTGCAGGACGAGCGCCGGCGCCTCGATCCGGGGCAGTACGTCGCGGGCGTCCATCAGAGCGTTGAGGTGCAGGATCTGACGCAGCCCGTCCTGGCTGGCCGAGTGACGTTCGTAGCGCTCGTGCCAGGAACGGTAGGCCGCGTCGTGAGCAAGCGACGGCGCGAAGAGGTCGGTGGTCGTCGAGGTCGGAGTGCCCCAGTTGTCGACGAAACGGAGCATCGCCTCGCGGTGCTCGGGGTCGGCCGGCTCGTCGAGGTCGATGAGCCGCGCACCCGACCCCTCGAGGATCAGGCCCGCGACGCGTTCCGGGTACGTCGCGGCGAAGAGGAGGGTCATCGGGCCACCCTCCGACGTCCCGAAGAGATGGGCGCGCTCGATCCCGGCGTGGTCCATCACGGCGCGCAGGTCGTCGACGCGCTGGTCCATCTCCGCAACCGGCACCGTTCGATCCGATGCACCGGTACCCCGCTTGTCGAAGTGCAGGTACCGGGAGAACGACGCGAACCGCTCGAGCATCGACCGGATCGCCGGCCATTCCCATGCGAGTTCGACGTTCTGCGCTGCCGGGGGAACCGCGACGATCGGCGGCCCCGAGCCGAACACCTGGTACGCGATGTTGGCGCCGTGAGCCCGGGCGAAGTGCACCTGAGGGACACCGTCGATCATCCTGCCAGTCCACCACAGCAGTCGCGGACGTTCGGACCCGAAGGAATCCGAAAGGGTGCTCGACGACGATCCACACCCATGAGACACCAACTGATGCTTCCCCCGTTGCTCGCACTGCTGACCGGCGCCGTCGTCGGATGCGGTGACGACGGTGAGTCGTCGACACCCGACGAGCCACTGACGGTGACCGCGATCGACTACGGCTACGTCGGGCTGCCCGACGAGGTGCCGGCCGGCACCGAGATCGCGCTCGTCAACGACAGCGAGGTCGAGGTGCACGAGTTCGTCGCCGTCCGCCTCGACGACGACGAAACACGATCGGTCGAAGACCTGGTCCAGCTGCCGCCGGAGGAGCTCGGTGCGCTGTTCGCGGGCGTCGAGACGGTGATCATCGCGCCGCCGGGGGCCGATGGCTTCGCCGTCGAGGGCGACGGCACGCTCGACACGCCGGGGCGCTACGCGATCGTGTGCGTGATCCCGACCGGAGCAGACCCCGACGAGTACCTGGCAGCGGCCGCCGAGGCCGAGGGCGGCCCGCCCGACGTCGCCGGCGGCCCGCCCCACATCGCGGCCGGGATGTTCGCCGAACTCGTCGTGAGCTGAGCTCGCCGGCGAAACGGGATGCTCAGCGGGGAGCGTCGGCGTACCTGAGGTACGGCTTGAACTCCTCGACGTTCTCGAACTGCTGCTTGGCGTCCTCGGTGGAGACGCCGAGCCCGACGATGACCCGGTCCCCGGGCTTCCAGTCGGCCGGCGTGGCGATGGGGTTGGCATCGGTGGCCTGCAGGGCGTCGATCACGCGGACGATCTCGTCGAAGTTGCGGCCCACCGACTTGGGGTAGGTGAGCATCAACCGCAGCGTGTTCGCGGGGTCCACGATGAAGACCGAGCGAACGGTCGACGTGTCGCCCTCACCGGGGTGGATCATGTCGTAGAGCTCGGCGATGCGATGGTCCGGGTCGGCCACGATCGGGAAGTTGAGGTCGGTGCCGGTGACCTCGCCGATGTCGGGTGCCCACTCGTGGTGGTCCTCGACGGGATCGATCGACAGCGCCAGGGCCTTGGTGTTGCGCTTGTCGAACTCGTCCTTGAGCGCCGCCGTGCGACCCAGCTCGGTGGTGCACACCGGAGTGAAGTCGGCCGGATGACTGAAGAACACCGCCCACGAGTCCTTCTTCCAATCGTGGAAGGAGATCTCTCCGTCGGTGGTCATCGCGGTGAAGTCCGGGGCTGTGTCGCCCAGATGAAGTCCCATGGTGTTTCCTCCGTTGTCGTTGATACCCCATTGGGTATAACCGATAGAACGTCGGCGATGGCGCCGATATTCCCGAATCGGTCCCGGACACCGAGCCGAATCGATCGGCCCCTAGGCTCGCACCCGATGGCCGAGATCGAGCGCGTGCGGCGACCGTTCTGGATCCACCAGATCGTCGAGTACCTCGTCGGCATCGGGTTGATCAGCGCTTCGGTGCAGCTGCCCGATCCGGCGGTTCCGGCGCTGCTCGGACTGCTGATCATCCTCAACGCCGCCGTTGCGAAGGGCTCGGCGGGAGCGTTCCGTCTCGTCGGGCGCCGCCTGCACCGCACGCTCGACCTGGTCGTGATCGCCGCGTTGGTGTTCTTCGCCGTCCAGCCCTGGCTGTCGATCGACGGGACGGGCCGGCTGCTCATCGGTGCGATCGCGTTCATCTTGTGTTTCGTGTGGTTCTACACCGATTTCGCCGAGCAGCGCACACGGGCCGAGCGGCGTGCCGAGCGAGCAGCGCGAGGCCCCCGCGACAGCCACGAGATGGGGCGACAGGCCGGGCGCGTCGCCGCCAACACGGTCAACACGGTCAAGCGATGGAAGGACGGCATCGGCGCCGACGACGGCGCCGAGACGACGCGCCCGGCCTCGCCGCCATCGGGCTCATCGCCGTGGGATCCGCCGAAGCCCGGGGCGTCGACGGAGTGATCGCGCGTCGGCCGGGAGGCAACCAGCAGATCCCGCGTCCCGACGCGTGGACCGAACACCACGAGCCGCCCTGGCCCGCCGACGCCACCTGGAACGTCGACGATCTCGTCGACGCCGTGCCCGAGCACTCGGCGCCGCTGCTGCCGTCGTTTCCCGACGCTCGCGTGTCGGCGGTGCTCGTCGTGTTGTACGAGGGCGACGAGGGGCCCGAGGTGCTGCTCACCCGCCGCTCGATGCAGATGCGCAACCATCGCGGCGAGATCAGTTTCCCCGGCGGTCGGCTCGACCCCGGCGAGACCCCGATCGAGACGGCACTGCGCGAGGCCCACGAAGAGGTCGGCCTCGACCCGTCGGCACCGACCGTGGTCGGTGAACTCGCCCACCTGAACACGATCGTGAGCCGCAGCTACATCGTGCCGATCGTGTCGGTCGTCGACGAACGCCACGAGCTGGCGCCGCTCACGGGCGAGGTCGACCGGGTCTTCTGGACGCCGGTGGACGACCTCACGCGTCCGGGCACCTACCGCATGGAGCGCTGGGGGAGCCCGCCGATGGATCGACCGCTGCACTTCTTCGAACTCGACGACGAGACGGTGTGGGGTGCGACCGCCCACATGCTCGTCGATCTGCTCACGTACTCCAGCCGCCGCTGAAGCTGAAGAACTGACCGGTCTGGAACCGGCTGGAGCCGTCGAGCAGCACGCTCGTGAACGCCGCGAGTTCGTCCATCGTGCCGAGCTTGCGCATCGGCACCTGTGCTTCGATCGCTGCCCGCCGTTCCGGATCGGTGTCGGCGCGCGATGCCTTCAGGAATCCCGGGAAGTCCATGTAGTTGGTGCCGATGGCGTTGACCTGGACACCGGCGCGGGCGTGCTCGAGCCCGACGGCGCGCACGAGTCCGTTGGCGCCGGCGCGGGTGCCGCCGTAGATCGAGGTGATCGGGTCGGGCCGGGCACCGGTGGCCGAGGTGAACACGACGACCTGGCCGCTGCGGGCGTCGACCATCGGTGGCAGTACCGCCTGGAGGCCGTGGAAGACCATGTCGAGGTTCATGCGCTTGACGCGCTCCCACTGCTCGACGGTCATGTCGAGGAACTTGCCGACGATGATCTGGCCGGTGACGAGGCACGCCGAGTCGAGCCGCCCGAACCGTTCGAGGGCGCTCGTCACCAGTGCGCGGTTGCCGTCGGCGGTGGTGAGGTCGACGTCGGTGACCGTGTGGACGGCGGCGCCGGCCGCTTCGAGGGCCGGCACCTGGTCGGCGAAGGGCACCTCGACGCCGACCATCGAGCCGTCGCCGTCGCTGCCCTGCAGCACCAGGTCGAACCCGCGGCCGGCGAGCATCGCTGCGAGTGCCGGGCCGACGTAGCCGGTCGCCATCGTGATGAGTGCCACCGGACGCTGCGCTGTCATGGCTGCATCCTGTCAACTCGCCGCCACCCCCGGCGAACGCGTGAACAAATGGGCGGCTGAGGCCCCCATTCGTTCACGCGAAGGTCCTGGGGGGAGGGGTCAGGCGAGGCGGGTGAGCAGCTGCCAGGCGGACTCGACGTGGTGGCGTTCGGTCGTGCGGGCGCCGATCGAGACGCGCAGCACCGAGCGGCCGTCGAGGACCGTCCGGGTGAACAGCGCCTCGCCGGTGGCGTTCGCCGCCTCGATCAGCGCATCGGTGGCCGCGTCGGCGGCACCGGCGGCACCGGCGTCATCGCCGCCCAGCGCCACGCAGAGCAGGTTGAGCGGGTGGGGAGCGACGATCTCGAACCGGTCGTCGTCGGCGACCCACCCGGCGAGTTCCTGGGTGAGCGAGACGTGGCGGCGGATCATCTCCTGGAACGACGCGACGCCGTCGCAGCGGATCGCGAACCACAGCTTGAGCGCCCGGAACCGGCGACCGAGCGGGATCTGCCAGTCGCGGTAGTCGATCACGGCCCCCGCCTCGGCGGCCTGTGACCGCAGGTACTCGGGCAGGATGCTCAACGCGCCGAGCAGGGCGTGGCGATCGGCGGTCCAGTAGAGGTCGCAGTCGAAGTTGACGCCCATCCACTTGTGCGGGTTCGTGCAGTACGAGTCGGCGTGCTCCATGCCGTCGTTCACCCAGCGGAACTCGGGGGCGAGCGCGGCGATCCCCGACATCGCCGCGTCGACGTGGAGCCAGATGCCCTCCCGGGCGCAGATCTCGCCGATCGCCGGAGTCGGGTCGAACGCCATCGACGACGTCGTGCCGTGGGTGGAGCACACGAAGAACGGCACGAGGCCTGCGGCTCGGTCGGCGGCGATCATTCCGGCGAGGGCGTCGGGACGCATCGCGAACGCGTCGTCGTGGGGGACGATCCGGGTGCGGTCGGTGCCGATGCCGGCGATGCGCAGGCCCTTCTCGATGCTCGAGTGGGCCTGCGAGGTCGTGTAGGCGACCAGCGTCGACGTGTCGCCGTCGGCGTTGACGACACCGCCGGTTGCCCGCCAGCGCGCCGACAGGATCGCCACCAACGTCGCCTCGCTCGCCGTGCCCTGGATCGCACCGCCGCCGTTGGCGCTTCGCGAGTCGAATCGCCCGGGCAGGTCGAGCAGCTCGCGCATCCAGTCGAGCATCAGGGTCTCGACCTCCGTGCATGCGGGCGAGGTCACCCAGCTCATCCCCTGCACGCCGAGCCCGGCCGACAGGAGTTCACCGAGGATCGACGGGAACGAGGCGTTCGCCGGGAAGTAGGCGAAGAAACTCGGATGCTGCCACTGGGTGAGGCCCGGGACGACGATCTCGTCGACGTCGGCCATCACGGCGTCGAACGGCTCGGGCTCGGTGGGCGGGTGCTCCGGCAGTTGTGCCCGCACCCATCCGGGTTGGACGTCGGCGGCCACCGGGCGGTCCTCGACGCCGGCGGCGTAGTCGGCGATCCAGTCGATCAGGTCGTGGCCGTGGGTGCGGAACTCGTCGGGGGTCACGCCCCGAGCGTACGGCCGAGGCCCGGTCAGCCAGCGGGCCGGTCACCAGTGGGTCAGTCGGGGAGCGAGGCGGCGGCGTTCTTCTGGCTGCGGCGGATGCCCCAGGCGACACGGCCGAAGACCAACAGGAGACCTCCGACCATCACCGCCGCCACGGCGTACTGGTGTCCACCCCCGCGTTCCTCGCTGCCGCATCCGGGCCGCTGCAGCATGCCGACGCACGAGGTCAGGTCGGCCTCCTCGGGCAGGAACGGGTTCGCCGTCACCACGGGGACGTCGGTGGCCACCGGCGGTGGCTCGTCGCCGGACGACGCGCTCGTCGCAGCGGGGGAGAGACCGAAGACGCCCAGCACGACGGCCAGCGCGAGGAGGATGCGGAGCACCGGCGACGCTGATCTACGATTCACGTTCTTGAGTCAACCGCACCAGCACGACGTCCACACCGGCCGGCCCACCGTTCTCGTCGTCGATTTCGGCGCCCAGTACGCCCAGCTGATCGCCCGCCGGGTCCGGGAGCTGGCGGTCTACTCCGAGATCGTCCCCCATCGCATCACCGCCGCCGAGGTCGCCGAACGCACACCGGCGGCGATCATCCTGTCCGGCGGGCCGAAGAGCGTCCACGTCGAGGGGGCGCCGTCGCTCGACCCCGGCATCTACGACCTCGGCGTCCCCGTGCTCGGCATCTGCTACGGCGCCCAGCTGATCGGCCAGCAGCTCGGCGGCGTCGTCGGCCGCGGCATGCAGGGCGAGTACGGCCGGGCCCGCATGACCCGTACCGGCCCGTCGCTGCTGCTGCCCGATGACGCTCCGGAAGAACACGACGTCTGGATGAGCCATTTCGACGGCATCACCGAGGCGCCCGACGGGTTCGCCGTCACCGCTACGACGCCCGGCGCGCCGGTCGCCGTGTTGGAGAACGACGACCGGCGGATCTACGGCGTCCAGTTCCACCCCGAGGTGGTGCACTCACCGCACGGGATGGCGGTCCTGGCCCGGTTCCTCCACGAGCGCGCCGAGATCGGAGCCGACTGGGAGATGGCCTCGGTGATCGACGAGCAGGTCGAGCTGATCCGCGAACGCGTCGGTGACGCCCGGGTGATCTGCGGGTTGTCGGGCGGCGTCGACTCGTCGGTGGCGGCGGCGCTCGTGCACGAGGCGGTCGGACACCAGCTCACCTGCATCTACGTCGACACCGGGCTGATGCGCAAGGGCGAGAGCGCCCAGGTCGTCGAGACGTTCCGTCGCAACCTCGGCATCGAGCTGATCCACGTCGACGCCGGCTGGCGGTTCTTCTCGGCACTCGAGGGCGTCACCGAGCCCGAGGCGAAACGCAAGGCGATCGGCGAGCAGTTCATCCGCGTGTTCGAGGAGAACACCGGTGGGCTCACCGACGCTCGGTTCCTGGTTCAGGGCACGCTGTATCCCGACCTGATCGAGAGCGGCGGCACCGACGGCCAGGCGTCGGTGATCAAGAGCCATCACAACGTCGGTGGTCTCCCCGAGGACATGACGCTCGAGCTGATCGAGCCGCTGCGGGAGTTGTTCAAGGACGAGGTGCGTCGGCTCGGCACCGAACTCGGCCTGCCCGACGAGATGGTGTGGCGCCAGCCGTTCCCCGGGCCGGGGCTCGGCGTGCGGATCATCGGCGAGGTGACCCCCGAGCGGGTCGCGCTCCTGCAGGAGGCCGACGCGATCGTGCGCGAGGAGTTGCGCAACGCCGGTCTGGAGCGTGAGATCTGGCAGTCGTTCGCCGTGCTCGCCGACATCCGCTCGGTCGGCGTGATGGGTGACGAACGCACCTACGGGCACCCGATCATCATCCGGGCGGTCACGAGCGACGACGCGATGACCGCCGACTGGGCCCGCATCCCCTACGACGTGTTGGAGACGATGTCGCAGCGCATCATCAACGAAGTGCCCGGCATCAACCGCGTCGCGTACGACATCACGTCCAAGCCACCCGGCACGATCGAGTGGGAGTGACCGACCGCTCCCGCTCGTGACCGCGGTCACGAAAGTTTCGTCAGCCGTTCGCAACACAACCGTCACATTCGGTAGCATGGCGGTCCGTCACCATGAGTACCCGCCGTCCCAGCCGCCTCCGCCGACTCCTCCGCATCGTTCCGATCGCCGTCGGCGTGTCCTTCCTGGTCCCGGTGATGACACCGATCGCCGTCGAGGCGCAGTCCGTCGACCAGCAACGCCAGCGGGTCGAGAACCTGGTCGACGAACTCGAACGTCTCGAACAGCGAGCGCTGCAGATCGCCGAGGAGTACAACGACGCCATCGACACCAAGGGCCAGCTCGACGTTGCAATCGCCGACGCCGAAGCCCGCATCGCCGAGCAGGAGGCCGAACTGGCTCAGCTGCGGAGCAACCTCAGCGAGATGGCGCTGCGCTCCTTCGTCGGCGGCGGAGCGCCTCCGCTCGGCCCGCTCTTCGAGGACTCCGAGAACCTCAACGACGCCCTCCAGCGTGAAGAGCTCGCCAAGGTGGCGCTCAACGCCGGCAACATGAACACCGACGAGTTGGACGCCTTCGTCGCCGACATCGACGACGAACGGCGAACGCTCGATCGCAAGCGCGAGCAGGCCGACCAGCTCGCCGAGTCGCTGGTCTCCGCCAAAGCCGAGACCGAGTCGCTGACCGCCGAGTACACCCAGGCCCGTGCCGAGGCCGAGGCCGAACTCGGTCGGTTGCTCCAGGAAGAAGAAGAGCGTCGTGCCCGCGAGTCGGCCCGTCGACTCCAAGAGCAGGCCGCCCAGGCCGTCGCGTCCAGCAACTCCGGCAGTGGCGACTCGGGTGGCAGCTCGACGAGCGGGTCGTCGTCGTCCAGTGGGTCGTCGTCGTCGAGTGGGTCGTCGTCCAGTGGGTCGTCGTCGTCCAGTGGGTCGTCGTCGAGTGGGTCGTCGTCGAGCAGTTCGTCCGGCGCCGGTGGCGGCTACAGCGCTCCGTCGGTGTCGTCGCGTGCCGGCATCGCCGTGCAGGCGGCGCTCGCCCAGCAGGGCGTGCCGTATCGCTACGCCACCTCGAGGCCGGGCTACGGATTCGACTGCTCCGGTCTCACCGCCTACGCGTGGGGACAGGCCGGCGTCGGCCTGCCACACCAGTCGAGGGCGCAGTTCGCCTCCACGCCCCGCGTCCCCATCAGCCAGGCTCAGGCCGGCGACCTGCTGTTCTTCTACAGCCCGATCAGTCACGTGAGCATCTACCTCGGCAACGGCACGCAGGTCCACGCTCCGAGCACGGGCAAGACGGTGTCGATCGCCTCGGTCAACTGGGGCCGCGTCGTCGGCGTCGGCCGCCCCGGCTGACCGGCACCCACGCGATCTGCCCGGCACATCGTGTGCGTCACGGCGCGGCGGCTACGGTCGTCTCCCGTGCAGGAACCCATCCACGGGATCGATCGTGATCGTGTCACGGCGTGGCTCGTCGAGCACATCGACGGCGCTACCGCCCCGTTCGAGTTCGACCTGATCGTCGGCGGCCGCTCCAACCTCACCTACACCGTCACCGACGCCAACGGCACCAGGTACGTGCTGCGGCGACCGCCGACCGGTGCGGTGCTCGCCACCGCCCACGACATGGCGCGCGAGCACACGATCATCTCCGCCGTCGGCCAGACCGACGTGCCGGTTCCGCCGGCGCTCGGGCTGTGCACCGACGACGACGTCAACGGCGCGCCGTTCTACGTGATGGGGTTCGTCGACGGGGTCGTGCTCGACAGCGCATCCAAGGCCGAGGCGATGACCCCCGACCACCGGCGCAGCGCCGGGCTGCACCTGATCGACGTGCTCGCCGACCTGCACGCCGTCGACGTCGATGCCGTCGGGCTCGGCAATCTCGCCAAGCGCGAGGGCTATGTGGAGCGCCAGGTGCGGCGCTGGAGCGCCCAGTGGCAGAACTCCAAGACCCGTGAGCTACCGGCCGTCGACGAGGTGGCGCGCCGGTTGGCCGAGCGGATGCCGACCCAGCAGGGTGTGTCGATCGCCCACGGCGACTACCGCTTCGGCAACGTGCTCACCGACACCGAGCACGGCCGGATCGCGGCGGTGCTCGACTGGGAGTTGTGCACGCTCGGCGACCCGCTCGCCGACGTCGGCTACATCGGCGTCTACTGGGCCGACCCCGGCACCGTGCAGGCGCGACCGAACGACCCGACCGGCATCGAGGGTTTCCCCACCTACGCCGAGCTCGTCGAGAGGTATGCCGACCGCACCGGGCGCGATCTGTCGGAGATCGACTACTACATCGCGTTCGGGTCGTGGCGCCTGGCCGTCATCTCCGAGGGGGTCTACGCCCGCTATCTGCACGGGGCGATGGGCGACCAGGCGATCAGCGGCGAGCAACTCAACGCCTTCAAGACCGGGACCGAGGTGCTGGCCGAGTCGGCCCTGGCGGCCATGCAGCGGCTGTGAGCACGCGAGGAGACACCGATGGGCACGCCTGAGTACGACGCCGTCCTCGAGGGTTGGGAGCGCGGCGAGTTCACCGCCGCCGGGATCACCCACCCCACGTACCGCCGCGGGAGCGGCCCGGGCGTGATCGTGATCCACGAGGTGCCCAACATCACCCCGCTCGTCACGAAGTTCGCCAACGAGGTCGTCGAACGCGGGTTCACCGTCGTGATGCCGTCGTTGTTCGGAACGCCCGGCAAACCGCCGTCGAACGCATCGGCGCTGGCGGCGATCGCCCGCGGGTGTGTCGTCAAGGAGTTCACGGCGCTGGCGTTGAACCGCACCGCGCCGGTGGTGTCGTGGTTGCGGGCGCTCGCCCGGAACCTCCACGACGACGTCGGTGGGCCCGGTGTCGGCGCGGTCGGCATGTGCTTCACCGGCGGGTTCGCGCTCGGGATGATGGTCGACGACATCATGCTCGCGCCCGTGCTGTCGCAGCCGTCGACGCCGCTTCCCCTGGGCACGGCCCGCGCCGCCGACGTCAACCTGTCGCCGGACGACGCGGCGATCGTCGCCGAACGGGCCGCGCAGGGCTGTCAGGTGCTGGGGCTGCGCTACGACCAGGACTTCTCGGTCGGCGACCGGTTCACGACGCTGCGCGACCTGCTCGGCGATGCGTTCATCGCCGTCGAGTTGCCGAGTTCGAAGAAGACCGACCACTCGGTGCTGACCGAACAGCGCGACGACGCCAGCGTCGAGCGCGTCCTCGACTTCTTCGTCGAGAAACTCCACACCTGAACCGCACCCCACCGCCGTTCGCGTGAACACATGGTCGGCTGAGGCCGCCATGTGTTCACGCGTTGCGCCTCAGGTGGTGGCGGCTTCGGCGTGCTCCTTGGCGCGGCGGTAGTCGGCCTTGCCGTTCGGGGCCCGGGGCACCTGATCGACGAAGATCACCGACTTCGGGGCCTTGTAGCCGGCGAGGTCGTTCTTGACCGACGAGATGATCGACGCCGAGTCGGCCGACGCGTCGTCAGCGAGCGAGACCACCGCCGTGACCGCCTGGCCGAACTTGTCGTCGGGGACGCCGACGACGAGGCAGTCGACGACGCCGTCGACTCGCTTCACCGCCTCCTCGACCTCCTCGGGGAAGACCTTCTCGCCACCGGTGTTGATCACCTGGCTGCCGCGGCCCAGCAGGATCAGCGAACCGTCGGCAGCGACCTTGGCGAAGTCGCCGGGGAACGAGTACCGCACGCCGTCGATCACCCGGAACGTGCGCGCCGACTTCTCGGGGTCCTTGAAGTAGCCGAGGGGCACGTTGCCGCCGGCGGCCACCATGCCGACGTCGTCGGATCCCGGCTGGACCTCCCGGTCGTCGTCGGTGAACACCTTGGTGGTCGGGGCCTGGGTGAACGTGGCGGTGTCGGCGGTCATCCCCTTCATCGAGATCTGCGTGCCCATCGTGCCCTCGGTCGAGCCCATCGCGTCGACGAGGATCGCCTGCTCGATCCGGTCGAGCAACTGCTCCTTGACCTCGGTGGTCCACATGACACCCGACGACGAGATCACCGCGATCGACGAGGTGTCGTACGTCGACCCGTCGGACTTGCCCTCGTCGAGGGCGCGGATCAGCGGCTTGGCGAAGCTGTCGCCGACGATCGTGACGGCGTTCGCCCGATGGCGCTCGACCGTCTCGAGCACTTCGTGGGCGTCGAGGCTGCGGTTGGTCAGCGTGACCACGTGACCACCTGCGAGGTGCGGGATGAACCCCCCGATCCACAACCCGGTGCCGTGCATCAACGGTGCGCACGGGATCGAGATCAGCTGGTTCCCGCCCTCGACCGCCGTCTCGACGATGCCGGCCACTTCGCTCGCGTCGGTCGGAGGCGCCACGCCGAGCAGCGGGAAGCCGCTGGCGATCAGGCCGGCGGCCATGCCGCCGTTCGCGTACATGACACCTTTGGGCATGCCGGTGGTGCCGCCGGTGTAGAGCATGTAGACGTCGTCCTCGGCCCGCTCGATCGGCGCCATCGGGTCGTGGCCGGCGACGAGGTCGTCGTAGCGGACGGCACCGGGAACCTGTCCCGCCCCCTCACCGTCGTCGACCTCGACGAGCAGCTTCAGGTCGGGGAGCCGACCGGCGACCCGGGCGACGCGGTCACCGAGCGACGAGTGGAAGAAGAGCGCCTCGGAGTCGGAGTTGTCGAGCAGGTACCACAGCTCGTCGTCGAGGTAGCGGTAGTTGACGTTGATCGGCACCCCGCGGGTCTTCATGCAGCCGTACTGGGCTTCCAGGTACTCGTTGCAGTTGAACATGTAGAGCGCCGTCTTGGCGTCGTGGCCGAGACCGACGGCGTCGAGTGCTCCGGCGACCCGAGCGGCACGATCGGTGTACTCGGCCCAGGTACGGGTCACGTCGCCGTGGGTGATCGCGGGGGCG
>JAWLFC010000071.1:0-15555 GCA_041685755.1 Ilumatobacteraceae bacterium
GTCGCCGTCAGGCGGTATCGGGCGACGACCTCGCCGACACGGTCGAGCGCCGAGATCGTGTCGACCGTGTAGCGCAGCTCGCCGAACATCGCGAGGAAGCCGGGGAGTCGACGCCGGTACTCGTCGCGACCGACGCACCCCGTGCCCAGTTCGCTCAGGTGCTCGTTGACGAAATCGTCGGTCACGAGCGCAGCGAGGGCGTCGGGGTCGCCGCCGGCGAAGGCGTCGAGATAGCACCGTACAACCGCCACCGGCGACGCCGGATCGGCGAGGGCTCGATCGGCTGGGCTCATCTCGGCGACGGTATCGCCGGTCGACTGTGGTCGAATGACCGACGTGGATCCCGCCGACGTCTCGCCCTGGGCCCGCGACGACTGGACCGGTACGGAGTCGCCACGGCTGGACTCCCTCACGTCGCCCGGGCGACCGGCGGTCGAACGCCGTGACGACGCAACCTCCCGTGACGGCGCCGGGCCGGCCGCCGGGCCGTCCGAGCCGGCCGTCGAGCGCATCGCTGTCGGTGACCGTGTCGATGCAGACGCGACGCCGCCGCCCGCCGAGATCGCCGGCGAGCGCAGGATGCCGCGTCGCGCGCTGATCGCCGCCGCCGTCGTCACCGCCCTCGCCGGGGCAATGGCGTTCAGCGTGCTGCGCGACGACGGAGCCGACGGGGGCCTCGACGCCGGGACGCCGGGCTCGACGCCGGTGGCGACCATCTCCGGCGCCGACCTGCGAGCGCCGACGACCACGCTCGACCCGGTCACCGAGGAACTCGCCGCCCGCGAGGCTGCCCGTACCCGCGCCGCCGAGGCCGAGCGCGAGGCCGCCGAGGCGCGCGTCGGCGCCGCCGGCGGGATCACCCCGGAACTGGCGGTGCCCGGCGAGGCTCCGGCGTGGACCGAGTGGAGCATCGAGGTGCCCGAGGCGTTGGCGACGATCACGGTCGACACCGAGGTCGTCATGGTCACCACGGCCGGTGTCGTGCACCGCCTGGAGCTGCCGTCGGGTCGTGTGCGCAGCCTGATCGTGCCCGAACCGAACCGCTTCGACTGGAAGCTGGCGCTCGGCGAGCGCGAGATCGTCCTGTACGAGAACCGCGACATCGTCGTGCTCCGCGACGACCGGCCGGTGCAGGAACTCGCCGTGCCCGAGTCGCTGCTGTTCCTCCAGCACTGGCCGACCACGAGCAGCTACATCGCGACGAGTACCCCTTCGCCGGCGCTCGAGGCCGAGCGGGTGCTGTTCGACGTCGACACCGGCGCCGACCGGCCGCTCACGCCCGAGGTCGCCCGCGCCCTCCCGTTCGGCGCCGCCGGGATCCTGACGACCGGCGACCTGCTCGTCGACCGGCCCGGTGGGACCTACGCCATCGGGCCGGACCAACAACCCCGGCGCATCGACGACGGCCGCCTGCGTGCCGTCGGACGCAACCACTACGCCGTCGAGACCTGCAACGAGGCGTTGCGGTGCGCTCAGTTCGTCATCGACGCCCGCAGCGGCGAGCGCGTGCCCGCGAACCTCGCCGGCATCGACCCGATCGGCCTGGTCGATCCGTCGGCGCACCTGTCACCCGACGGGCGGCGCATCGTGCTCACCGACTCGACGCGGGCGACCGGGCTGCGTCAGATCCTCGACGTGGAGACCGGCGCCCGCTTCGACGTCGGACGCCTCGAGGTCATCTACTCGCCCGACCCGTGGTCGGCCGACGGGTCGGGCATCTTCACCGAGGCCGAGCGCACGCTGCGCTTCCAGCGCGCCGACACCGCCGAGTCGACCCAGCTCGAGGACTTCGGCGCCGTCGCCGAGGTCCTCGTCCGCCGCCGCTGAACTCGTTCAGCCGAGCAGCCCGTCGAGCGCCTTGACGACCGATCCGAGGTCGTCGCGATCCTCGTGCGCCAGACGCGTCAGGTAGGTGATCGCCACGTCGTTGCGTTCGATGATCCCGCCGTCGGTGTCGGCGTCGAGCTGCTCGGTGTCGCCCCAGCCCATCTCGACGGTGAAGGCGTCCTGGTGTCCGGGGATCGGCTTGAGCGTGGCGGCGGCCATCGAACGCGGCGGCCGATCACCGACCTTGGCGAACCTCCACGTGCCGAACTGCTCGATCGGCGCGTCGGGCACGTTGATGTTCACCACCACCGGCTCGATCGGCATGTCGTCGACGAGCGACTGGGCGACAGCTGCCGCCACCGTTGCCGCACTGTCCCAGTGCTGGGTGGCGATGGCGTCGTCCCAGCCCTGACCCTCGACGCCGAACCCGGTGACCGCTTGGCTGACGGCGATGCCGGAGATGTGGCCGTTGCGGCCTGTCAGCGCCGCGCCGACCGTGCCGGAGTGGTAGACGGCGCGGCCGACGTTGGCGCCCGGGTTGATCCCCGACACCACGAGGTCGAACGGTCCGCCGAACGCCCCCAGCCGGGCGAAGAAGACACACAGGGCCGGCGGGCCGCTGACCTTCCAGATGCCGTCGGCGGGGCAGTCGTCGATGTCGGCGCGCCGGACCTCGGGCTGGATCAGGTGGAGCGCCCCGATCGCGGCGCCGGCACCGGAGTACTCCTGGTCGGGTGCGATCACCACGACCTCGTGGTCGCCCTCGAGTTCGCAGATCGCTCGGGCGAGCACGTGGAGCCCGATCGAGTCGATGCCGTCGTCGTTGGTCACCAGGATGCGCATGTGCCCCATCCTCGCACGCCCCGGCGGATTCCAGCTGAACGCAGGGTGAACCCTGCTCGACGTCGAGATGTCACACGGTGCCGGGCCCGATGTGACATCGGGGGCCATCGGTAGCCTGCGGACGTGTCATCGTTCTGTGCGAGCCCGGCGCTGCGCGACCAGTGGTACGTCGTCGCCGACATCGCCGACGTCGCCGCCGACTCGCCGCTCGGCGTCACGCTGCTCGGTGATCGCTACGTGGTGTGGCGGGCGACCGACGGCACGCTCGCCGCCGCGCCCGACCGGTGCCCGCACCGCGAGGCGCCCCTGTCGGCCGGACGGGTCGAGCACGGCTGCCTCGTGTGTCCCTACCACGCCTGGACCTTCTCCACTGACGGCACGTGTGTGGCCATCCCCGCCCTCGGGCCGGACGCAGCGATCGCCCCGACCGCCCGCCTCGCGACGGTCGGGATCCGCGAGCTCTACGGGCTCGTGTGGCTGAGCCCCGGCAACCCGACCGCCGAGCCGCCCCGGATCGTCCAGGACCTCGACCCGAGTTTCCGGCGGCTCACCTCGGGCATCGAGACCTGGAGCACCTCGGCAACGCGAATGGTCGACAACTTCTGCGACGTCGCCCACTTCCCGTACGTCCACGCCGGCACGATCGGCGCCGACACCGATCCGGTCGTCGGCCCGATCTCGGTCGTCGACCTCGGCGACGACTTCACCGGCTACGAGTACCGCGTCGACGTGCTGGACCAACGTGGTGACACGGTCCGCCAGCGGATGTCGACGGCGTTCCACCTGCCGTTCACGGTCCGGTCGAACACGTTCTACGAGACCGGGCCCCGCTGTGGCCACGATCGGGTGCTGCTGCTGTGCACGACGCCGATCGACGACGTCACCTCGCAGTTCTGCTTCGTCGTGTGGCGCAACCACGACCACGACGTGCCCGCCGACGAGGTGCTCGCGTTCGACCGGGCCATCGGCGCCGAGGACCGAGCGATGCTCGAGCGCATCGGCGGCGTGCTCCCCCTCGACAACGCCGCCACCGTCAGCGTCCGCTCCGACCGCCTCTCCGTCGAGTGGCGACGTCGCCTCGCCGCCCTCGTCGAGGCGTCGCCCGACTCGCCTCACCGAACCGTCAGGTGACGGGCGAGACGGCGCGTGCGGTCGACAGCGTGAACAGCGCCAGGCCGCTCATCACGAGCGCCATGCCGAGCACCTGCGGCGCCCGAACGGCCTCGCCGAGGATCAGGAATCCGAACAGGACCGCCAGCGCCGGCTGGGCCGTCTGCATGATGCCGATCGTCGCCACCGGGATGTGCTGTTGGGCGAACACGATGCATCCGTGCGACAGCATGCCGGTCAGGAACGTGAGCACCGCCACCACGATCCAGCCCCGGGCGCCGAGGGTGAACACGTCGGCGCCGGCGATGATCCCGGCGATCGGTGCCGCCATCAACGCCCCGATCGGCATCATGCACGACATGAAGTCGAGCGTGCCGACCCCGCTCGCCCGCGCCCGCTTCGACGACAGCAGGTAACTGCTCCAGAGGGCGATCACGCCGATCATCAGCACGTCGCCCCCGACCGACGACGCCGCCTGCTCCGAGCCGAAGAACAGCACGAGCGCGACCCCGACGATCGACAGGCCGCCCCAGCGCAGCGCCCGCCAGTCGGGCCGTTCGCCGAACAGCAGCGCGCCGAGTGGCAGCAGGACGAGGGGGTTGAGCGCAGCGATGAACTCGGCGTGGGCAATGCTCGTCTTGGTGATCGCGGTGAAGAACAGCGTGATGTTGGCACCGAAGAACAGCCCCGGCAGCACGGCGGAACGCCACGCCGTCGCCGTCGGCAACGGACGACCGCGCCGGGCTCGGAGCACGAACAGCACCGTCCACCAGCCGACGACGGCCCCGATCATCCGCCAGAACGCCACGACCGACCCCGTCGACTCCGACCACTTGATCAGCGGTGAACTCATCGAGAACGAGATCACCGCCAGCACCATCGCCGCCAACCCGAGCGTCCTCCCGCTGACGGGTGCCCGGGTGCTGACGTCGGTCACCCGGCGACAGTACGCGTGCAGCGACCGGCCCGACGAGCGGGCGATGGTCACTCTCGGGGGGTCGTGCCGGTAGCCTTTTCACGATGAGTCCTCTCGAAGCTGCCGCCGCCGAGACGAGTGGGGCCGCCCAGAGCGAGCCCGTCATCACGGTGACGCCCGAAGCACTCGACCACCTGCGCGAGCTGCGCGACGACGAAGCCGACGGCGACAAGCTCGGCCTGCGCCTCGCGATCGCCTCCGACCCCGGCGAGGAGTTCCGCTACGACCTGTCGTTCGAGGAGTACCTGACCGCGGCGTTCACCGACGAGGTCCGCACTCACGACGACCTGAAGGTCATCATCCCGGGCAACGACGTCGACCTGCTCACCGGGGCGACGCTCGACTACACCCCGACCCAGGGCCTCGTGATCCGCAACCCGAACCGACCGGCGGCGCCGTCGATCGAGGGCTTGATCGCCGACGACGAGATGTCGGCCGAGATCGAAGCGATGGTGGCAGGCGAGGTCAATCCGGCGCTGGCCGCCCACGGTGGTTTCGTCACCTACGTCGGCCACGACGGCGAGGGCACTGCCTATCTCACCATGGGTGGCGGCTGCCACGGCTGTTCGATGAGCAAGATGACGATGCTCGAGGGTGTCCAGACGATGCTCGTCGACGCCATCGAGGGTGTCGAGCGGGTCAAGGACCTCACCGACCACTCCACCGGCGAGAACCCCTTCTACTCCTGATCGCTCGTCAGTCGACCATCAACTGGTCGGCGTCGGCGAGTGCTTGCACGTAGCGGCGCGCCACCGGACAGATCGGATCGATGCGCATGCCGCGGGTGCGCAGGTCGTCGACCACACCCGCCATCAGTGCCGAGGAACAGCCGTTGCCGCGGTGCTGGAGCCGTGTCTCGACGTGCGGCACGGTCACCACGCCGTCGCGCTCGGAGAAGGGCGCGAACGACAGCAGTTCGTCACCGTCGTACAACTCGTACCGCGCCCGGTCGCCCGAGCGGATGACCCGCAGCGGTTCGTTGCTCATGTCGTCCAGTCTGGCCGTCACGGTCGTGGATCACCACGGTGCGACACGATGGCACGATGCCGATGACACCCGACATCGCCACGCGCCACCGCTTCGCTCAGGCAGGCGTCTCGAGCGCGGCTTCGATGTCGGCGATCACGTCGGCACCGTCCTCCAGGCCCACCGACACGCGCAGCAGCCCGTCGGTGATGCCGGTGGCGGCCTGCTCGTCGGGCGTCAGACCGGCATGGGTCGACGTGGCGGGATGACACACCAGCGTCTCCGGCCCGCCGAGCGACGTGGCGACGCGGGCCACCCGGAGCCGATCGAGCACGCCGGCCGCGACGTCGCGATCGGCGACCTCGAACGACAACACCGTTCCGTACTGGCGCAGCTGCTTGCCGGCCAGCTCGTGCTGGGGGTGCTCGCTCAGGCCCGGGTAGTGCACGGCGCGCACCTCGGGATGATCGGCGAGGGCGACGGCCAACGACCGGGCGGTCTCGTTCTGGTGCCTGGTTCTCACGCCCAGGGTCCGCAGACCGCGCAGTGCGTTCAGCGCGTCGAACGGCGACGGGGTGGCACCGTGTAGGACGCCGTAGGACCAGATCTCGTCGAGCAGGTCGGCGTCGCCGGAGATCACGCCGAGCGTGGCGTCGTTGTGGCCGGCGATGCCCTTGGTCGCCGAGTGCAGCGCCAGGTCGACGCCGTGGGCGAGCGGTTGCTGGCCGAGCGGGGTCGAGAACGTGGCGTCGACGACCGTCAACGGTCCGCGGATCGAGCCGAGCTCGTCGAGGTCCGCCAACTCGAGCCGGGGGTTCGACGGCGACTCGGCGAGGACCAGCATCGTGCGCCCGGGTTCGACCGCGTCGGCGAACGCCCCGGGCTGGGCGACGTCGACGAACGTGACGTCGATGCCCATCCGGCGACACGGCCCCTGGAGGAAGGCGAGCGTGCCGGCGTAGAGCTGGCGTTGGGCGACGACGTGGCTGCCCGACGAACAGAGCGCGAACACCGTCGAGGCGATCGCTCCCATGCCGGACGCGAATGCGAGCGACGCCTCGGCGCGCTCCAACTCGGCCATCGCCTGCTCGAACGAACGCACCGTGGGGTTCGAGTAGCGGCTGTAGAACCCGTCGTGGCGGACGGCGATGGCGCGACGGTGGGCGTCGGCGAGGCCATCTGACTCCCACGTACTCGACGCCCACAGCGCCGGCGCCAGCGACGAGCCACTGGCCTCGCGTCCGGCGGTGATCGCCAGGGTCGTCGGCGCCACGCCCGGCGCATTCACGTCCTCCGACATGGGTGCCGACGCTACCCCCGCGTGCGCGGTGTGTCGCGTTCGGTCACCTCGTCACTCGGCGAGCGCCGAGATCACCTCGTCGTGGAGGAGACGGTTGGTGCTGATCGCGGTGTTGTGGAGGTGCGTCGGCTCGCCGAACCGATCGGTGAGGGAGCCGCCGGCGGCTTCGACGATCGGCTTCACGGCGGCGATGTCGTACGGCGCCACACCGACGGCGTCGACGGCGACGTCCATCGCCCCCTCGGCGACGAGCATGTGCTGCCAGAAGTCGCCGATGCCCCGCGACCGGCGGGCGCGCTGCTGGAGTCTCACGAGGGCGGGTGTCAGCCCGAGCGCGTCCCAGCCGCCGCTGTGGGTGATCGACACCTGGGCGTCGGCGAGGTCGTCGACGGTCGACACGACCATCGGGCGCTCGTCGTCGAACACCGTCACCGTGGCCGGGACTCCGAGGCCGCCCCACCAGCGCCGCCCGAGCGCCGGCGCCGACACCACGCCGAGCACCGGGCCGCGTTCGGCGTGGACGAGCGCGAGCAGCGTCGCCCAGATCGGCACGCCGCGCACGAACCCCGACGTGCCGTCGATCGGGTCGATCACCCATTGCCAGGGCGCATCGACGACGCCCTGCGGGCCGTGTTCCTCGCCGAACGCGCCGTGGTGGGGCCGCTCGTGCAGCAGGCGGTCCACGATCATCGACTCGGCCCGCCGGTCGATCTCGGTGACCTCGGTCCGGTTGCGCTTCCAGTCGATCGAGAAGTCGGCCTCGTGGAAGTGGGGCAGCGTGTAGGCGTCGACGGCATCGACGACGTCGAGGGCGAGCGCGAGTTCGCGGTCGAGTTCCATGGTCACTCGTCGGCCCCGCTGGCGGAGGGGAACCGCGGTGGACGCTTGTCCTGCAGGGCGGCGAGCCCCTCGGCGGCATCGGGGCCGAGGAAGTTGAGCATCTCGTAGGCGAGCGACGCCTCGAAGTTCGGCAGCGCCTGGCGCAGCCAGTGGTTGAGGGCCCGCTTCGTCATCCGGGTGGCGTCGACCGGCCCGGTGGCGAGCCGTTCGGCGATGCCGAGCGCCGTCGGGAGCACCTCGGCGGCGGGCACCGCCCTGGACACCAGCCCGATGCGTTCTGCCTCGCGCCCGTCGAGGAAGTCGGCGGTCAGCAGGTAGTACTTCGCCTTGGCCATGCCGCACAGCAACGGCCAGATCGCCACGGCATGATCGCCGCCGGCGACGCCGAGCCGGATGTGGCCGTCGCTGAGGCGGGCGTCCTCGTCGATGATGCTGATGTCGGCGAGGAGCGCCACGGCGAGGCCGGCGCCGACGGCGACACCGTTGATCGCCGACACGATCGGCGTGTCGCAGTCGATCATCGTGCGCACGATGTCGCCCGCTTCCTTCATCACCCGGATCGTCTGGGCGTAGTCACCGACCTGCTCGGCGACCCAGTCGAGATCACCGCCGGCCGAGAAGGCCCGTCCCGCCCCGGTGACCACCACCGCCCGCACGGTCGGGTCGTCGTCGATCGTGCGGAACACCCGCGACAGCTGCAGGTGCATGTCGGCGCCCGTGGCGTTGAGTCGGTCGGGGTCGTCGAGCGTCATCAGCAGCACGCCGTCGCTCGGCCGTTCGAAGCGCAGGTGCGTGTACGCGGCGTAGGGGTCGTCGGGCATCGGGCTCACGACGTCGAACACTAGGAGCTGACCGCGGATGCGGCCGAGCGTGACGTCAACGGCCGCGAGCGGCGGCCACGACGCCGTCGACATCGAGGCCGAAGCGGGCCAGGATGGAGTTCGACTTCGGATCGTGGGGGATGAACTTCGTCGGCAGGCCGAGCACGTGCACCTCGGTGTCGGAGGCCATCGCGCACACGGCGTCGGCGAGCGACATCCCGATGCCACCGTCGCGGATGCCGTCCTCGACGGTGACGAGACGATCGTGGGCGGCGACGTCGGCGATCATCGCCGGGTCGAGCGGGGCGCAGCACCGTGCGTCCCACACGGTGACGTCGATGCCGTCGGCGGCCAGGACCTCGGCGGCCTTCTCGGCGGTCTCGAGCATCTTGCCGATCGCCACGATGCAGGTGCCCGACCCCGAGCGCACCTTGCGCGCCTGCAGACCGGCGCCGACCTCGGCCTCGGTCACCTGGCGGGCGGCGCCGCGGGGGTAGCGGATGGCGATCGGGCCGGCGTCGACGAGCGTCACGGCGTCGTGCAGCATCTGGGCGAGTTCCTGTGCGCTCGACGGTGCCAGCACGCGCATGCCGGGCACCTTCGACAGCAGCGCCATGTCGTACACGCCGTGGTGGCTGGCGCCGTCCGGGCCGGTCACCCCGGCGCGGTCGAGGCAGAAGATCACCGGCAACCGGTGCAGGGCGACGTCGTAGACGACCTGATCCCACGCCCGGTTCATGAACGTCGAGTAGATCGCCACGATCGGCCGCAGCCCCGCCATCGCCATGCCGGCGGCGCCGGTGACGGCGTGCTGCTCGGCGATGCCGACGTCGAACATGCGGTCGGGGAAGCGGTCCTGGAACGGCAGCAGGCCGGTCGGCCCGGGCATCGCCGCCGTGATCGCCACGATCCGAGAATCGGCGTCGGCTTCCTTGACGATCGCCTCGGCGAAGGCCTGGGTGTATCCGGTGGCGACCGCCTTGGGCGGGCCGACGATCGGGTCGAACACGGGCGCGTCGTGGAGGTGCTTCTCGTCGTCGTCCTCGGCGGGGGAGTAGCCGCGACCCTTCTGGGTCAGCACGTGCACGAGGATCGGGCCCTCGGCCGACAGCTCGATCGCGTTGTGGAACGCGTGCTCCATCTCTTCGATGTTGTGACCGTCGAACGGGCCGACGTAGCGCACGCCGAGCGCCTCGAAGAACGACGGTGGCTGGAGGAACTCGCGCACGCCGGCCTTGAACGCGTCCATCGCCGATCCGGCCTGGTGGCCGACGACGGGCAGGTGCTGGAGGAAGTCCTCCAGCCGACGCTGACGCCGGACGTACACCGGGTTCAGACGGATGTCGGTGAGCGCGTGGGCGAGCTTCTCGGTCAGTGCGTCGGTGACGCTCGGATGGTTGGCCTGCTCGTCGCGGCCCTGCACGCTCGCCGACAGCATCGACACCGTCGGCGCGTACGAGCGTCCGTTGTCGTTGAGCACGATGATCACGCGCTTGTCGCCGTGGCCGATGTTGTTGATCGCCTCGTAGGCCATCCCGCCGGTCATCGAGCCGTCGCCGAGCACGGCCACGATGTGCCGATGGTCGTCGACGCCGAGGTCGCGGGCGACGGCCATGCCGTAGGCGTAGGACAAGATGGTGGAGGCGTGGCTGTTCTCGACGAAGTCGTGCTCCGACTCCTCGCGGCTGGGGTAACCCGACAGCCCGCCCTGCTGGCGCAGTTGCTCGAACTGGCGCTGGCGACCGGTGACGATCTTGTGGACGTAGGCCTGGTGGCCGGTGTCCCACAGGATTGCATCGGTGGGCGAGTCGAACACCCGGTGCAGGGCCAGCGTCAGCTCGACGGCACCGAGGTTGGAGCCGAGGTGGCCTCCGGTGTCCGACACCGCCGACACCACGAAGTCGCGGATTTCGCCGGCGAGGTCGTTCAGTTCGTCGTACGACAGATCCCGCAGGTCGGCGGGCCGGCGGACGCGTTCCAGATACATGCAGCTTGCACGCTATCCGGCAGCTCCGGCGCGTGCGTGACGGACCATGCTGGTGGGGACCTCTAACGTGGTGTGATGGCACTTCCCGAGGGTTCCCCGTTCGACCTGTCCGGCCACGTGGCGCTGGTGACCGGCGGCAACGGCGGCATCGGGCTGGGCATGGCCGACGCGCTCGCCGCCCACGGCGCCGATGTCGCGATCTGGGGCACGAACCCGGACAAGAACGACGCTGCCATCGAACAGCTCGGTCGTCACGACGGCGAGTTGCTGTCGATCGTGTGCGACGTCGGCGACGAGGGCGCCGTCGTGCAGGCCATGGCCGACACGATCGGCGAGCTGGGCCGCGTGGACTCGTGCTTCGTCAACGCTGGTGTCGGCGGGCAGGCGCCGAGTTTCGTCGGCATGACCGCGGACGAGTGGCGGCGCGTCACCAGGGTGAACCTCGACGGCGCGTTCTTCACCGCACGGGAGGCGGCCAAGCACATGGTCGAGCGTGCCGAGGGCGGCGACGAGGCCGGCGGGTCGATCGTGTTCACCACGTCGGGCTCGGCGTTCTTCGGCCAGCAGTCCGGCCAGCACTACGGAGCGTCGAAGGCCGGCGTGAACTCGATGATGAAGGCGATCGCGGTGCAGCACGCCCGCCACGGCATCCGCTGCAACTCGATCCTGCCGGGGTGGATCGAGAGCGACATGACCGCCGGCGCGTTCCAGTGGGACCGCTTCGTCGACAAGGTGCTGCCGCGGGTGCCGATGCGGCGATGGGGCGTACCGGCCGACTTCGGGGGCCTCGCCGTGTACCTCGCCAGCCGGGCGTCGCGCTACCACACCGGCGACGTCATCACCATCGACGGCGGCTACCACTCCTTCTGACCGCAACAACCACCCGAACTGACCGCAACAACCA
The DNA here is from genome assembly GCA_041685755.1 of Ilumatobacteraceae bacterium. Lineage (GTDB taxonomy): Bacteria > Actinomycetota > Acidimicrobiia > Acidimicrobiales > Ilumatobacteraceae > Sva-07. The sequence continues at coordinate 11,575 of JAWLFC010000071.1, forward strand.
CCCGAAAAATCGCGGCTGGGTTGCGCTCAGCGCAATCAGAGCGGACTTTTTCGGGTGGTGTAGGGGGTGTGGGCGGATGGGGGGCCGGCGAGGACTCGGGCGCGGTGATGCTCGAACGCGACGGTGGGGTCGTCGAGGGAGTCGATCCACCAGGTCATGCCCACCGCCGACAGCCGGTCGATCCGCTCGACCGTGGCGGCATCGGGAGGTGAGGTGCTGCGGTCGACGTAACAGGCGTCGAACCGGTCGTCCGCCGGGGCGTCACGGTGGCGACGCACCGTCGCCACGCAGTCGGCGAACTCCTCGACCGTCAGCGCCCGGCTCGCTGTCGAGATCGGCCACACGCCGTCGAAGCGCGCGGCGCGCCGGAACGGGGCGCCACCCGGCCAACCCCCGGCGACCCAGATCGGGATGCGACCGCCCACGGGCGTCGGCTCGAACCGGACGCCGTCGGCGACCACGTGGTCGCCGCGGTACTCGACCGTCTCACCCGACCACAGCTGCACCAACGCGTCGAGCGACTCGTCGAGCTTTCGGGCCCGAACCCGGGCGTCGGCGTCCTCGCCGAACCGGGTGAACTCGTCGTCGGGGGCGCCGAGGCCGACGCCCAGGCGCAGCCGACCGCCCGACAGCCGATCGAGTGTCACCGACTGGCGAGCGACGACCGACACCCGCCGTCGCGCCAGCGGCGTCACCATCGGGCCGAGCACGATCCGCTCCGTCGCCGTCGCCACGGCGGCGAGCGTGACCCACGGGTCGACCATCGGCTGCCACGGCGGCCGCCGGATCACGTGGTCCCACAGGAAGAACCCGTCCCACCCGGCGGCCTCGGCCTCGCGCGCCAACGCTGCGAGCCGGATCGGGTCGGCGAAGTCACCACCGTTGGGGACGCCGAGCCCGAACCGCACCGTCGTGCTCATCGTCGGTCACCTGTGACGTAGACCGAGACGTGGGCGGCGCTGGCGTCGTCGAACGGCGCCATCGTCATGTCCTCCCACCGGTCGGCCAGCGTCAGTCCGGCCGCTGCGGCCATCGAATCGAGCTGCTCCGGCGTGGCCCAGCGGATCGACCACGGCCGCAACCGCACGCCACCGGCCTCGGTGAGCTCGACGAACTGACCCTCGGCGCGTTGGTCCTCCGGCGAGTTGACGGTGACCGAGAGCACGACCCGATCGACGGCCAACGACCTGACCGATACATCGCTGGGCGTCGCGGCGTGCGTCGCGACGTCCGGAACGAAGGCCTCGACGACGAACGCGCCGCCGAGGACCAGGCGTTCGGCGACCATCGCGAAGCAGCGCCGTTGCGTCGCCTCGTCGAGCAGGTTGAAGATGGTGTTGTAGGCGACGAGCACGGCGTCGAAGGGTCCGTCGGGAAGTTCCTCGACCATGTCGCCACAGACCGTCTCGACCGCCGCCGACCGGTCGCGCGCCTCCAGCCTGGAGAGCATCGCCGGGCTGCTGTCGACGCCGGTGACCGCGAGCCCGGCCTCGGCCATCGGCACGGCCAGGCGCCCGGTGCCGACCCCCAACTCGAGCACCCGGCCACCGGGTCCGGCCAGCGACACCATCCGCGCCACGGTGGCGTCGACGTCGCTCACGCCCCGGTACCAGTCGTCGTAGACGTCGGCGAAGCCCTCGCCGTAGGACCGCTCGTCGTACCCCCGCATCACCGCAGAGACTACGCATCGCCGTGGCGTCACATCGCGGGTCCGGCCGGTGTCGTGATCCTGGCCGGAGGGGTCGGGGATAGCGTGGGATGGGTGACGGAGCCGGCGATCACCTACCTCGACCACGCCGCCTCGGCGCCGATGCGGCCCGAGGCGGTCGAGGCGATGCTGCCGTACCTGACCGGCTTCTACGCCAACCCGTCGGGATCGCACCGGTTCTCACGGCGTACCCGTCAGGCGATCGACGAGGCCCGCGACACCGTCGCCGAGGTGGTCGGCGCCCACCCCAACGAGGTCGTCTTCACCGGCTGCGGGACCGAGAGCGACAACATGGCGATCACGGGCGCGGTCAGCCGGCGCGGCGGCGTCGCCGTGTGTCCCGCCGTCGAACACCACGCCGTGCTCCACGTCGTCGAGCACCTCGGCGGCCGCGTCGTCGGCGTCGACCCGGCGGGGTCGGTCGACCTCGACGAACTGGCGGCCGTGCTCGACAGCGTCGCCGAGGCCGGCGATCACGTCGCCGTCGTCAGCGTCATGGCGGTCAACAACGAGGTCGGCACGATCACCGACATCGCCGCCGTGGCCGACGTCGTCCGGCGCCACGCCCCCGACGCGCTGCTGCACACCGACGCCGTCCAGGCCGCCTGCTGGCTCGACCTGCGCACCGTCACCCCGCACGTCGACCTGCTGTCGCTGAGCGCCCACAAGTTCGGAGGGCCCAAGGGCGTCGGCGTGCTCGTCGAACGCGGCGGGCCGAAGGTCGACCCACTGATCATCGGCGGCGGCCAGGAGCGTGAGCGTCGCAGCGGTACCCACAACACCGCCGGAATCGTCGCGACCGCGGCCGCGCTGCGCCTGGCCGATGCCGATCGCGACACCGACAACGTCCGCCTCGCCGAACTGCGCGACCGCCTCGTCGAGGGACTGCAGAGCAAACTCGACGGTGTCGTCGAGACCGTTCCCCCCGAGCGCAAGGTCGCCGGTTCTGCCCACGTCTGCATCGCCGGTGTCGAGTCGGAGGCGCTGCTGTACCTGCTCGACGAGGCCGACGTCTGCGCGTCGGCGGCGTCGGCCTGCGCGAGCGGAGCGATGGAGCCCTCGCACGTTCTCGCCGCCATGGGCGTTCCCCGCGACGTCGCCATCGGCGCGCTGCGACTCACGCTCGGCCACACGTCGACGGTTGCCGACGTCGACCGGGCGATCGAGGCCCTCGTCCCCGCCGTGGAACGGTTGCGGCGATGAAGGTGATGTGCGCGATGAGCGGCGGCGTCGACTCGTCCGTGGCGGCCTTGCTGCTGCAGCAGGCGGGTCACGACGTGGTCGGCGTCACGATGAAGCTGTGGGGTGGCGACAGCGACACCGGCTGCTGCTCGGTGTCCGACGTCGACGACGCCCGCCGAGTCGCCCAGCAGCTCGGCATCGACCACCTCGTGTTCAACTTCGGCGACGACTTCGACGCCCACGTCGTCGCGCCCTACGTCGACGCCCACCAGCGCGGCATCACCCCGAACCCGTGCATCGAGTGCAACCGTTCGGTCAAGTTCGCCCGCCTCGCCGAGCGGGCCGACCTGCTCGGCTTCGACGCCGTCGCCACCGGCCACCACGCCCGTGTCGCTCGCACCGCCGACGGTCGCTACCGCCTCGAGCGTGGCGCCGATCCGGCCAAGGACCAGAGCTACGTGGTCCACATGCTCGACCAGGCACAACTCGCGCGCACCATGTTCCCCGTCGGCGGGCTCCAGAAGTCCGAGGTCCGTGAGCTGGCCACGTCGATCGACCTGCGTACGGCCGACAAGCCCGACAGCCAGGACGTCTGCTTCATCACCTCCACCGGCGGGCGCGAGACGTTCCTCGGCGAGCGGATCCCGTTCCGTTCCGCCGCCGTCGTCGACACGAGTGGCGAACACCTGGGTGCCGTCGAGTCGGTCGAGCTGGTCACCGTCGGCCAGCGCAAGGGTCTCGGCCTGCCCGGTGGTGGCCCGAAACGCTACGTCGTCGACGTCGACACCGCCGCGGCGACGGTGACCGTCGGCACCGACGACGACCTGCTGCGGCCCGGTCTGGTCGTCGACGCCGTCACCTGGGTCGACGAGCCCGCCGCCGGCGACGTGCTCGTGCAGTGCAGCGCCCACGGCCGCCCGCAACCAGCGGTCGTCGCCGGCGACGCCAGCTCGGTCACCGTCACCTGGCGCCAACCGCAGCGCCGGGTCGCTCCCGGCCAGAGCGTCGTGTTCTACACCACCGACGACACCGCGGTCCTCGGCGGCGGCATCTGCCGCTGACCGCCTGCGCGTCGGGGTCGGGTCCGGACG
>JAWLFC010000072.1:0-15461 GCA_041685755.1 Ilumatobacteraceae bacterium
GGCGGCGAGCATCGTGGCCCCGGCTTCGGTCTGCTCGAAGAACCAGTCCTCGAGCGCCCGCCCGCCCGGCAACGGTCCGTCGACGAGTTCCAGCGCCGCTTCCTCGTAGTACGTGCGGATGTCGTGACACACGGCGACGGTGTTGCCGCCGGCGATGCCTGCCGTCGACCAGTCCTCGCCGTTCGCGATCCGATCGAGCACGGCCAGCGCCTCGGGCACCCCGTCGGCGTCGACCGCCCGACCGACCGACGTCACGCCGCGACGGGCCAGCGACCGCTCGTAGGCCTTGCGGAGACCTCGCGCCTCGTCCACCGCCGCCGGCGCGTCCGGATCGAAGCGTGGCGGCAGAGCGCACGACGCCGGCTGTTCGTCGGCGACGATCACCACCGGATGGTCGACGAGCACCGGCCCCGACTCGGCATCGAGCAGGGCGAAGGCTCGTGCCAACACGTCGTGCTGGAATTCGGCGTCACCGGGACGGCCGAGGGGTCGTCCGAGCGGGAACTCGCAGTGCAGAGCCCTCGGCGGTGCGGTCTTCTCGGCCATCTCTCGGACGTTGGACAACACGACCGTGGCGATGCCAGCAGCTTCGAAGACGTGGGCGAGCACACTCACGGTGCGCGTGCAGAGCGGTCAAACGGGCGTGAAGATGGCCACGTCGACGCCGTCGGCGAGCAGCGCGGCCGCAGCGGCCGGTCCGCTGTCCATCCGGATGGTCGCGACGTCGTCGGGCTGGTTGCCCGCGAACGAGACGTGGCGAGGAGCGACCCCGCCGATCACGCCGTGTTCGGCGAGTTCCTCGAGACGGTCGATCGGATAGACGACGTCGAGATCCATCGTCATCGCGCTGTGGTCGAAGTTCGGACTCCAGTGCCCCATGATCAGGTCGCGGCGATCACGGTCGATGAGGCGATAGCTGGTGTCGCCGGCCGAGAACGACTCGTCACCGACGGCGTACAGCGCCGCCGAGGTGACGATCGCCACCGTGGCCTCGTTCAGCGGCGGCGGCATCACCCATGCCGGGTCGGGGAAGGTGGGGCCGGGGAGCGTGGCCGAATGGGCCCGCATCGCGTCGTCGCCGTTCATGGCGGCACGGTACGCCCGGTGCGGACGCTCGTCGCAACCGGAGACCGTGCCGGAGATTGTGCAAGTTCGACTCGCAGAACATCCTCGAAGTGGGGTACAGTCCAGCACCGTGAGTGGGGACACACCCGTCGACGGTCGCCGAGCTCGCCGCGACCGCAGCCGCCAGGCGATCATCGACGCCGCGTTCGCCCTGATCCTCGACGACAAGGGGCCGCCGTCGGTCGATGCGGTCGCCGAGCGAGCCGGGGTGTCGGTGTCGTCGGTCTTCCGCAACTTCGACGGCCTGGTCGACCTCCAGCAACAGGCCCTCGAACTCTTCGCCGGGCGGTACTCGCACCTGCTGCTCGCCGAGCCGGCGCCCGGCACCGACCTCGACGGCCGGATCGCGTGGTTCGTCGGCAACCGTCTGGCGCTGTACGAGCAGGCCCACCCGCTCTTGGCGATGGCGCGAGCGCGAGCGTTCGACCACGACACCCTCGTCGAGGCCGTCGCCCGGAACCGCTCCACGCTCGCCGACCAGACGCGCACCTGCTTCTCGCCCGAACTCGCTGCGCTCGCCCCCACCGACGCCGCCGATCTGGCGGCGATCGTCGACTCGCTCACCTCGCCGGAAGGATTCGAACTGATGACCCGCACCCATGCCCGCACCCGAGAGCAGATCGCCGCCGCCTGGATCGGCAGCCTGCACGCCCTGATCTCGACGTGTTACGCCGGGGGTCTGACCCCTGGCGTAACGGGGGGCGGGAGATGAGTCGGGCGTCGCGGTTCGAGGGGACGATCGGGCGGACGGTCGCCGACTCCGAGGCCTGGTTCGACGAGCCGCCGCATCCCGGCACCGACGCACCCAACGTCGTGGTGATCCTGCTCGACGACACCGGCTTCGCCCAGTTCGGCTGCTACGGCTCCGACATCGACACCCCCAACGTCGACGCCCTCGCCGCCGGCGGCCTGCAGTTCACCAACTTCCACGTCACCCCGCTGTGCTCGCCCACCCGGGCGTCGCTGCTCACCGGGCGCTCCCAGCACGCGGTCGGCATGCGGGCCGTGTCGAACTTCCGCACCGGCTTTCCGAACATGCTCGGCCACATCAGCAACCACGCCGCCACCGTCGCCGAGGTACTGCGCGACGAGGGCTACGCCACGTTCTGCGTCGGCAAGTGGCACCTCGCACCGATGGAGCAGTGCTCGGCGGCCGGTCCGTTCGACCAGTGGCCGCTCGGACGCGGGTTCGACCGCTTCTACGGGTTCCTCGAGGGCGAGACCGACCAGTTCCACCCGGACCTCGTCTGCGACAACCATCCGATCGAACCGCCCGCCACACCCGAGGACGGCTACCACCTGTCCGAGGACCTCGTCGACCAGCTGCTCAAGATGATCTCGGACTCCAAGGGCGTCCGACCGGACCGGCCGTTCTTCGCGTACGTCCCGTTCGGCGCCACCCACGCCCCGCACCAGGCCCCCGCGACCTACCTGGAGAAGTACCGGGGTCGGTTCGACGAGGGCTGGGACGTCGCCCGGCAACGGTGGTTCGAACGCCAGCTGGAGCTCGGCGTGATCCCCGCCGGCACGCAGCTGGCGCCGCGCAACCCGGGCGTCGACGCCTGGGACGACCTCCCCGAGAACCAGCGCCGGCTGGCCTGTCGCCTCCAGGAAGCGTTCGCCGCCTTCCTCGACCACACCGATGCCCAGATCGGCCGGCTCGTCGACGGTCTGCGCGACATGGGCCAGCTCGACGACACCGTGCTCGTCGTGCTCGCCGACAACGGCGCCTCCCAGGAGGGCGGGCCGTTCGGGGTCCTGCACGAGATGAAGTTCTTCAACGGCATCTTCGAGACGCCCGACGAGGCCATCGGCCGCCTCGACGACATCGGTGGCCCGCACAGCCACACCAACTATCCGTGGGGCTGGGCGCAGTGCGGCAACACGCCGTTCAAGTGGTACAAGCAGAACACCCACGAAGGTGGCGTGCACGTGCCGATGGTCGTCCACGCCCCCGGGCTGATCCCTGCCGATCAGGCGGGCACCACGCGCTCGCAGTTCGTCAACGTGGCCGACATCGTTCCGACGATCTACGACCTCGTCGGCGTCACCCCGCCCGAGGTGTACCGCGGTATCGACCAGCTCCCGGTGACCGGCCGTTCGTTCGCGTCGGTGCTGCCCGACCCTGACGCCCCGGCGACCAACACGCTGCAGTACTTCGAGATGGGTGGCAGCCGCGCCCTCGTCGCTCAGGACGGCGACGTGACGTGGAAGGCCGTCTGCAAACACACCCAGGGCGCCGACTACGACACCGAACCGTGGGAGCTGTACCGCCTCACCGACGACTGGTCCGAATGCGACGACCTCGCCGAAACGCACCCGGACAAGCTCTCCGAGTTGATCGAGCTGTGGTGGCAGGAAGCCGAGCGCCACGGTGTGCTCCCGCTCGACGACCGGATGTTCGAACTGTTCGGCGCCCGCTTCCGCCCGAACTCGCCACACCCGGTCGACCGTCGCTACGTCTACCGGCCACCGATGTCGCCGCTGCCCGGCCAGGCCGCAGCTGCGATCGGCGGCCGGGCGTTCGACCTGACGGCGCTGGTCACCCGCGACTCCGGCGACGACGGCGTGCTGTTCGCCACCGGCACCGAGAACTCCGGGGTGTCGGTGTTCGTGCAGGACGACCGCCTGGTGGTCGACTACAACGCCTTCGACGACCACACCGTCCTCGAGTCCTCGATCGAGGTCCCATCCGGCGACTCGACCCTCGTCGTGCAGGTCCGCCGCAGCGGCAGCCGCACCGGCTCGATGGCGATCGAGATCGACGGCACCCCCGCCGGTTCGGTCGAGTTGCCGCTGTTCATGTCGATGATGTCGTCGGTCGGGCCGAGCATCGCCTACGACCACGGCTCAGCGGTGTCGAACCGGTACGAGGCGCCGTACCCGTTCGCCGGAACGCTGCACGAGGTCGTCATCCAACTGCTGTCACGCGAGGACCTTGCCGCTCGTGAGGCCGAGGCCGCCGCCGAGATGAGTCGCCAGTGATCGCCGTCACCCTGCTCGGCACCGGCAGCCCGATGCCCAGCTCCGATCGCGCCGGCCCGGCGACGCTGATCAGCGCCGGCGACGAGCACTACCTCGTCGATGCCGGCCGGGGCGTGCTGATGCGCCTCGCCGCGCTCGGCCTCGGTGCGCCGAACCTGGCGGCGGTCCTGCTCACCCACCTGCACAGCGACCACATCACCGACCTCAACGACGTCATCACCACCCGCTGGGTGATGACGTTCGAACCGACCCCGCTGACGATCGTCGGCCCGGTCGGCACGCAAGCGGTGGTCGACCACATCATGGCGTCACTCGAGCCCGACATGGCCTACCGCATCGCCCACCACGCCGACCTCGAGGAACCACCACAGGTCGACGTGATCGAGGTGTCCGACGGACCGATCGAGCTGCCCGGCGCGGTGGCGATCCGCTGCGCACCGACCGATCACAAGCCGGTCGAGCCGAGCATCGGGTTCCGCTTCGACCACGGCGGCGTCGCGGTCGCGGCCGCGGGCGACACCGTGCCGTGCACCGGCCTCGACGAACTGTGCGACGGCGCCGACGCCCTCGTCCACACCGTGATCCGCAAGGACATCATCGCCAACCTGCCGCTGCAGCGGATCAAGGACACCCTCGACTACCACTCCTCCCCCGAGGAGGCCGCCCAGACCGCGGCGCGCGGCGGGGTCGGCACGCTGGTGCTGACCCACTATGTGCCGCCGATCCCGACCGGTGGCGCCGGCGACGACTGGAAGGCGCTCGCCGCCGAGCACTTCGACGGTGTCGTCGAGCTCGGCGACGACCTGCACCGCATCGAGATCCATCCCACGACCGAACCCGGAGAACCGTCATGAAGACCCTGCGCACCCCCGACGAACGATTCGCCGACCTCCCTGGCTACCCGTTCGCGCCGAACTACCACGACGTCGACGACGGCGACGGCGGCACGCTGCGCGTCCACTACCTCGACGAAGGTCCCGCCGACGCGGCGCCGATCCTGCTGATGCACGGCGAGCCGTCGTGGAGCTACCTGTACCGCAAGATGATCCCGATCCTCGTCGACGCCGGCCACCGCGTGATCGTCCCCGACCTCGTCGGCTTCGGCCGCAGCGACAAGCCGACCGAGACGAGCGACTACACCTACGCCCGCCACGTCGCCTGGATGGAGGCGCTGCTGATCGACCATCTCGGCCTGACGGGCGCCACGTTCTTCGGCCAGGACTGGGGCGGCCTCGTCGGTCTCCGCGTCGTCACCGCCCACCCCGAACGGTTCGAGCGCATCATCGTCGGCAACACCGGCCTGCCGACCGGCGACGGCCCGATCAGCGACGCCTTCATGGCGTGGCAGAAGTTCTCCCAGGAGACGCCGGTGTTCGACGTCGGGTTCCTCCTCAACGCGGCGACGGTGACCGAGCTCTCCCCCGCCGAGATCGCCGCCTACGACGCCCCGTTCCCCGACGACTCGTACAAGGCCGGCGCCCGGATCTTCCCGACGCTCGTGCCGACGAGCCCCGACGATCCCGCCGCGGCGGACAACCGGGCGGCATGGGAGGTGCTCGAGGCGTGGGAGAAGCCGCTGATCACGTGCTTCAGCGACAGCGACCCGGTCACCGCCGGTGGCGAGCGCGTGTTCCACGAACGGGTCCCCGGCGCGAGCGACCAGCCCCACGTCACGATCGAGAACGCCGCCCACTTCTTCCAGGAGGACGGCGCCGAGCAACTCGCGCAGGTCATCCTCGACGCCCTCGCCCGATGACCGACTGGTTGGACCTGACGCGGCGGGCGGGGTTCGTCTCGCATCGCCTGATCGGCTGGATCTACTGGGACCCGGTCGCCATCGAGAAGTACGCCGCGCTGGGTCCCGACCCGTTCACGTACTACGTCGCGACACGAGCCGCTCCACTCGCCGCCGCCGGCAATGCCGCAGTGATCGCCGCCTACTACTCGATCAGCCCGCCGTTCATCTCCCTGTGCCTCGACCAGTGCCGCGAGCGCACGACCTTCGCCGAGGCGGCCGCCGCCCGCGACGCCGGCGTCGTCGCCGGGCTGCGGGCCCACGTGCCCGAGATCTGCGACGAGCTGGCTGCGATGGCCGAACCGCTGTGGGAGGCGGCCGATGCGCTGCCGATCGCCGGCCGGGTGTTCGCGGCGACGCACCGCGACTGGCCGCGTCCCGACGACCCGTTGCTGTCGGCGTGGCTCGCGGCGAACTGCATCCGGGAGTGGCGCGGCGACACGCACTGGGCGCTGCTGATCGCCGAGGACATCGGCGAGATCGAGGCCGGCATCCTCCACGGCGCCTGGATGCACTACGCCGACGACTGGCTGCCGCGCAGCCGCGGCGCCGACGACGCCCAGCTCGCCGCCGCCTTCGCCGAACTCGAACGGCGGGGCCTGGCCACCGACGGCGCCGTCGACGAGCGCGGCATCGCCTACCGCCAGGAGCTGGAGGACCGGCTCGACCGCCTCGCGTCGGTTGCCTGGCAGGCGCTCGGCGAGCATGGCACCCGCCGCTTCCTCGACCTCGTCGAGCCCGTCGGCGACCGCCTCGTCGAACGCATCGACCTGACCGCCGGGCCCAACTGGATGCCGGCCGCCCGGGAACGGCCCGCACGATGACGAGCGTGACGCGCACCGGATCGATCCCGGCACGACCCGACGTCGTGTGGGATCGACTCGCCGACTTCGGGGCGATCGTCGTCTGGGCACCCGACGTCGATCACTCGTGTCCGATGACCGAACAGACGTCGGGCATCGGCACCGCCCGGCGGGTCCAGGCCGGCCGCACCACGCTGGTCGAGACCGTCACCGAGTGGACGCCGCCGACCGGCGACGTGCCCGGCGTGCTCACCTACACGCTGGCGGGTCTTCCGAAGGTCGTCCGCTCGGCGACCAACTCCTGGCGCCTGATCGCCGACGGCGACAGCACGCGCGTCGAGCTGACCAGCACCGTCGATGCCGGGCCCCGACCACCGAAGCGGGTGATCGCCCGCGTCGTCGCCCGCGTCCTCGCCCGCGCCTCCGACACGATGATCGCCGGGCTGAGCGCCCACATCCAGTCCATCGCCCCACCCCGGGAGGGATCCACATGACCGACCGACCCGACGTGATCGTCATCATGACCGACGAAGAACGCGCCGCGCCGCCCTACGAGACCGATGACGTGGCGGCGTGGCGACGCGACGTGCTCACCGGACGCGCCTGGTTCGACGACCACGGCGTCAACTTCGGCCGCCACTACACCGGGTCGTTGGCGTGCGTGCCCAGCCGGCCCACCATCTTCACCGGCCAGTACCCCGACGTCCACGGCGTGACGCAGACCGACGGGCTCGGCAAGATGCACGACGATTCCCGCCTGCGGTGGATGCCGCCCGGCGAGGTGCCGACGCTCGGCCACTGGTTCCGCGCCGCCGGCTACGACACGCACTACGACGGCAAGTGGCACATCTCCCACGCCGACCTCATGGGAGACGACGGGCGGCCGCTGGCGACCAACGACCACGAGGGCAACGTCGACCAGGCCGCCGTCGACGCCTACCTCGCCGCCGACCCACTCGACGCGTACGGGTTCTCCGGGTGGGTGGGCCCCGAGCCGCACGGCGCCCCGCTCGCCAACGCCGGGGTCCGACGCGACCCCTTGATCGCCGCCCGGGTCGTCGCCTGGCTGGAGGATCGCTACGCCCGCCGACGCGCCGGCGATGCCGCAGCTCTGAAGCCGTTCCTGCTCGTGGCGAGCTTCGTCAATCCGCACGACATCGTGCTGTTCCCGCTGTGGGCGGCACGAGGCACGCCGCTCGAGAGCCCGTCGCCGCTCGACCCGCCGCCGGTCGCCGCCCCGCCGACCGCCGACGAGGACCTCTCGACCAAACCGGCAGCCCAGATCGCGTACCGCACGTCGTACCCGACCGCCTACGGGTTCGGCGCCGTCGTCGAGCGCGCCTACCGCACCAACGCCCAGCAGTACCGCGACCTCTACTACCGGCTGCACGCCGAGGTCGACGCACCGCTCGACCGGGTTCGACGGGCGGTCACCGACGGCGGCTCGGAGCACGCCGTGATCCTGCGGACGTCCGACCACGGCGACCTGCTCGGTTCGCACGGCGGGCTGCACCAGAAGTGGTACACGCTCTACGACGAGGCGACACGCATCCCGTTCTCGATCGCCCGCGTCGGGCCGGCGGCGACGACGGGTCGCCGGATCGACGATGCGCCGACGTCGCACGTCGACATCGTCCCGACGCTGCTCGCCGCCGCCGGCATCGACGAGGCGGCGACCGCCGCCGTCCTCGCCGACTCGTTCTCCGAGGTGCATCCGCTGCCGGGCCGCAACCTGATGCCCGTCGTCGACGGCGAGACCGCCGACCCGACACGGCCGGTCTACCTGCTGACCCGCGACAACATGCTCGAGGGCGACTCCGGCGCGTCGGGCATGGCGCGCCGCCTCGGCCGCGCCGCGAAGCCGCCGGCCCCGCTGCGCATCCAGGTGCCGGCGCATGTCGCCTCCAACTTCGAGGGGGTGGTCGCCCGTGTCGGCGCCGACCGCGGAGGTTCCGAGCACCTGTGGAAGCTGGTGCGTACCTTCGACGATCCGTCGACCTGGACCGAGCCCGGTGTCCGACAGCTGGCGTCGAGTGGCCCCGGCGGCGACACGTTCCGCACCGAGGTGCTGCCCGACCAGTGGGAGCTGTACGACCTCGACGCCGATCCGATCGAAGCCCTGAACCGCTGGGACGACCCGACCGCGGCCGCGGTCTTCGCCGACCTGCGTGACGTGATGAAGCAGGAGCGAGCCGAGCGCGTCCCGGAGCGGCACCATCCCTGGCCGTACGTGGCACGCCGCAAGCTCACCCCCGAGATGAAGCGGCCACCGGCGCCGGCGCGGGCCTTGCGCAAGGCCGTCCAGAAGCTCGGCCTGCACCCCGACGATCCCGATGACCGCGAGTTCGACCTGTTCGGCAAACGAGCGCTCGTCATCGCCACCAATCACGCGATGCTCGACATCGGCAAGCCGACCGGCGTCTTCGCCAGCGAGCTGACCGTTCCGTACTACGCGTTCTTCGATGCCGGCATGGACGTCGACGTCGCCAGCCCGCTCGGCGGGGTCATCCCGGTCGACCCGCAGTCGCTGAAGCCGGTGATCCGCTGCGCCGACGACGACCGGTTCCTCGCCGACGACGTCCTGCGCGCCAAGGTGACCGACTCGCTGGCGGTCGGCGATCTCGACATGGCCGACTACGACATCGTCTTCCTCGCCGGCGGGTGGGGCGCGGCGTTCGACCTCGGTGTCTCCGAGGTGCTGGGCGAGCAGATGACCCGGGCCAACGAGCTCGGCACGGTGATCGGCGGCGTGTGCCACGGACCGCTCGGCCTGCGCAACGCCAAGGGCAGCGACGGCGGACCACTCGTGAAGGGTCGACGGGTCTCGGCGGTGACCGACAAGCAAGTGCACGAACTCGGCATCGCGTCGACACCGCAGCACCCCGAGACCGAGTTGCGGGCGTTGGGTGCGGTGTTCGAGAGCGCCACGAAGTTCCGTGATCCGTTCGCCAACCACTGGGTCGTCGACGGCAACCTCGTCACCGGCCAGAACCAGAACGCCGGGCCGATGGTGGCCCGGGAGATGATGCGGCTCGTCGACGACGCCGCAGAGCAGCGAGCCACCTCATGAGCACGAACCGTCCGAGCTACGGCCAGGTCGACCGCGACTACGGGATGCGCCTCGCCACCACCCCGCCCGACGAGGACGGCCCGGTGTGGATGGTCAACCTGATGAAGTACCGCGAGGTCGCGCAGTACGCGGACGGACGCACGTCGACCCGCAGCGGCAGGGAGGCCGACGACGAGTACACGCCGCTCGAGTCGCTCGCCGCTGTCGGAGCGCGTCCGGTGTTCTTCGGCGACGTCGAGCAGCAGTTGCTCGGTGACGCCCCGGTCTGGGACCGCATCGGCGTCGTCGAGTACCCGACCCGGCGGTCGTTCATCGAGATGCAGTCGCGGCCGGAGTTCCAGACGTCGCACGAGCACAAGGACGCCGGCATGGAGCAGACGATCGTGATGGGTTGCCAGCCGATGCCGTACCCGGTCGCTCCGGCCGGGGTGAGCGAGGTCGACTGGGCCGACGTGCCCCATCCCCCGACCGAGGAGGACGGGCCGGTGATGGTGCTGCACGTGATCCGGTTCGAGGATGCCGAGGCCGCCCACGTCACACCGACCGAGATGGAGGCCTACTCGTCGGCCGCCGCGGTGTCGGCGTCGAAGCACGGCGTCCGCATCGCCGGGTGGTTCGCGGTCGAGGGCACGATCGTCGGCGACGGCCGCGCCTGGCACCAGGTGCGGTTCAACGCCTTCCCCAGCAAGGCGGCGTTCATGGCGGTCGTGTTCGATCCCGACCGCCTCGAGGCCCAGAAGGACCACCGGGAGAAGGCGATCGCCGACACCTACACGATGATCGTCCGCGCCTCCCTCGACGAGATCGCCGCCTCCGTTACGCCGGGGGTCTGACCCCTGATGTAACGGTTACAGCTGGGGTCTGACCCCTGGCGTAACGGGTGGGGCGTCGTAGGGTCCCGGCCATGAGATACCGCAAACTCGGCACCACCGGACTCGACGTGTCACCCATCTGTCTCGGGTGCATGAGCTACGGCGCCTCCGATCGGGGCACCCACCCCTGGTCGCTGAGCGAGGAGGAGAGCCGGCCGCACATCCAGCGCGCCGTCGAGGCCGGCATCAACTTCTTCGACACCGCCAACGTGTACTCCGACGGCACGAGCGAGGAGATCGTCGGCCGCGCGCTCGCCGACTTCGCCCACCGCGACGAGATCGTGCTCGCCACCAAGGTGCACGGCCAGATGCACGCCGGACCGAACGGGCGGGGCCTGTCGCGCAAGACGATCATGGCCGAGATCGACCACAGCCTGCGCCGCCTCGGCACCGACTACGTCGACCTGTACCAGATCCACCGCTTCGATCGCCACACGCCGATCGAGGAGACGATGGAGGCGCTCCACGACGTGGTCAAGTCCGGCAAGGCGCGCTACATCGGTGCGTCGTCGATGTGGGCGTGGCAGTTCGCCAAGGCCCAGCACGTGGCCGAGCGCAACGGGTGGACGAGATTCGTGACGATGCAGAACCACTACAACCTGCTCTACCGCGAGGAGGAGCGCGAGATGCTCCCGCTGTGCGCCGACCAGGGCGTCGGCGTCATCCCGTGGAGCCCGCTCGCCCGCGGCAAGCTCACCCGCGACCCCGACGACTCGACAGCCCGCCAGGAGACCGACGAGTTCGGCAAGATGCTCTACGGCACCGCCGACACCGGGGTCATCGAGGAGGTCGCGGCGATCGCCGCCGAACGCGGTGTGCCGCGGGCGCAGGTGGCCCTGGCGTGGGTGTCGCGCCATCCGACCGTGAGCGCGCCGATCGTCGGCGCCACCAAGGAGCACCACCTCGACGACGCCATCGCCTCGCTCGAGCTGAAGCTGACCGACGACGAGGTCGCCCGCCTCGAGGCCCCCTACACCCCGCAGCCGGTGGTCGGCTTCGTCTGACCCGGAGCGGGTAGTCCCCGAGGCCGACGTTCACCAGGTCAGCTCGACCGCATCCAGACCGTGGAAATGGAAGATGTCCCGGTACTGCGGCTCGCCGGTGAGCTGCAGTGTCGGTAACCGGTCGAAGAGCAGCCGCAACGACGTGGTCAGCTCCAGCCGTGCGAGCGGCGCCCCGATGCAGAAGTGGATACCGGCGCCGAAGCTGACGTTGCCACCGTCGCTGCGCCACGGGTCGAAGACGTCGGGACGCTCGAAACGGCGGGGGTCGCGATTGGCCGCGCCGAGCATGACCCCGATCTGCTCGCCGCGCCGCAGACGCAGCCCGCTGTCGAGCTCGACGTCGTCGAGGGCGTAGCGGGTGAACAGGTGCAGCGGGGCGTCGAAGCGGAGGCACTCCTCGACCGTCGCGTCGGCCTGCTCGTCGTCGGCGAACAGCTCGCTCGGATCGAGTCCGCTGCGCAGGATCGTCGTCACCGCGTTGCCGGTGGTGTGGACGGTCGCCTCGTGACCGGCGTTGAGCAGCAGGATCGTCGTGGCGATCACCTCGGCGTCGCTGAGACGGGCACCCTCGATCTCGGCGTCGAGCATGTGGGTCACGAGGTCCGGTCGCGGCTCGGCGCGGCGCTCGGCGAGCACACCCGTGAGGTAGGCGACGAACTCCTCGGCAGCGCGGTCCGCTTCGGCTTCGACGGCGTCGTCGATGCCGAACATGTACATCTTCACCATGCTGTTCGACCAGGCGAGGAGCTGCGGTGCCATGTCGGCCGGGAGCCCGATCATCTCCGCGATCACGACCGCCGGCAGCGGTGCGGCGTAGCTCGGCAGGAGGTCGACGGCACCGTCGGGTTCGAACCGGTCGATCAGCCCGTCGGCGAGCTCGCGAATCCGCGGGCGCAGCTGTTCGATGCGTCGGGACAGGAAGGCCCGGTTCACCAACCCGCGGAGCTGGGTGTGCTCGGGCGGGTCGATGGCGAGCAGCGACCAGCGCTCGGTCTCCCACCAGTGAGCGATCCGCTCGGTGCGCTGCGGGAGCCCGGGGGCGCGCCCGAACCGCTTGTCACGCAGCAGGGCGTTGACGTCGTCGAAGCCGGCGACGCACCAGAAGCCGTACTCCTCCCAGAAGAACGTCGTCCGACCGGAGGCGTGGATCTCGCTGTACCAGCGATACGGATCGCCGTAGAAGACAGGATCACGGGGGTCGGCCGACCGGTGCGGGAACGTCGTGGCGGCCACCGCGGCGAATCTACCGACTCGACCAGCCCGTCACGCCCGACGCCGGGGTAGGTTCGCCCCGTGACGCCCCAGCGCCCCGAGACCTGGCTCGTCGCCGGGGCACGCTCACGCACGCCGGGCGACCCGTTGAACGTCCCCCCGGTCTTCGCGTCGAACTTCTTCCTCCCCGACGACCGCGTGTACAGCCGCACCGACGGCACGGCCACCACCGACGCGCTCGAGGCGTTGCTCGGCGGGCTCGAGGGTGGCCGCGCCCTCGCGTTCGCGTCGGGGATGGCGGCCGCTGCGGCGGTGTTCAACGGTCTCCCCGTCGGGTCGCACATCGCTGTGCCGACCGACCCGTACCACGGTGTCGCCGGGCTCGTCGCCGAAGGCGAAGCCCAGGGCCGCTGGACGGTGCGCCGACTCGACCAGGCCGACACCGCCGGCTGGCTCGACGCGCTCGACCACTGTGCGCTGGTGTGGCTCGAGTCGCCGGAGAACCCGCTGCTCACGGTTGCCGACCTCCCGACGATCTGCGGGTCACCTCGCCCCGAGACGACGGTCGTCGCCGTCGACAGCACGTTCGCCACACCGCTCGTGCAACGTCCGCTCGACCTCGGCGCCGACCTGGTGATGCACTCGGCGACGAAGTTCATCGGTGGCCACTCCGACCTGCTCGCCGGGGTGCTCGTCACGCAACGCGACGACCTGTACGACGAGTTCCACCAGCGTCGCCTGCTGCACGGGGCCTCGATCGGGGCCATGGAGGCGTTCCTCACCATCCGGGGAGCCCGGACCCTCGCGCTGCGACTCGAGCGCGCCCAGGCCAACGCGATGGAGCTGGCGCAGCGCCTCGATGCTCACGACGAGGTCGCCCGGGTGCTCTATCCCGGCCTGCCCGGGCACGGCACCCACGCCGTGGCCGCGTCGTTCATGCGCGGCTTCGGGGCGATGCTGTCGTTCGAGCCGACGGGGCCGGGTGAGCGGGCCAGCGAGGTGTGTACGCGCGCCGAGTTGATCAACCATGCGACGAGCCTCGGCGGCGTCGAGTCGACGATGGAGCGGCGAGCCGTGATCCCGGGCCAGGAACGCATCCCGCCGTCGCTGATCCGGATGAGCGTCGGCTGCGAACACGTCGACGACCTCTGGGCCGACCTGGTCCACGCGCTCGGCTGACCGGGATCCACGCCGCGACCGGTAGTGGCGAGCCCGGCCGATCCGGGCGAAGATGGGACGTGGCCGGAACCCTCCAACGCCGCCTCGGCGTGTCCGACGCGGTCGTCATCGGCGCCGGCTCGATGATCGGCGCCGGCGTGTTCGCGGCGTGGTCGCCGGCTGCCGACGCCGCCGGGACCGGGTTGGTGATCGGTCTGGTGATCGCCGGGATCGTCGCGTTCTGCAACGCCGCCTCGTCGGCGCAGCTCGCCGCCATCCATCCCGAATCGGGCGGCACCTACCTCTACGGACGCCGCCAGCTCGGAGCGTTCTGGGGACACCTCGCCGGGTGGGGTTTCGTGGTCGGCAAGACCGCGTCGTGCGCGGCGATGGCGTTGACCGTCGGTGCCTACCTGTGGCCGGAACAGGATCGTGTCGTGGCCGTCGGCGCCGTCGCACTGATCACTGCGGTGAACATCGGTGGGCTGTCGCGCACCGTCGCCGTCACCAAGGTGTTGCTCGTCGTCTCGCTCACCGCGCTCGCCGCCGTGGTGGTCGCCGGGTGGACGAGCCCGACCGCCTCGCTCGACCGCATCACGCCGATCGACGCCGGTGTGTACGAGGTGCTGCAGTCGGCGGGGTTCCTCTTCTTCGCGTTCGCCGGCTACGCCCGGATCGCGACGCTCGGTGAGGAGGTGAAGGATCCCGCGACGACCATCCCTCGCGCCATCCCACTGGCGCTGTCGGCGGTGCTCGCCGTGTACGTCGTCGTGGCGCTCACGGCGCTCGCCGTCGTGCCCACCGGGGCGCTGGCCGCCACGTCGGCGCCGTTGCAGCTGGTGGTCGACGCCGGTCGCTTCGACGGACTCGGCCCCATCGTCGACATCGGCGCCGGCATCGCCGCCCTCGGCGTGCTGCTCAACCTGATCCCCGGCGTGTCGCGCACGACGCTGGCGATGGCACGCGAGCGCGAACTCCCCCACTGGTTCGCCCACGTCGACGAACGGCGATCGTTGCCGCTGCGGGCGGAGCTGACCGTGGCCGCCGTGGTCATCGCGCTCGTCGTGCTGCTCGACCTGCGCAGCGCCATCGGGATCTCCGGCGTCGCGATCCTCACCTACTACGCGATCACGAACGCGGCGTCGCTGACGCTGCGACCCGATCAGCGCCGCTGGCCGGCGATCATCGCCGTCGTCGGCCTGGCCGGCTGCGTCACGCTCGTCGCCACACTGCCCCCGGTGGCGATCCTGACCGGCGTCGTCACCCTCGCGCTCGGCGCCGGCGTGCGCCTCGTCACGTCTCGCCGCACGTGAGGTCAGTGGCGGTGCTGCACCCCACGTCACCGGGAACCGTCCTCGACCTGCAGTCGTTGGGTGCCGTCGACCTCGCCGATCGGAGCCGACATCGGAGGTCACGACGGTCGGCTGACCTCGGCGG
>JAWLFC010000073.1:0-15424 GCA_041685755.1 Ilumatobacteraceae bacterium
GCGCAGAACTTGGCGCGCTCCAACAGTGGGATGCCCGGCTCGGCAGCCAGCTGCAGGACGCGGTCGTTGAAGCGCAGCCAGCTGAGTTCGCGGTTCAGGAACCGGTCATCGGCCATGGCTCCTCCGGGTGTGGCGTCTGCTCCCGGTGCGGCTCAGGCCGAGTCCTCGGGATAGCCGAGGTCCCACTCGATGCTGATGGCCTCTCGTTCGGCGTCGCGCACGATGCGTTCGCGGTTGCGGCGGAACTGCGGGTCGTCGCGAGGCAGCAGGACCAGGCGAGCGAGCACCCGGTTGCGGAACTCGTCGAGCACCTGGCGGTCGCCCCAGTCGCCGTAGACCTCCCAGTGCGGCGCCACCGGCCCGTGGTAGACGATCCGGGCGTGAGCTCGGGGGGCCTGGGTCTCGGCGACGTCGGTCATGGGTGCGGAGCATACCGGACACACTCCAGCCGCCTTCCATGACGGTCACCCTCGCAATTTCATTACAGACGTGTTACGTTCTGACGCCAACATCGCAACATTCGGCCGGTCGGCGAAGAATCAGCCCACGAAGGGGAACCAATCGACCGCCGGGAGCGTCCAATCTTGAACAGCCGCCACGCCACCTCCGGCCAGGCCACCTCCGCAGCCACCTCCGCAGCAGCGTCTCCACGAAAGGCTCCACGATGATCAACCGCAAGCGCACCAACTCGTCACACCGCAGCGTCGACGTCAGCGTCGAGCGCCCCGCCGAGTTGGGCACCGCACCGCACGACCCCGATTCCGCCACTGCGTGGATGGCCGACGGCAACTGCCGGCTGCATCCGCCGGCGACGTTCTTCCCGAGCGACGGCGTGGGTGTCGACCGCGCCCGCAAGATCTGCCGCGACTGCCCGGTGATCTCGACCTGCCTGGAGTTCGCGCTCGAGGAGCGCATCGACCACGGCGTGTGGGGCGGCTGCAGCGAACGCGAGCGGCGCCGGATCCTCAAGCGCCGTCGGGCCGACGCCGTCGTCTGAGCCGCGCCCGACCCTACTGCTGAGCGGGCGGCGGGGGCGGCGGAGGAGACGACTGCGACGGCGGCGGTGGCGGCGACTGGTCGCCGGCTCCCTCGCCCATCCCGTCCTTGAACTCCTTCTGCGCCTTGCCGAGGTTCTTGGCCAGTTTCGGCAGCTGCGAGCCGCCGAAGAGCACCAGGACGACGACGAGGATGATGATCAGTTCGGGTCCACCGGGCATACGACCACGCTACCCCAGCTCCGCCCGACGCGACGGACAGGCCGCCGATTCGTCAGGCGCCGATGGTGCTGCGGGCGACCTGTGCTCGTTGACGGCGGATACGGCGGCGCTCGCGCTCGGAGAGCCCGCCCCAGATGCCGAACTTCTCGCCGTTCTGCAGGGCGAACTCGAGGCAGTCGTGACGGACCTCGCAGCCCCGACAGACTTCCTTGGCCTCCCGGGTGGACGCGCCGCGCTCGGGGAAGAACAGGTCGGGGTCGACGCCGAGGCAGTTCGCGTAGTCGTGCCAGTCCGGGTCGGGCTCGACCGGCGTGGCACTGACGGTGATGCTGGATGTGGTGATGAACTGCATGTGAGGACCTCCTGCAGGCCCGTGGGCGTTGAGCGGATGTGATCACTCGCCCCACACGAACGATCGACAGCGATGTAATTACAGTGGCGTCATTCTGCCATAGCACATGCGGATTTCGCAAGGGGGGATTTCTCCGATTCGCGCGGTACGCGCGAATTCAGCCGGCGCGGCGGCCGCGAGCGGCGAGGGAGCGCTTGCCCTCCATGAAGTCGACGAGCACGTAGTCGCCGAGGTGCTCGGGGGTCGTGAAGAACGCCCGCCCCCGATTGATCTGCGTCATCTGCTCGATGAAGTGACGCAGTGAGCCGTCGGCGCCGAGGCCGAAGGTGTTGATCCGGATCTGTTCCTTCGTGCACCGCACGACCTCACGCAGCGTGGCCTCGACCGTCTCGCGGACGGGCGGATAGTTGAAGAACGGCATCCCGTTGTCGAGGATGTGCGCCGTCGGTTCACCGTCGGTGATCATGATGATCTGCTTGGTGCCCGACTCGCGAGCGAGCAGCTTGCGGGCGAGCAGGAAGCCGTGCTGCATGTTCGTGCCGTACACGAAGTCCCACGACACCTCCGGCAACTGCTCGGCGGTGAGGATGCGGGCGGTCTCGGAGAACCCGACGATGCCGAGGTAGTCGCGGGGGAACTGCGAGCTGATCAGGCTGTGCAGCGCCATCGCCACCTTCTTGGCGGGCAGGAAGTTGTCGCGCATCGGCATCGACAGCGACAGGTCGAGCATCAGCACCGTCGAGGACCGAGTGAGGTGCTCGGTGCGCTCGATCTCGAAGTCGGACGGTTCGAGCTCCACCGGCGTGCCGCCACCGGTGCGACGCAGGGCGTTGCGGATCGTGCGGTTCAGGTCGAGCTGGAACGGGTCGCCGTACTCGTAGGCCTTCGTGTCGTAGGTGCGCTCGTGGCCCTGGCCCAGGTTCGACGTCTCGTGCTGGCCGATCTTGTCCTTGGCCAGCTTCGAGAACAGGTCGCGCAGCGCGTTCGAGCCGATCTTGCGCAGCCCTCTGGGCGTCAACTCGAGACGGCCCTCCTTCTGCTCGATCAGCCCGGCCTGCTCCAACATCTCGGTCAGCTCGGCGAGCCGTTCGAGCGAGCGGGCGGCGTCGTCGCCCATCAGGTCGCGCACCCGGTCCATGTCGGCCTCGGCCAGCGCCCCCGGGCTCGACGCGTTGCGCAACAGGTTCTCCAACTGGTCGAGGTCACCCATGTCCTGCATGGCCTGCATCGCCTGTTGGAACCCCATCGGATCCTGACCCTCGAAGTCGTAGCTCTGGTTCCAGTTGAGCTGCGGGAACATCTGCTGCAGGTTCCCCGACAGCTGCTGCATCTGCCACTGCAGGTCCATGTCCTGCATCAGCTGGTCGGACAGCTGCTGCAGCTGCGCCCGCTGCTCGGGCGTCATCGAGTTCATCATCGCCTGCATGGCCGCCATCCGCTTGGCCATCTGCTCCAACAGTTCCTCGACGTTCTCGGGGTTCTCGGGGAAGAAGTCGCCGTACTCCTCCATGAACTCCTCGAAACCAGGGTCGTCGCCGCGCTGGTACTTCTCGAGCATCTCGTTGAGTGCCGCCATCATGTCCTTCATGCGGGCCATGTCCTCGGGGGTCATGTTCTGCATCGCGCCGGACATCTGGTCGACCATCTGCTGCATCAGCTGCTCCTTGAGCCGCTCCATCAGCTGGTCGAAACGCTGCTTGGCCTCCTTCGACTCGAAGTTGTACGCGTCGAGTTCGCGCACCTTGCCGGCGAGGTCGTCGGGCATCAGGTCGAGACGCAGGTTGCGCTCGTCCGCTGCGGCCTGGGCGTTCTCGGCGCGTCGCTCGTCACCCGAGTTCTCGGCGTCGCGGCGGGCGTTGTCGATCGCATGGCGTTCCTCGTCGATGATGTCGTCGAGTTCGGCCGTGATCTCGTCGTACACCCCACCGAGGTCGCTGTTCTCCAGACGCTGCTGGCGCTCCTGACGCAGCCGTTCGAGCAGTTCGCGGATGCCCTGCAACTCCTCGCCGTTGCGGTCGCGGAGGCCCTCCTGCATCATGCGTCGCAGCGCTGCGTTGACGTCGCCGTGGTACAGGAGTTCGTCGGTCAGTTCGTCGAAGGCCGCATCGGCGTCGAACTCGAATCCGGTCTGCGTGCCGTCCCATCGTGAGTACGTGAACCGCTTCGCCATGAACGGAACTTAACGGGTTGATCATCGCTTCGCTGCTCGGAGCCCATATCATGCGCCCATGCGTGTCCCCCGCACGTTCGTGTTCGTCGACCTGTCCGGTTTCACGAACTACACCGCTGCCTTCGGCGACGACGCCGCCGGCCGCATCCTGAGCACCTTTCGCGGCATCGTGCGGACCATCGCGTCGGATCGGGGCGTGCGGATCGCGA
The DNA here is from genome assembly GCA_041685755.1 of Ilumatobacteraceae bacterium. Classification (GTDB taxonomy): domain Bacteria; phylum Actinomycetota; class Acidimicrobiia; order Acidimicrobiales; family Ilumatobacteraceae; genus Sva-07. The sequence continues at coordinate 3,949 of JAWLFC010000073.1, forward strand.
AGTGGCTCGGCGACGGCTGCATGATCGTCGCCGTCGAGCAGCGCGACGCCATCGAGTTCGTCCTCGACCTCGAAGTGCGCGCCACCGACGTGTGTGCACCGTTGACCGTCCGCGCCGGGCTCGCCACCGGACACGCCCTGTTGTTCGAAGGCGACGACTACATCGGCTCTGCGGTCAACATGGCCGCCCGCCTGTGCGACTTCGCGAAGGGCGTCGAGGTGCTGATGCCGACGATGCAGCTCGAACGGCTCCCCGAAGGCGTGCGGGCGCTCCCCCACGGCGAAGTCGAACTGCGAGGCTTTCCCGGCCCGATCGACGTCGTCGAACTCGTCGGCACCCCGCAGCCGGCCAGCGTCGACTCGTCCGAGCTCTGGACCCGCACGCCCAACCTCTGAGCGCGACCCCCTCCCTTCCCACCATGTCGTTCCGCCGCGGCGCCGCCCTCTCGATCGCCACCACGCTCGGCTACGCCGACACCGCCGACATCGGCCCGAGCGCCGGCAACGGCTTCTACCGGCGATGGCCCGACGATCTCGCCGCGCTCCAGGAAGCCGGCGTCACCGACATCCGCCTCACGCTCGACTGGGCGCGACTGCAGCCCAAGCCCGACACGTTCGACCCCGACTGGGCGGAGCGCTTCGAGCAGATGATCGCCGCCGCGACAGCGATCGACCTGGTCGTCTGGGCAACGCTCCACGACGGTTCGGTCCCCCGCTGGTTCGACAACGAGGGCGGTCTGGGCGACGACGACGCGGTCATCCGGTGGTGGCCCCGGTGGGTCGAACGTGTCGCCGACCGCTTCGGCGACACGGTGAACGGGTGGATCCCGTTCACCGTGGTCCCGCCGGGACTGCCCGAGCAGCCGTGGCGCGACACCTGGGGGATCCTCGGCGGCGTCCAGCCGGTCGCCGCCTCGATCGACCCCGCGCACACGTCCCCCGGCAGGTTCAGCGGGCTCGCCACCTCGATCGGCCCCGTGCTCGCCGGCGACGGGGAGCGCGACGCAGCCGTGAGTGATCACGATCTCGAACGGATGGCCGACGGCTGGGGGCGCACCGTCCGCGACGTGGCCGACGACGCCGACCTGCCGATCGTGATCGCCGGGTTCGACCCGAGCCACGACGACCCCGCGGTCGCGTCACGCGTCGTCGAGCAGTTGACCGCCACGCTCGACGACGCCGCCGGCGACGGCGTCGTGGTGGAACTGTGCTTCCTCGAACCCGCCATCGGGCTGCCCGACCACGGATCGGGCGTGCTCGACGCCGATCGCTCCCTCACGCCCGCCGGCCGGGCATTCCTCGCCCCCTGACCGTCGCACCGTGCACGGTCCGAACTGTCACACCGTGCCGGGCCTGATGTGACCGTCGGGTCAGGTGCGGCCGCGGTAGGTGGCGCTGGCGCCGCTGGCGTCCTTGTTGAGGCGCTTGCTCAGGTGGAGCCCCTCGAGCACGAACTCGACGGCGGCGGCGACCGACGCCGGTGACTCGTCGCCCCCGGTGAGCACCGCCACCGGCGTGCGCAGCGCATCGACGTCTTCGACCAGGCGGGCGAGGTCCTCGGTCGAGACCCCCGCGCCGGTGTGGGCGACCGCGCCCTCCTCGAAGGCGTCGACCACGGCTCGGGTGTGCTCCGGGCCCACGGTCTCCTTGAACACGGTGAGCACGGCGCCCTTGATCAGATTGTCCATGATCGCGCCCTCGCGACCCTCCTCCAGCGACTCGATCTCGATCTTGCCCATCGAACTCGCGGCGAGCGCGTCGAGGTCGTCGACGCGGGCGACGACGTGGCGCTCACCGGCCCGCAGGCCCCGGCGCAGCGCATTGGCCGCCAACGCCTCGTAGTTGGCGACGCTGAGACGGACGCTCACCCCCGAGCGCTGGTTGACGTGGTTGCTCGACCGCGCCAGATGGCTGAACGTGGCGACGACGTCGGCGAGGTAGTCGGGCACGTCGACGTCGACGGCACCGGCGGCGGTCGTGATCTGCAGCGGCACCGCTTCCTGGCGCATGATGTCGACCTCGGCGTGCACCTCGAGCGGGTAGTGGGTACGGATCTGGCTGCCGAAGCGGTCCTTCAGCGGCGTGATGATGCGTCCGCGGTTGGTGTAGTCCTCGGGGTTGGCGGAGGCGAGGAGCATCACGTCGAGCGGGAGGCGGATCTTGTAGCCGCGGATCTGGATGTCGCGCTCTTCGAGAACGTTCAACATGCCGACCTGGATGCGCTCGGCGAGGTCCGGCAGTTCGTTGATGGCGAAGATGCCCCGGTTGGTCCGCGGCACGAGGCCGTAGTGCAGCGTCAGCTCGTCGGAGAGGTAGCGGCCCTCGGCCACCTTGATCGGGTCGACCTCGCCGATCAGGTCGGCGATCGAGGTGTCCGGGGTGGCCAGCTTCTCGCCGAAGCGTTCGCTGCGATGCACCCAGTGGATCGGCGTGTCGTCGCCGAGTTCGGCCACGAGGTCGCGCCCGTGCTTCGACACCGGGGCGTACGGGTCGTCGTTGATCTCGCTGCCGGCGATGATCGGCATCCACTCGTCGAGCAGGCCCGTCAGCGAGCGGATCATGCGCGTCTTCGCCTGCCCCCGCTCACCGAGGAAGATCACGTCGTGGCCCGCCAGCAGAGCGTTCTCGAGCTGCGGCATCACGGTGTCCTCGTAGCCGGTCACGCCGGCGAAGAGCGGTTCACCGGCGGCGACCTTCTCGATGGCGTGCTCACGGACCTCCTGCTTGACGGGCCGCGACACCCACCCCGACGACCGCAGCTCGCCGAGCGTCGATGCCAGGTGTGCGGGACGGTCGGTGTCAGCCATGGACCGAACCTAGCGCTCCTGCCTCCGGCGTGTCCCGCGGAGCGCCAGCGCGTCGCCACCGGGGAACGAGGGTGCGGGGCGCAGGTCGGTACCATCGCCCGGATGGAGCTCTCGGGCCGCTGGGTGGCCGCCGTCGCCGACGACGACGTCCGCCGAGGCGGGATCGGGCTCGACACCGACGACAGCGCCTGGGCCCCGGTCGACGTGCCCGGCCACTGGCGCAACGCGACGGCGTTCGCGGCGAGCGACGGCCCGTTGATGTACCGGCACTCGTTCACCGCCGCCCCGCCGGCGGCGGGTCGTCGGCGTTGGATCACGCTCGACGGCATCTTCTACCAGGCCGACGTCTGGCTCGACGGCGCCTACCTCGGCGACCCCGAGGGGTACTTCTTCCCCCACACCTTCGACATCACCACCCTGTCGGGTTTCACCGACGACCACGTGCTGGCGATCGAGCTCACGTGCGCACCCCAGGCGTCGGCCACCGGGCGGCGCAACATCACCGGCTCGTTCCAGCCCCCGACCGGCACCCACCCGAATCCCGGCGGCCTGTGGCGCCCGGTGCGATGCTTCGACACCGGTCCGGTGCGCATCGACCGGCTGCGGGTGCTGTGCCGGGACGCCGACGACCGACGAGCGCACCTGCGGGTGGCGGCTCGGCTCGACAGCGATCGTCAGGTGGCCGCAACGGTCCGCACGTCGATCGACGGTGCGGCGAGCCACGAGGAGCAACTCCACCTCGCCGCCGGCCAGAACGAGGTCGAGTGGAACGTCGACATCGCCGACCCGGCCCTGTGGTGGCCGCGCACGCTCGGGGCCCAGACGCTCGTCGACGTCGGCGTCGAGGTGCTCGTCGACGGCGAGTCGAGCGACGGGAGAAACCGCCGCACGGGGTTGCGCCAGATCACCTGGGACAACTGGACCTGCACCGTCAACGGCGAGCGCCTCTTCCTCAAGGGCGCCAATCTCGAGCCGATCGCCGCACTGCCCGCCCAGGCGACCTCGCAGCGCATTCGCAGCGACCTGCAGGCGGCGGTCGATCTCGGCCTCGATGCGCTGAGGGTCCACGGCCACATCGCCGATCGCGAGGTCTACGACTGCGCCGACGAACTCGGCCTGCTCCTGCTGCAGGACTTCCCGTTGCAGTACGGACATGCCCGCTCGGTCCGCGCCCAGGCCGTCGAGCAGGCCCGCGCCGCCGTCGACACCCTCGGCCACCACCCGTCGATCGCGCTGTGGAACGCACACGACGACCCGACCGGCGACGTCGCGTCCGAGCAGACCCCGGGCTTGTTCGGTCGGGCCCGCACCATCGCCGGGGCTCAGGTACCGAGTTGGAACCGCACCGTGCTCGACCGCTGGGTGAAGCGGGCGTTCGAACGCGCCGACAGCACCCGCGAGGTGGTGGCCCATTCCGGAGTGCTGCCCCACATGCCGCAACTCGACGGCACCGACAGCCACCTGTGGTTCGGCTGGCAGCACGGCGAGGCCGAGGACCTCGCCCGCTTCGCCGCCCGGCTCCCCCGGATGGTGCGCTTCGTCAGCGAGTTCGGTGCCGACTCGGCGCCGGTGCACGGCGCACTCGTCGACGACGCGCTCCGTGGCCGGCGTTGGCCGGAGCTCGACTGGGACCACCTCGCCGAGCATCACGGGTACCGACGAGCGATCGTCGAGCGCCTCTTCCCGCCGAGCGACTTCGACTCCTGGCAGCAGTGGGCCGAGACGACCCAGCACTACCAGGCGTTCGTGCTCAAGACCCAGATCGAGACGCTCCGCCGGCTCAAGTACCGCCCGACCGGCGGCTTCTGCTTCTCGTCGCTGAACGAACCGGCACCGGCGATCTCCTCGGGCATCCTCGACGCCGATCGTGTACCGAAACACGCCTGCGACGCCGTCCAGGCCGCCTGCACTGCGGTGCTCGTCGTCGCCGACCCGTTACCGGACCTCGTCGAGCCCGGCGAGTCGATCGACCTCGACGTGCACGTGATCAGCGACCGGCGCGAACCGCTCGACTTCGCCGTCGTCGATGCCGTGGCGACCTGGTCGGGCGGCGAACGACGGTGGCGTTTCGGCGGCCCGGTCGACGCCGACGACGTCGTCGAGGTCGGCCGGCTGCGCTGGGACGCCCCCGACGCACCCGGCCCCATGACCCTCGAGCTCACGTTGGCCGCCGGCGAGGTCCGCAGCGCCAACCGCTACGCCACCACCATCAGTTACGAGGTGCCTGGCACCTCGTAACCACCTGGCCCGGTCAGCGGGCGAGGGCCTTGCGGTTCTTGAACTTCGACTTCAGGTAGTCGACGTTCATCGTGGCGATGTTGTCGATCGAGATCTCCTTCGGGCACGCCGCTTCGCACTCACCGTGGTTGGTGCACGAACCGAAGTACTCGTCCATCTTCTCGACCATCGACTCGGCGCGCTTGTAGCGCTCGGCCTGGCCCTGGGGCAGCAGGTTGAGGTGCGCCAGCTTCGCCGAGGTGAACAGGCTCGCAGCGCCGTTCGGGCACGCCGCCACGCAGGCACCGCACCCGATGCACGCTGCAGCATCCATCGACGCGTCGGCGACGGGCTTGGGGATCGGGATCAGGTTGGCGTCGGGAGCACCACCGGTCGGGGCGGTGATGTACCCGCCGGCTTCGACGATGCGGTCGAACGCCGAACGGTCGACCATCAGGTCCTTGATGATCGGGAACGCCGAGGCCCGCCACGGCTCGATGACGATCTCGGCACCGCTGGAGAAGGTCCGCATGTGGAGCTGGCACGTGGCCGCGCCCTGCTGCGGACCGTGGGCCCGGCCGTCGATCATCAGCGAACACGTTCCGCAGATGCCCTCGCGGCAGTCGTGATCGAAGACGATTGCCTCCTTGCCCTCCTCGATGAGGCGTTCGTTGAGGATGTCGAGCATCTCGAGGAACGATGCTTCGTCGCTGATCTCGGGGATCTGGTGGGTCTCGAACCGGCCTTGGCCGTCGGGGCCGTCCTGGCGCCAGATCTTGAGGGTGAGGTTGGTGAGGGTCTTCACTTGTAACTCCGGGTCTGGAACTTCACGACTTCGTACTCGAGCTGCTCTTTGTGCTCGACGGGGTTGGCCATGTCGCCGGTCCACTCCCAGGCGCTGACGTAGGCGAAGTCATCGTCGTTGCGCACCGCCTCGCCCTCCTCGGTCTGGTACTCGGATCGGAAGTGGCCACCGCAGCTCTCCTCGCGGTTCAGCGCGTCCTTGCACATCAGCATGCCGAGTTCGAAGAAGTCGTCGACGCGGCCGGCCTTCTCCAGAGTCTGGTTGACGCTCGTGTCGGAACCGGTGACACGCAGGTCCTTCTTGAACTCCTCGTGGAGGGCGGGGATCTCCGACAGCGCCTTCTCCAGGCCGGTGGCGTTGCGGTCCATGCCGCAGTAGTCCCAGATGATCTGGCCCAGCTCGCGGTGGAAGTGGTCGGGGGTCTTCGTGCCGCCGATCGACATGTACTGCTTGAAACGATCGCGGGCCTCCAGCTCGACCTTCGCGAACTCGGGATGGGTCGTGTCGGGCACCGGCTTGTTGAGCAGGTCGGCGAGATACGGAGCCATCGTGTACGGCAGCACGAAGTAGCCGTCGGACAGTCCCTGCATCAACGCCGAGGCGCCGAGGCGGTTGGCGCCGTGGTCGGAGAAGTTGGCCTCCCCGGCAGCGAACAGACCCGGGATCGTGGTCATCAACTCGTAGTCGACCCACAGGCCGCCCATCGTGTAGTGGCTCGCCGGGTAGATGCGCATCGGCACCTGGTACGGGTTCTCGCCGGTGATCCGTTCGTACATGTCGAACAGGTTCCCGTAGCGCTCCCGGATCGTGCTCTCCCCGAGACGGCCGATCGCCTCGGCGAAGTCGAGGTACACGCCGTTCTTGAGTGGGCCGACACCCTGGCCGGCGTCGACCATGCGCTTCGCGGCCCGCGACGACACGTCGCGTGGCGCCAGGTTGCCGAAGCTCGGATAGATCCGCTCGAGGTAGTAGTCGCGGTCCTCTTCGGGGATCTGGTCGGGCGGTCGTGTCTCGTCGGCGTTCTTCGGCACCCAGATGCGGCCGTCGTTGCGCAGCGACTCCGACATCAACGTCAGCTTCGACTGGAAGTCGTCGGCCTGCGGGATGCAGGTCGGGTGGATCTGGGTGTAGCACGGGTTGGCGAACGCCGCGCCGCGACGGTGGGCGCGCCAGGCACCGGTCACGTTGCAGGCCATGGCGTTGGTCGACAGGAAGAACGCGTTGCCGTAGCCGCCGGTCGCCAGCACGACGGCGTGGGCCGAGTGGGTGGTGAAGTCGCCGGTCATCAGGTCGCGGCACACGATGCCGACGCAGCGGCCCTCGACGGTGACGACGTCGACCATCTCCATGCGGTTCCACAGCTTGACGTTGCCGAGGCCGATCTGGCGGGCGAGCTGCTGGTAGGCGCCGAGCAGGAGCTGCTGGCCGGTCTGGCCACGGGCGTAGAAGGTGCGGCTCACCTGGGCCCCGCCGAAGCTGCGGTTGTCGAGCAGACCGCCGTACTCGCGGGCGAACGGCACACCCTGGGCGACCATCTGGTCGATGATGTCGACCGACACCTCGGCGAGACGGTGGACGTTGGCCTCACGGGCGCGGAAGTCGCCGCCCTTGATCGTGTCGTAGAACAGGCGGTGGATCGAGTCGCCGTCGCCCTGGTAGTTCTTGGCGGCGTTGATGCCGCCCTGGGCGGCGATCGAGTGGGCGCGGCGGGGCGAGTCGTGGAACGTGAACGCCTCGACCTGATAGCCGAGCTCGCCGAGCGTCGCCGCCGCGGAGGCGCCGGCCAGGCCGGTGCCGACGACGATGATCTTGAACTTGCGCTTGTTCGACGGGTTCACCAACTTCTGGTTGGCGATGTAGTTCTGCCACTTGTCGGCGAGCGGGCCCTCGGGGACCTTGGAGTCGAGGGTGATGGTCATTCTGCGGCCTCCTCGAGGGGGACGGTCACGGCGGTGGGGTCGTACTCGACGATGCCGGCGAGCACGGCGATGGGGAACGAGACGTTGCCGACGACGACGATGGTCGCGACGCCGGTCGCCAGGTAACGGCGCCAGTTGTTGAAGCGGGGGTTGTTCCAACCCATCGACTGGAACAGCGACCAGGTGCCGTGGAACAGGTGGATGCCGAGCGCGATGTTGGCGACGATGTAGAGCGCCGCCACCGGCAGGCGCGACAGCGACTGGTCGATGTTGTAGTAGACGGCGCCCTTCACGAAGTCGGGGTGCACCCAACCCCACGTGAGGTCGGCGAGATGCCACGCGATGAACAGCACGACGATGATGCCGGTCCACCGCATCGTGCGGCTGGCGAAGTTGGCGACCTGGTAGTCGCGGGCGGTCTGGTACTTGACGGGGCGGGCCTTGCGGTTGAGCACGGTCAGCGAGTACGCGGCGTGGACGTGGAGCACGAGGGCGAGGATCAGCACGATCCGCACGATCCACAAGAAGGCCTGCTCGGGCAGCAGCGGCACGAAGATCTCGCGCAGGAACTCGCCGTAGACGTCGATGTCGTAGACCTGCTCGCCGCCCTTGGTGACGACACCGAGGTACATCTTCAGGTTGCCGACCATGTGTCCGATGACGAAGCCGATGCCGATGATGCCGGTGATCGCCATCGCGTACTTCTTGCCGACCGCGGTCGAGTAGAAGTCGACGAAGAACGGTTTCTTCTTGGCGGGGGGCTTCGCTGCGGTGCCGGAGACGGGCCCCCGGTTCAGGGTTTGTGCCATTGCGCCGAACTTACTCCGAGCGCCGGCGACGGTTCGTATTCCTGTTCGCGTTTGTCAATGTCTCGTCGGTCACATTCCAGGGTGTCTTTTCGTCTCTTTGGTCCCTAGCCTCCCCGCCGACCATCATGGTCCGGTCTGCCCGGAACGTCCGAGCACGACCGTGTCGCATCGCCCTCAGGAGGCCAACCCGTGGACGCCGTCCCCTATCTCGCTGCAGCATCTGCCCTCGCTGCGCTCGCCCTCGCCTACTTCTTCTACACGGCCGTCAAGAAGGAGTCACCCGGCGACGAGCGCATGGTCTTCCTCATGGGGGAGATCCAGAAGGGCGCCCGGGCGTTCCTGAGGAAGGAATACCAGTGGGTCTCGGTGTTCGCCGTCGCACTCGCGATCCTGATCGCGATCGTGATCACGCCGCTCGCGGCGGTCACCTACGCCCTCGGCGCCGTGCTGTCGGCCCTCGCCGGCTATGCCGGCATGACCGTGGCGACCATGGCCAACGCCCGCACGACCGAAGCTGCGAAGCAGGGTCCTGCCAAGGCCCTCCCGGTCGCGTTCCGCGGCGGCGCGGTGATGGGATTCTCCGTCGCCGGACTCGCACTGCTCGGCCTGATGATCACGTACCTGACGTTCGTGGTGTGGTTCGAGGTCGACGACGCCTTCGAGATCGTGACCGCCTACGGCCTGGGTGCGTCGACGATCGCGCTCTTCTCCCGCGTCGGCGGCGGCATCTACACCAAGGCCGCCGATGTCGGCGCCGACCTGGTCGGCAAGGTCGAGGCCGGCATCCCCGAGGACGACCCCCGCAACCCGGCCACCATCGCCGACAACGTGGGCGACAACGTCGGCGACGTCGCCGGCATGGGCGCCGACCTGTTCGAGTCGTACGCCGGTTCGATCATCGCCCCGATCTCGCTGACCGCATTCGCGTTGGGGCTCGTCGCCGCCGACGCCGGTGGCGCTGGCGCCGTGGAGCTGTTGATGTTCCCCGTGGCGATCGCGTTCGTCGGCATGATCGCGTCGATCATCGGCTCGTTCCTCGTGCGCGCCGGTGACTCCACCGACTCCAAGGCGCTCAGCCGGGCCCTGCACCGAGGCACCAACGTCGCGATGGCGATCACGGTGGTCGCCACCGTCGGCGTCGCGTACTGGATGTTCGGCGACGACGAACTCTTCGACCAGCCGATCGGCCTGGCGATCTCGGTCATCGGTGGACTCCTCGTCGGCTGGGGCCTCGGCAAGTGCGCCGAGTACTTCACCTCCGACCACTACGGTCCGGTCAAGAAGATCGCCCACCAGTCCGAAACCGGCCCGGCGACCACCATCCTCGGCGGTATCAGCACCGGCATGATCTCGGTGTTCGCATCGGTGGCGTTGATCGTCATCGGTGTCGGCGTCGCCTACTGGGGCGGACAGATCACGTTCGTGGACGAAGCCGACGACTTCGGCGGCATCTACGGCATCGCCGTCGCTGCGATCGGCATGCTCGCCACACTCGGTGTGGTCGTCTCGGTCGATGCCTACGGCCCGATCGCCGACAACGCCGGCGGCATCGCCGAGATGGCCGAGTTGGACCCGTCGGTGAGAGAGGTCACCGACGCCCTCGACTCGCTCGGCAACACCACCGCGGCGATCGCCAAGGGCTTCGCCGTCGGCTCGGCAGCGCTGACGGCGTTGGCGCTCTTCAAGAGCTTCGAGTTCGCCGTGAACGCCGCCGACGCCGACACGTTCCTCAACTTGAACGTCGGCGAGGTCGACGTGTTCATCGGCCTCTTCATCGGCGCCGGGCTGCCGTTCCTGTTCGCCGCGCTCACGATCGACGCCGTCGGCCGGGCAGCACAGAAGATGATCGAGGAGGTCCGCCGCCAGTTCCGCGAGATTCCGGGCCTGCGCGAGGGTCTGCCCGGCGTGGCGCCCGACTCGGCTCGGTGTGTCGAGATCTCGACCGAGGCGTCGCTGCGCGAGATGATCATCCCCGGGTCACTCGCCGTCGTCGTGCCACTCGTGGTCGGCTTCGTCAGCGTCGACGCCCTCGGCGGCCTGCTCGCCGGTGCACTGGTGACGGGCTTCTCCCTCGCCATCTTCATGGCGAACTCGGGCGGCGCCTGGGACAACGCCAAGAAGTACATCGAGTCGGGCCACCACGGCGGCAAGGGCTCCGACCCCCACAAGGCTGCTGTCGTGGGCGACACCGTCGGCGACCCGTTCAAGGACACGTCGGGCCCGTCGATGAACATCCTCATCAAGGTGATGACGATCGTCAGCCTGGTGTTCGCCAGCGCCTTCGTCTGAGTCCTCTTCCGGGTCCCGGCGTCACGCCGACTGGACTCGCGCGAGATATCGGTCGAGATCGGTTCGGATGTGGGTGAGCAAGCGAGCGACGTGATCGTTGCCCGCTGCCATGTCCGTGATGACCTCGTCGCTGAGCAGCGCGCGCATGTCCGACGCCTTGACCCACCGTGCGCCGTCGTGCTCGTGGCTGATCGTGACGTCGCCATCAGCGACTCGGCCACGGTACGAGACCTGCAGCATGTCGTACCCGTAGACATACATCGGGTAGCAGCCGACGATCTCGAGGTCGCCGTCGATCCGAACCCCTCCCTCTTCGAAGAGTTCTCGGAGAGCGCCTTCTTCGGGAAGTTCGCCTGGCTCGACGAAACCGCCGGGAAGGAACCATTGACCGGCCATGGCCGATCCCTCAGCCCGCTGCAGCAGCAGAATCTCTTCGCCTCGTTCCGCGTACACGACCGCCGACAGCGCGTATCGGGCAGGTTCGAACTCCGATGACGCCGCAAGGTCACCACGAAGAGGATCATTCTCAGTCACGGCCGGACCCTAGCCCCAGGGCCGCACCGCCCTGAGCGGGCGCAGCTCGTGATTCTGCAGAGCGATATCGAGTGGGACTGTCAGTTGCGCCGAGTGC
>JAWLFC010000074.1:0-15359 GCA_041685755.1 Ilumatobacteraceae bacterium
TCCGCCGCAGCGACCAGCGGACCGGTGTCGACGATCAACACGACTCAGTCACGGCCGAAGCCGTCATCGAGCAACTCCTCGATGCGGTGACTGATGCCGTGCTCACTCGCGCCAATTCCGACGAACGCGAGATGTCGACGACCGGTCGTATTCGCAACCTCGGGCACATTGTCGATGAGCACCCCGGTTGCGAACTCGTCGACGGTGACCCCGCGCGCGGCGGCCGCCGCTTCCAATCGACGAGCCACATCGTCGGGGACGTTCACGGTCATCGACATCGCACCATCTTACGCTCGGTGATGCAACGCAAGGCGTCGGATCGGCTCACAGTGCGATGGCGTCTCGACGAATCTCGGTGTCGCGTTCCAGCAGCGCTGCGGCCGAAATGACGTCGACACTCACGCCGAGGAGTTCGCTGAGTGCTTCCTCGAGGTGGATGAGATCGAGCACCGAGCTCGACGGTTCGAACTCGACGAGGAAGTCGATGTCACTGTCGCTGGTTGCCTCGCCGCGTGCGACCGAGCCGAACACGGCAATGGAGCGCGCCCGATGCTGGTGCACGAGTTCGATGATCTCGTCTCGATGCTTCTCGATGAGAGAACTCTGAGCGCGATTCTGTGGGCATATGTGGGCAATCCGTGGGCACGGAGCCGATTCTGGTGATCCAGCTCAGAGCCGAACTGGCCTCTGAGCTGGCCTTTCCCTGGAGCCGGGTACCGGGATCGAACCGGTGACCTCATGATTACAAATCAAGTGCTCTACCAACTGAGCTAACCCGGCGCAGTTCGCCAATGTACCGCTGCGCGCCGCGGTGATACACCGCCGGCGCAGCGCCGATGCGGCTCGCCGCAGAGACGCGCTCTGCTGGCTACCATCGGCTCGTGCGCGACCGGATCGGCTATCTGCACGTGCCGAAGGCGGCGGGTACGAGCATCAGCGAGGCCCTCCTGCGCACTGCCTCGACCGTGGTTCGCGACGACGGCCGACCCGTGACCATCTGCCCTGCGGTCACCGACCGCTCGCTCTTCGGCACGTTCGACGACTTCGGGTCACTCGCGCCGGACCAGCAGAAGATGGTCTTCCGCGGGCCGATCGAGCAGCTCGCCGACTTCGACGTCGTGAGGGGCCACTTCGACGCCCGCAGCCTCCGCGCCGGGCGCGGCGACGACGACATCGCGGTGCTGCTGCGCGAACCGCGTACACGTCTGTTGTCGCTCTACACCTACTGGCGCAGCTGGACCGAGGCCGAACACGCGAGCTGGGGCAACTACGACGCCAGCCGGCACGCGGTCCGCCTGGGCTGGGTCGACTTCCTGCACGACACCTCGATCGCCCCGCAGATCGACAACGTCGCTGCTCGCCTCGTGCTCGGACCCCATCCGCTCGTGCCCCTCGACGGGTTCGTCGCCGAGGCACACGTCGCCGAGGTCACCGACGATGCGCTCGCAGCGCTCGACGGGTTCGGGTTCGTCGACGTCATCGAGAACGGCCCCGCCTGCTGGCGCCGCCTCGGCGAATGGGCCGGGCTGCACCTCGATGTCGTGCCCCGCAACGAGACCGCGACGGAGGATCATGACCGCGAGGTCTGGCTCGGAGCGTGCGAACCCGCAGCCCTCGAGGCACTCGATCGGTTGACCGCGATCGACCGTCGGCTGTGGGAGGCAGCGGCGCGGCGACACTCCGACGACGCCGAGGACCTCACGGCTCGGGCTTCGGCCATCGCCGCCGCGAAGTTCGCGTCCTACGGGATGCGGCTGCCGGCTGCCGACGAGAGACGTCGGGGCTGGTGGCGCCGAGTCAGCCGAGGTCGTCCCAGCCGATGAGCTGGAACGTCGACACCAACCGGTACTGCAGGTTGGTCGGCTGACGGTTCGTCTTCGTACACGACACCAACGACACGGTCTCACCGCTGATCCGCCGGCAGGCCCGCAGGATGTCGTTGGAGTACTTGCTCGTGATGTACTCCGCCACCATCCGATAGGTGTAGCGCCGGGCGTCGGAGGTGTGAAGGTGGAGGAGGTCGCCGCTGCGCAGGTGGTGTTGGTAGCGGTACGGCCCACCGGCCTCGGTGCGGTGGCCGAACAGCACGATGTTGCCGCCCTGTCCGGCCAGACCGGTGCCGGTCCAGTGCCAGGTGTGACCGGCGTCGACGATGCGGTCGGCGTCGCCGTCGAACACCCACTGGTTGAGGCCGAAACGCGGGCAGGTGACCAGCCAGGGAATCGGCCCGCCGGGCGGGGGTGGGTCGACCGGCGTGGCGGTGGTGGCCGGCGCGGCGCCCCCGGTGTACCAGCCCGTGACGTCGGCGATGACGTGTGCGCCGTTCTGCGAGAAGCACGACACACCGGCGGTCGACACCTTGCTGAAGGCGTGGTTGGCCACGGTCTGGCCGGGGCGGATGGCGTTCAGGGACGACACGACCCGGCGTGGGGTCCGCGCCGCGTACACGGTGAAGAAGCCGGGCTTCATCGTCGACGTGACGGCCAGGTTCATGGCGACGGCGCTCGCCTTCGTCGCGATCGAACCGGGCAATGCGAACGTCGCGGTGCCGCCCGGCCAGACCCGACGGCGGCGATTGCGAGTGTCGAGCAGGCGCTGGGGATTGATCGGTACGAACAGTCCCGCGTCCGACTTCGACGCGTTGGGCCCGGTGATGAAGCCGGCGATGTCGACCACCACGTTCGCCGCCGACAAGGTGTAGATGTTGAAGCCCACCTTTCCGCCGGCATGGCCGAGTTTGGCAACGGTCGACCCGGCCCGCACCTCGCCGGGGCCGTAGTTGAGGCTCGACGCCGTCGGCCGGGGCTGTCCGATCGGGTAGGTCGTGAGGAAGCCCTTCCCGGCAGTGTCGACGGCGGTGACGTTCGCGACGACTGCTTGCACGTCGAGGTGCGAGGGCAGGAGTCCGTCGAGGACGACGGGAATCGTCGCACCGGCGCCGGGACGGCGAGGTCGGGTGTCGACGACACGGAACGGGTCGACCGCCACGAAACGGCCGGCGCTGACCGGCCCGGTCGCCGCCAGGTAGTAGCCGACCACGTCGATGACGACCTGTGTCGGCCCCAGGCTGCGCACGTCGACGGCCCCGGTGGCATCACCACCGGCTCGGCCCAGCTTGACCGTGGCGAGGTTGGCGATCGCCTGCCCCCAGTGCTCACTGTTCGAACTCGACGTTCCCGGCCAGGACGTCCCGGCGGGATAGACGCTGATCCAGTTGCCGCCGGACTTGAGGTTGACGCCCGTGACGGTCATCACGACCGCGACCGCCTGGGACGGGACACCCTTGACCCCCGCCAGCTTCACCCGGATGAGGTTCGCTCCCAGACGCCGGAAGCCGAGACCGATGCGTGTGTCGCAGATGCGGACCGGTGCCATCGGGGTGAACCGGCTGGCTCCGGCCTCGACGGCGGCGGCCCGACCGGCGAAGACGGTGGCGCCGGCGAGCGCACCGGCGGAACCGGCGATGAAGGTCCGTCGACCGAGCGTCAGCGGCGACGTCGACGCGGGAGCGGCCGGCGCTCCGAGGGCATGCGATGATTCCTCCATCGCAGTGATCTACGGCACATTCACACGCAACCTTGAGACTTCGTACAGCGAGACCGCCGCCGCCGCTGAGACATTCAAGGAACTGACATGTCCCGCCATCGGGATCGAGACGACCGAGTCGCACCGTTCGCGCACGAGGCGCGACAGCCCGGCACCCTCGGCGCCGAGGACGAGACAGATCGGCTCGATCGCGAGCGGGCCCAGCTCGTAGAGGCTGCGGTCGGCGTCGTCGTCGAGGCCGACGATCCAGATCCCCCGTTCGCTCAACTGCCGCAGCGCCGCCGGAAGGCCGGGCACGAGCGTCATCGGGACGTACTCGACGGCACCGGCCGCCGCCTTGGCGACGGTCGGGGTGACATGGACGGCACGGTGACGTGGGAGCAGCACGCCGGTGACGCCGGCGCCGTCGCAACTGCGGATCACCGCACCGAGGTTGCCCGGGTCCGTCACCCCGTCGACGGCGACGAGAAACGGGGTGCGGGCGGCACGAGGCGGCGCGATGAGTGCGGCGAGGTCGGCTTCGGCGAGTTCGGCGGCGTGGGCGAGCACTCCCTGCGGAGCCTCGCTGCGAGCTTCGCGTTCGAGGCGGGCCCTGGCGACGTACAGCACCGGGATCCGGCGAGCGGCGGCGATCTCGACGATGTCGGCGACACCGGCGTCGCCTTCGAGCGCGGCTTCGATCCACACCTCGTGCACCTTGCGGCGCTCGGCGATCAGGAGTTCACGCACCGCCTGGCGGCCTTCGACCTGCCGACCACCCAGCCCCTTGGCCCCGCCGGGCTTCCCCTTCGGCTGGCCGCTGCGGCCTGCGCTGTCGCGACCCGGTGGAGGGCCACCTCGCCGCCGGCCGCCGCGACGATCCGACGGTCGTCCCCCGCGGCCATCCGAGGATCGTCCGGACGATCGACCGCTCACCGCCGCACCACCGATCGGTGAATGAGCGCCGACGCGAAGCACGCGATGCCCTCGCCGCGGCCGATGGCGCCCAACTGTTCGGCACGGTTGCCCTTCACGGTCACCGGTCCGGCGGCCGCCGCCGAGAGGTTCTCCTGCATCTCGTCGCGTCGCGGCGCCAGCTTGGGGCGTTCGCACACGACGGCACAGTCGACGTTCGACACCCGCCAGCCGTCCTCGGCGAGCAAGGTGGCCACGTGGCGCAGCAACGTCATCGAGTCGGCGCCCTCCCAGCGCGGATCGGTGTCGGGGAAGTGCATCCCGATGTCGCCGAGGCCGGCGGCGCCGAGCAGCGCGTCGGCGCAGGCATGGGCGACGACGTCGGCGTCGCTGTGGCCGACCAGGCCGGGCGCGTCGGAGAAGTGGCAGCCGCCGAGCACGAGCCGGCGGTCCGGATCGTCGCTGAAGCGGTGCACGTCGAAGCCCTGACCGATACGGAACTCGGGAGTGGCGAGGTCGGTCACGGTCGGCTCGCTTCCAGCTGGCGTCGCGCCCAGTCGAGGTCGTCGGGGTGGGTGAGCTTGCGGTTGCGCGGGTCGCCGTCGACCACCACCACCCGCCCGCCGATCGCCTCGACGAGCGCGGCGTCGTCGGTCGAGTCGTCGGCAGCGCCGTGGGCTCGCCGCAGGATCTCGGCCCGGAACGCCTGCGGCGTCTGCACGGCGACCAGCGAGGCACGGTCGGGAGTGGCGACGACGACGCCGTCGGCGACGACCTTGATCGTGTCGGTGACCGCAACCGCGGGGATCGCACCGTCGGCACCGGCGACCACGGCGGCGACGACACGCTCGAACAGTTCGGGGCGGGCGAACGGCCGGGCGGCGTCGTGGACGCACACGATCGTGGCGTCGGTGGGGACCGCGGCGAGCCCGGCTCGGACCGAGTCGCTGCGCGTGGCTCCGCCGGCGACGGCGCCCTCGCGTTCGGCGTCCGACGCCGGCACGACGACCACCACGCCGTCCGAGGAGGCTGCGGCAGCCGACCGGGCGTGGTCGATCACGCGGCGGTCACCGAGCTGTTCGTACTGCTTCAGCGCACCGAAACGCTGTCCGGTGCCACCGCCGACCACGATGGTCCAGATGTGTTCGGCGTCTGTCACTACGCCGGAGGGTAGTACCGTGACCGAAGTCATGGCTCACGAAGAGACCCTCGCCCGCACCGACTTCTTCGCGGATGCCGATCCGGAGGCGCTCCGACGTGTCGCCGACGCCGGCCACGAACTGCACCTGATCCGCGGCGATGTGCTCTTCAACGAAGGGGACCCGCCCGAGTCGCTGTTCCTCGTGCTCCGGGGCCGGATCGCCATCGCCCTCGCCAATCCGATCGATCGCCGCGAGAGCGTCGTGGCGCTCATGGAGGCCAACGACCTGTTCGGTGAGATGGGCATGCTCGACGACGGACCTCGCTCGGCGATGGCGCGGGCACTCGAACCGACGACGGTGTTGTCGATTCCGTACACGCCGATCCTCGAGTTGTTCGACCACAACCCGAAGCTGCTCTGGAACGTGGCCAGGTTGCTCGCCCAACGCATCCGGGTGACCGACGAGGCGCTCGCCGACTCGGTGTTCCTCGACGTGACCGGGCGTACCGCCAAGCGGCTGCTGGAGTTGGCCGACGGCACCGACGAGTTCACGTTGCCGGTCACCCAGGAGGAACTCGCCGGCATGGTCGGCGCGTCGCGCGAGCGGGTCAACAAGGCGATCGCCAGCTTCATCCGCCTCGGCTGGCTCGAACAGCACGAGCGCACCTACCGCATCGTGCAACGCGACCGCCTCGAACTCCGCTCCCGCTGACGTTACGCCGGGGGTCTGACCCCTGGCGTAACGCTCAGGTCGTCAACCAGGTGTGGGCGCGGCGGAATGCGTCGGCGGCGTCGTCGGGGCGGTGCGCCGGACGTTCCGGGGCATGGGCGAAGCCGTGCTCGGCATCGGGGTAGCGCACGACGTTGACGCCGGTGGCTTCGAGCGCGGCGACGTCGTCGGGCGGCGTGTACGGGTCGAGTTCGCCGATGATCGCCAGCACGCGGTCGGCGTGGCCGGCGCGCAGGTGGTCGAGCGGCTCGCCCTGGCCGGGCCCGGCCCAGGCCTCGGGAATGCGGATCATTCCGTAGAAGCTGGCGATGCGGGCGAAGCGGTCGCTGCGCGCCGACTTGAAGCAGTACATCCCGCCCATGCAGAAGCCGAGCAGTCCGACGCGTTCGCAGCCGAGCGCGTCGGCGGCCTCCTCGAGGTCGCGCAGGTGGGCGTCGTCGTCGAGCGACGGCACCGCCGCGAACCGAGGATCGACCTCGTCGCCGAGGTCTCGCCCGGGGAACGGTTCGACCGCGCAGACGTTCATCGACCACACCGACGACAGCCGGGCGACCATGTCGTCGAACAGCGGCCGCAACCCGAAGATGTCAGGTGTGATGACGAGCCCCATCTCGGGGTCGCCGGTGCACTCGGAGAACTCGGCCTCGGTCCCTGACGGCAACGTGATGCGCATCGAACCGAACCTAGTTGGGGGCGAAGGTGTCGATCATCAGCCGGACGTCGTCGGCGAGCGGATACAGGATCGGGCACGTGCAGCCGGCAGCGACGTACTCGTCGACCTTGGCGCGCACCTCGTCGGGCGTGCCCGACGCCGTGATCATCTGGACGATGTCGTCGGGGACCAACGTGCTGGCAGCGACCACCTGGTCATGGGTCGCCGGCCACGTGAGCACCTCGCCGATCTCGTCGAGCAGTTCCTGGGGCACGCCCGACGCCTTCATGATGTGCGGCTGCTGGCCGAGGTACTGGGTGACGAGGAGCCGGGCGCCGTCGAGCGCGGCGTCGCGGTCCTCGTCGACCGAACACACGACGAGCTGCGGTCGGTCGATGTCGTCGAGCGTGCGACCTGCCTTGGTGGCTCCCCGCTCGAGCGCCTCGAGGGCGCCGACGTTGTAGCTCGGTGAGACGAGGTAGTTGAGCACGGCACCGTCGGCGATCTCGCCGGTCAGCTCCATCATCTGCATGCCGGTGGCACCGATGTAGATCGGCACGTCCTTCGGCCGGCGCTCCTGGTGGACGTAGTCGAGCTCCACGCCGTCGAGGTGCACGTGGTAGCCGTCCATGGTGACGGTTTCGTTGTTCAGCAGGCCTCGCACGGCTTCGACCACCTCGCGCATCACCTTCAGCGGGCGGGCGCGGTCGATGCCGACCTTGGCCGCCAGCGGGTCCCACCACGCCCCCAACCCGCAGATCATCCGGCCGGGCGCGAGGTCGTCGAGCGTGGAGAAGGTGGAGGCGAGCCGGGCCGGGTTGCGGGTCCAGCAGTCGATCACGCCGGAGCCGATCTTGATGCGCTCGGTCGTCGCACCGAATGCGGCCATCGGGACGACGGCGTCGCGCACGAGGCGACTGTCGGCCTGCCAGACGGCGTCGAAGCCCTGGGCCTCGGCGTAGCGGACGAGTTCGATCCCCTCGCGAATGTCATGGGCGTCCTGCAAGTACAACGCGACCGGATACGTCATCGGTGCAGCTTCGCACACGCGGGACGCGTCGCAAGTCGGCATCGCTAGTGTCTCGACCGATGTTCCTCGCCTTCAAGGAGATGGCACGTGCGAAGGTGCGGTTCGCGTTGCTCGTCGCCGCCATCGCGTTGCTGGTCTTCCTGATCCTGTTCCAGCAGTCGCTGCAGAACGGGTTGATCACCGGGTTCATCGGCGCCATCCGCGAACAGAGCGCGCCGGTGCTGGTGTACAGCGTCGACGGCCAACGGGTGATCCAGGGCAGCGTGATCACCCCACCGCTGGAGGAGCTGGTGCGGACGGCGCCGGGTGCCGGCGAGGTCGGGCGGATCGGACAGGGCACCTTCACCGGCGTGCCGAGCGGCAACGGTGACGGCGAGACGTTCGACGTGACGGTGATCGGCTACGAACTCGCCTCCGACGGCGAGGGCATCGGCGCCCCGAGCGAGGTGATCGACGGCCGTCTCCCCGCCGGCGACGGCGAGGCGGTGGTGAGCGATGCCGACGTGCCACTCGGGTTCGGCATCGGTGACACCGTCACCCTGCAACCCGGCGGCACGACGATCGAGATCGTCGGCGTGGCCGCAAACGCCCAGCTCAACGTCTCGCCCACACTCTTCGCCTCGTACGACACCTACGTCGACGCGGTCAAGAGCGTCAATCCCGACGCCGGCGATCCACTGCCGAACGTCCTCGGCGTGATCCCCGCCGACGGGTTCTCGCCCGCCGAGGCCGTGGTGTCCGTCAACGACCAGTCGCTCGACCTCGACGCACTGACCCGCGACGACGCCGCCGCCGAGACGCCCGGCGTCGCCCAGGTGCAGCAGTCGTTCAACATCATCTTCCTGCTGTACGGCCTCGTGGTGCCGTGCGTGACCGGGCTGTTCTTCCTGATCGTCACGTTCCAGAAGGCGAACTCGCTGACGCTGCTGCGGGCGATCGGCGCCCCGGCCGGCCGGCTCGTGACGTCGCTCTTGATCCAGGTGGTGGTGATCATCGGCGCCGGACTGCTGATCGGCACCTTGCTGTACTTCCCGGTCTCGCAGCAGGCGCTCGGCGGTGTGGCGCTGAGCTTCGAGACCGGGGCGGTCGTGTTCTGGTCGGTGCTGCTGCTGACGCTCGGCGTGCTGAGTTCGCTCGTCGCCGCCCGCCGGGTGCTGCGCATCGACCCGATCGAGGCCACCACCGGCCAGGGGGTCGGCGCGTGAAGCTCGCCCTCGTCGAACTTCGCCGCCGCCCGGGCCGTTTCGCCACGGCGACGGTCATCCTCACCCTGATCGCCATCTTGCTGATGTTCCTCGGGAGCCTCCTCGACGGGTTGATCGCCTCGTCGACCGGCGCCATCCGGGCCCAGGACGCCGACGCCATCGTCTACTCCGACACCGCCCAGGCGTCGTTCGTGCGCAGCCGCATCGAACCCGACGTGCGCGCCGCGGTCGAGGCCGTCGACGGCGTGACCCAGGTCGGCGGGATCGGCAACGTACAGCTCGGCGCCCGCATCCCCGGCAACGGTCCCCGCGACCTCGCCGGGGTGGCGCTGTTCGGCTACGAGATCGCCCCGAGCGACGTCCCGGCGCCGCCGCCCGACGGGCAGGCGTGGGCCGACGAGGTCCTGAAGGCCGACGGCGTCGAGGAGGGCATGACGATCGAGCTCGGCCCGGCGCGCTCACCGATCGAGATCGTCGGCTTCGTCAGCGACACCAGCTTCAACGGCCAGGGGAGTCTGTGGGCGTCGCCGGAGACGTGGCGGGAGGTGCTGAGCGCCAACCGGCCCGACGCCCAGCTGGGGCCCGACGTGTGGCAGGGCCTGGTGGTGCGCGGCGACGGCGACGACCTGCCGGCGCGCATCGACGCCGCCACCGACGGCGCCACCGAGACGTTCACGGTCTCCGGCGCCATCGACGCCATCCCCGGGGTGTCCGAGCAGAGCGCGACGTTCAACCAGATCATCGGCGTCACCATCGCGATCGCGCTCGTCGTGATCGGGCTGTTCTTCGCCCTCCTGACCGTCGAGCGCACCAGCCTCTACGGCGTGCTCAAGGCACTCGGCGCGAAGTCGGCGACGATCTTCTCGGGCCTCGTGGTGCAGGCGATCGCCGTGACCGCCATCGCCTCGCTCGTCGCCGGCGCCCTCGTGGTCGTGCTCGACCTGCTGATCCCGCCCGGCTCGATCCCGCTGCTCGTCACACCGACACGTCTCGTCACCTCCACGCTGCTGCTCGTGATCGCCGCCGTCCTCGGCTGCGCGTTCTCGCTGCGCCGCGTGCTTCGTATCGACCCCGCTTCTGCGATCGGAACCACTTCATGAACACGACCGCCACCACCGCTCCCGTCGACACCGCACTGCGGATGTCCGACGTCCGCAAGGTGTACACGATGGGCGACGGCTCCGAGGTCGTTGCACTCGACCACGCCACGCTCACCCTCGGCAGCGACGAGATCGTCGCACTGGTCGGCCCGTCCGGCTCCGGCAAGACCACGCTGTGTTCGATTGCCGGCGGGATCCTGTCGGCGACCGAGGGCCGCATCGTCGTCGGCGGCGAGGACATCTCCGACCACGACGCGAAGGAGCTGACGAAGTTCCGCCAGAGCATGGTCGGGTTCGTGTTCCAGTCGGTCAATCTCGTGCCGTTCCTCAACGCCCGCGAGAACCTGCTCGTGGTCGACGAGCTCGGCAAGCGCACCGGCGCTCCGGCACGGGCTCGCGCTGACCAGTTGCTCGAGGAGCTCGGCCTGGCCGACCGGGCGAAGAACCTGCCGTCGCAGCTGTCGGGCGGCCAGCGCCAGCGCGTCGCGATCGGGCGGGCGCTGATGAACGACCCGGCGCTCGTGCTGTTCGACGAGCCGACCTCGGCGCTCGACACCAAGCTCGGCGAGCAGGTGATGGAGCTGATCCAGACCGAGATGAAGTCGCGCGGTACCGCGGCGATCGTGGTGACCCACGACGAGCGCATCACCCACTTCTGCGATCGCAGTGTCCACATCATCGACGGCCGCCTCGAAGCCTGACCGCCCCACCTGCCCGTCCGGACCCGACCCCGACGCGCACCTGCCCGTCCGGACCCGACCCCGACGCGCACCTACTGCGTGCGACGGTCACACCGATCCGGCAGGATTGCGGGCATGTCTTCAGCGATCCAGGCCCGGAGCCTCCGGCGCACCTTCGGCGACAACGAAGCTGTGGCCGGCATCGACCTCGAGGTCCCCTACGGCGAGATCTACGGCTTCCTCGGCCCGAACGGCGCCGGGAAGTCGACCACGGTCAAGATGCTGTGCACGCTGCTCGGCATCACGTCGGGATCGGCGTCGGTCGCCGGGCTCGATGTCGCCACGCAACCCGACCAGATCCGGTTGCGGATCGGGGTGGCTCTCCAGGACTCCTCGATCGACGGCAAGCAGACCGGCCGCGAGATGCTGGCGCTGCAGGGTCGGCTGTACGGCTTGAGCAAGCGCGACATCACCGCCCGGATGGACGACGTGATCGGTCTGGTCGACATCGGCTCGGCCATCGACGACCGGGTCGAGTCCTACTCCGGTGGCATGAAGCGACGTCTCGACCTCGCCATGTCGCTGATCCATCGCCCGCAGGTGTTGTTCCTCGACGAACCGACCACCGGTCTCGACCCGGCGAGCCGCTCGTCGGTGTGGGCCGAGGTGCGGCGCCTCAACCGGGAGTTCGGCATGACGATCTTCCTGACCACGCAGTACCTCGAGGAGGCCGACGAGCTCGCTGACCGCGTCGGCATCATCGCCAACGGTCTCATCGAGGCGGAGGGCCAACCGGGCGAGCTCAAGCGGCAGATCGGCACCGACCTCATCCAGGCCGAGGTCGCCGGCGACGTGCAGGTCGCCGCCGACGCACTGATCGCCATCGACGGCATCGACGAGGTGCAGACCCACAACAACGAGCTCGCCCTCGTCACCGCCGACGGGGCGGCGTTGATCGCCCAGGTCGCCGTCGCCCTCGACAACTGCGGCGTTCCTGTCACCTCGCTGACGTTGCGGACGCCGACGCTCGACGACGTCTACCTGCACGTGACCGGCACCCACTTCGCCGAGACCGACGAACCCTCCGATGCCGAACTGGAGTCGATGTCATGACCACCACTGCCGCCGACCCCCGCCCCACGGCGCCGACCTACGAACCGCTCGCCCGCAAGTCCGCCGCGATCCACGACTTCGCGACGGTGGCCGGTCGGGCGATCCGCGGCGTGTTCCGTGAACCGGAGTTCTTCATCCCGGCGCTGATCGTCCCCGTGTTCTTCTTCGTGGTCAACGTCGGCGCGCTGCAGGACTTCGCCCAGGCCAGCGGTGCGGTCGACGACTTCGCGGCGTTCCAGCTCCCGGTGGCGATCATCTTCGCCGTCACCGGCGTGTCGCGAGCGAGCGCCCTGGTCACCGACATCCAGAGCGGCTATTTCGACCGCCTGCTGCTGACGCCGATCCGTCGGCCGATGCTCCTGCTCGGGTTGATGGCGGCCGACATCGTGTCGATCATCCTGCTGACGATCCCGGTGCTGATCCTGGGGCTCGCGTTCGGTGTCAGCTTCGTCACCGGCCTGCTCGGGATGGTCGTGTTTCTCGCCTACGGGGCGCTGTGGGGATTGGCCTTCGCCGGCTTCCCGTACGCCATCGCGCTGAAGACCGGCAATCCGGCGGCGGTGAACTCGAGCTTCATCCTGTTCTTCCCGTTCGCGTTCCTCACCACGGCGTTCCTGCCGAAGGAGGCGCTGACCGGCTGGCTGTCGACGATCGCCACCTACAACCCGGTCACCTACGTCCTCGACGGGTTGCGCAGCCTGATCACCGAGGGATGGGAGGTCGACAAGCTCGCGTACGGCGCGCTCGCCTCGCTGGCACTCATGACGGTGAGCTTCGGGCTCGCGTCGCTGGCGATGCGTGGCCGTACTTCCCGTGGGTGAGCAAAGCTGAGTCATATGTTGTCATGTTTGCTGAGGTGGGCTACAGTGTCAATCGACATCAGTAGTACTCACCTTCTTGCAGGAGGCAACCGCAATGCTCGTTCAGAATTCTCCCTTCCGTGAGCTCGACAGCCTGTTCAACCAGGCATTCGGCACCGGCCAGCGCGCTGCGTGGGCGACCGGCCGCCCGATGCCGATGGACGCCTACCGGCGTGGCGACAACGTCTGGGTCCACCTGGACCTCCCCGGCGTGACCGCCGACTCGGTCGACATCTCCGTCGAGCGCAACGTGCTCACCGTCACCGCCGAGCGCTCCTACCAGCGCGAAGAGGGCGACCGGGTGTACTTCGACGAACGGCCCGAGGGCACGTTCCGTCGCCAGGTCACCCTCGGCGAAGGCCTCGATGCCGACGGCGTCGAAGCCGACTACACCGACGGCGTGTTGACGCTGCGCATCCCGGTCGTTCCGCAGGCCCAGCCCCGCAAGATCAGCGTGGGCACCGGCCAGGGCACCCAGGCGATCGACACCTCCAGCGCCGACGCCAGCTGACCCCCCGACCCCAACCCCCATTCCGTTTGCGGCGCGGTTTCGGTGGCCCGCCCCACCGAGATCGCGCCGCAAACGCGTGAGGGAACAGGCGGCAGCGGAGAGCGGTTGACCGGCCCATGGAACTCTCCGACGCCCTCGACTTCATCCGCGACAAGCGCAACGGCATCCTGATCGCGCTCAAGTCCGACGGGCGTCCGCAGTCGTCCAACATCGCCTTCGCCGTCGGCAGCGATGACGTGATCCGCGTCTCGGTGACCGACGGTCGGGCCAAGACGGCGAACCTGCGGCGCGATCCCCGAGCCTCGCTCCACGTGAACCGTGACGACTTCTGGGCCTACGCCGTGATCGAGGCCGACGTGACGATGATGCCGGTCGCAAAGTCACCCGACGACGCGACCGTCGACGCCCTCGTCGACTACTACCGCATCGTCGCCGGCGAACACGACGACTGGGACGAGTACCGCCAGGCGATGGTCGACGACCGCCGACTCATCCTCGAACTCCACCCGACCCGCGCCTACGGCATGCTCAACCGCTGAGTGTTACGAAGTGCCTGGCACTTCGTAACTTCGTCAGGTGTTCTTGGGGAGCTCGGAGAAGGGGACGACCTTGTCCTGGTTCGGCTCCTTGGGCAGGCCGAGCACGCGCTCGCCGATGATGTTCTTCTGCACCTGGTCGGTGCCGCCGTAGATCGGCGGCGCCTGCGCGAACAGCGCCATCTCGGTCACGAACCCGAGGAACGGGTTGCCGGTCGCGGCGTCGAGCGCCTTGCGGTTCTCGGAGTCGTAGGCGTGCAGCATCCCCTGCGGGCCGACGATGCTCAGCCCGAGGTCGCGCTGCAGGCGCACCATGTCGCTCATCGACAGCTTGGCGATGTTGCCCATGCCGGCGATGTCCTCGCCCTTTGCCTTCGCAGCCTTCACCCGCAGGTTGTTGATGCGGCCGAGCTGGCTCATCGTGTAGAGGCGGACGAGGTCCTGACGGATGGTGGGATCGTTCGCCACGCCGGCGCCCTGGGCGAGGCTGATCATCATCTTCGCGGTGTCGCGGAACGCCGCTCCGCCGCTGGCGGCCGGCTTGCCCGGATCGCGGACGTAGTCACCGGCTCGCGTGTCCAACTGCCCGGCGACCGTGCCGGGGATGGCGGCGCTGGCCGAGCTGCTGCCGCCGCCGGCGCCGAGGCCGGCGCGCTCGTGAGCAAGCGTGGTGTTGGCCACGGCCCAACCATTGTTGAGCCCACCGATCACGGCGTCGGCCGACACGCGGGCATCGGACATGAACACCTCGTTGAACAGTGCTCGTCCCGTCAGCTCGCGCAGCGGACGCACGTCGACACCCTCCTGGTGCATGTCGATGGCGAAGTAGGTGATTCCCTGGTGCTTGGGGACGTCGGAGTTCGTGCGGGCGATCAGCATCCCGAGGTCGGCGTAGTGGCCACCGGAGGTCCACACCTTCTGACCGTTGACGACGTATTCCTCGCCGTCGAGCATCGCCTTGGCCTGCAGACCGGCGAGGTCGGAGCCGGCGCCGGGCTCGCTGAACAACTGGCACCACGCCTGTTTCCCGGTGACGATGTCGCGGACGTACTTCTCGATCTGTTCGGGCGTGCCGTGGGTGGCGATCGTCGGCGCCGCCAGCAGCAGCCCGAGGCCACCGGGCGCCCCGAGTGCGCCGAACTCGGCGATCGCGTTCTGCACGAGCACGGCGTCGCCGCGCGACAGGCCCCGCCCGTAGGCGTTCTCGGGCAGCGTCGGCGCCGACCAGCCGGCGAGGCCGAGCCGTTCCCACCACTCGGCGACGGTGAGGTCGGGATCCCAGTTCTCCTCGAGCCAGGTGCGCACCTCGTCGACGACGTCGTTGCTGGTCGAAGCGGGGCGTTCGGTCGTGTCGGTCATCC
>JAWLFC010000009.1:0-35243 GCA_041685755.1 Ilumatobacteraceae bacterium
CCAGTACGACGCGAAGCCGTCGGCCTCGGCCTGGCGGGCCTCGGCGACGACGTCGTCGATCGTGCCGTCGTTGATGCTTCCCCCGAATGATCCGATGCGCATGGCGGCGACCGTAGTCACCACCGCACTCCTGATCACCAGCCGAACGCGCCACGGCGAGCCGGGCCGGGCCGGCGCCGTCACACCACAGGCGGACTCATCTCGAGTGCTGCGGTTCGGGCTCGGTCGTCGGGCAGCCCCCGCCGACCGGCGAGGTCGGCAGACGCCGAGTGGCGAGAATCGCCAGCACACCCAGGACAGCGAGCGCACCGAGAGCCGCCCGGAGGCCGTCGATGCGGGCGGCGGCGTTGTCGTCGATGATCGACTGGGCGAGGTCGGCGTCGACGGCGGCCTCGCCGAGTGCCGCGTCGAGATCGGCATCGGAGATGAACGGGATGCCACTCGCGATCTGCACCTCCGCCTGGGCGACCACCTCGTCGGGCACGTCGGGATTGGCCTCGATACCGAGCAGGAACGAGCTGGCGAGCGCGGAGATGAGCACGGCACCGGCGAAGGCCGTGCCGATCGACGCACCGAGGTTCGTCACCGTGTTCTGCAGGCCGCCGACTTCGGCGCTCTGCTCGTCGGGCACCGACGAGACGGTGACGGCGCCGAGCTGTGACGCGAGGGCGCCGATGCCGAGTCCGATGAGCAGCAACGGCACGGTGACGATGCCGGCCTCTGCGCCGATCTCGAGCCCGCCGATCATGGCGAGCACGCCGAGCAGGATCAGCGCGAGTCCGGCCCGGACGATGCGGCGCGGCGAACCGTTCGCGAACAGGCGCGGCACCCCGACGGCGGCGGCGAGCAGCGCGACCGACAGCGGCATGATCCGCACGCCGGTGGCAATCGGGGTGAGCCCGAGGGCGACCGACAGGAACAGTGGGACGACGAAGAAGATGCCCGCCTGGAGCAGGTACTGGAAGAAGAACGACGTGAGGCCGGCGCGGAGGCCGCCGAAGCGGAGGATCGACGGATCGATCAGGGGTTCTCGCCCGGCGTCGACGAGATGGGTCTGCCAGGAGAAGAAGCCGACGAGCACACCGGCGCCGGCGAGGAGCAACCACAGCACCGGCGACAACCCGAGCCACTCGGGGGCGCCAGGCTTCGGGCGAAGGATGCCCCACGTGCCCGAGCGCAGCACGGCGAACACGACGAGACCCAGGCCGAGTGCCGACAGGAAGGTTCCGACGAGATCGAGCTTGACGCCGGGCGCCGCGGGCTCGTCGGCCATCCGCTTCGAGAACACCACGATGCCGGCCACCAGCAACACCTCGCCCACGAACACGAGTCGCCACGAGAGGTAGGTCGTGACGAGCCCGCCGATCAGGGGCCCCGCCGCCACAGCGATGGCACCCGAGGCGGCGACGAGACCATAGGCGCGTGGACGGTCCGGGGCGGCGAAGTTCGAGGCGACGAGCGCCACGATCGCCGGCAGGATCAACGCCGCCCCGATGCCCTCCAGCAGCGACCAACCCACCAGCAGCATCGGCAACGACTGCGATGCGGCGGTCGTGAGCGAACCGGCGGCGTAGACCACGCAGCCGAGCAGGAACGCCTTCTTGCGGCCGAGAATCGCGCCGACCTTGCCGCCGGTGATCATCAGCGATGCCATGACGAGTGTGTAGAGCGTGATCGCGGTCTGGATGCCGGTGACGTCGGTACCGACGTCGGCAGCGACGGTGGCGATCGACACGTTCATGACGGAGCTGTCGAGCGTCATCACGAACTGGCCTGCCGCCAGGGTCAGCAGCGTGATGCCGGCAGCGCCCTGGACGGTCGATGATGTCGTCGTCACGGAAACTCGAACCCTCGGTTGCGCCCGATCCCGAGCAGACCTGTGTCCATCGCGCTCAGTATGTTCGACGACGCGGCCGCCGCCCGGCATCCCGGGCTCCATGGGTTCCGGCAGCCGTCGAGTCGTTCCGCGCGAGTGTCGGATGCTACGAACAGCGCCATGGGGAACTGGAACTTTGCCGACATCTGGGAAGTCGTGGCCGACGAGCTGCCCGACGCGCCGTGCCTGATCCACGGCGACGACCGTCGGAGCTGGCGCGAGGTCGACCGCCGCGCCGACGGGGTGGCTCAGCACCTGATCGACGCCGGCCTCGAACGCCAGCAGGCCGTTGCGCAGTACCTGTACAACTGCAACGAGTACGTGGAGTCGATGTACGCCGCGTTCAAGGGGGCGTTCGCCCCGGTCAACACCAACTACCGCTACACCGCCGACGAACTGCTGTACCTGTGGGACAACGCCGACGCAGGTGCCGTCGTGTTCCACGGTTCGTTCGCCCAGACGATCGAGGCGATCCGCGACCGGCTCCCGAAGGTGGCGGTGTGGTTGTGGGTCGACGACGGGGCTGGCGCCTGCCCCGACTGGGCGACACCGTACGAGGATGCCGCGACCAGTGGCGCCGGTCGGGTGGCGCCCGACTGGGGACGCAGCGGCGACGACCTGAACTTCCTCTACACGGGCGGCACGACCGGCATGCCCAAGGGGGTCATGTGGCGCCAGGACGACCTCGCGGTGAAGCTGACCGCGTCGCTCGGGGCGCCGCTCGCCGAGGACGGCACGGTCGACGAACTGCGTGGCACCTTCGCGGCGCCGGGACCCCGCTTCATGCCGGCATGTCCCCAGATGCACGGCACCGGCAACTTCCCGTGCCTCAGCACGCTGACGGGCGGCGGCAGCATCGTCACGCTCACCGGCCGCAACTTCGACGCCGCCGAGCTGCTCGACACGATCGAACGCGAGGGTGTCAATTCGCTCGCGATCGTCGGCGATGCGTTCGCGAAGCCGATCCTGCGAGCGCTCGACGCCGAGCCCGATCGTTGGAACCTCACTTCCCTGGTCGGCATCGTGTCGTCGGGCGTGATGTGGAGCCAGGAGACGAAGACCCGACTGCTCGAGCACCATCCGGGCATGATCCTGATGGATGCGTTCTCCTCGTCGGAGGCGCTCGGCATGGGGTCGTCGATCTCGGCGGCGGGCGCCACCGCCGAGACCGCCAAGTTCGAGTTGAGCCCCGACACGATCGTGATCGACGACCTGAACCGTCCGCTCGAGCCGGGCTCCGGCGAGATCGGACGGCTCGCCGTCGGCGGCCGCCAGCCGGTCGGCTACTACAAGGATCCGGAGAAGACGGCGCGCACGTTCTTCGAGGTCGGAGGCAAGCGCTACTCGTGCCCCGGCGACTTCGCCACGATCGACGCCGACGGCCGCATCACACTGCTCGGACGCGGTTCGCAGTGCATCAACACCGGCGGCGAGAAGGTGTTTCCCGAGGAGGTCGAGGAGGCGATGAAGACCCACCCCGACGTGCTCGACGCCGTTGCGGTGGGGATCCCCGACGAGAAGTTCGGCGAGGCGGTGACCGGCATGGTCGAGGCCAGGCCCGGTCACACCGTCGACGCCGCCGCGGTGATCGCCCACGTGAAGTCGAAACTGGCCGCCTACAAGGCACCCAAGCACATCGTGGTCGTCGACACGATCGGCCGGGCGGCCAACGGCAAGGTCGACTACAAGCGCTTGCGTTCGGAGGCGGCGGGTACCCTCACCGCATGAGCGACCACGTCATCCGCATCGCCTACTGCGTCCCTTGAGACTATTCGGGCCGCGCCGTGAGCGCAGCGAACGACCTGCTGTCGAACTACCAGCACGTGATCGACACCCTCACGCTCGACACCGGCGCCAAGGGCGTCTTCGACGTCGAGGTCGACGGCGAGATGCTCTTCTCCAAGCATGCCGCAGGCCGTCACGCCGAGCCCGGCGAGGTGCTCGCACTGTTCCGTGAGAAGTACGCAGCTGGCGTCACCCCCTACGGCGAGTAGGTGTTACGCCGGGGGTCTGACCCCTGGCGTAACGGTCAGGACATGCTGACGAGGTCGAGCCAGTCCTCGGAGAAGTAGTCGACGTCACCGTCGGGCATCAGCAGCACCTTGGTCGGGTCGAGCTCGCGCACGAACTCCTCGTCGTGGCTCACGAGGATGATCGCGCCCGGCCAGTCGACGAGCGCATCGGCGACGGCTTGACGTGACGGCGGGTCGAGGTTGTTGGTCGGCTCGTCGAGCAGCAGCAGGTTGTTGCGCCCGACCATCAACATCGCCAGCGCCAGCTTCGTCTTCTCGCCGCCCGACAGCGTGCCGGCGTCCTGGAACACCTTGTCGCCCGACAACCCGAACATACCGAGCAGGCCCCGCAGTTGGGTCTCGCCGAGGTTCATCCCGTCGGGCACGGCGTCACGGATGTTGGTGAGGAGCGATTCGTCGGTGCGCAGGTTGTCGTGCTCCTGGGCGTAGTAGCCGGCGTGGACGTGGTAGCCGAACTCGAACTGGCCGAGGTCGGCGGTGGTCTCACCGGCGAGGATGCGCAGCAGGCTGGTCTTGCCGGCGCCGTTCAGCCCGAGGACGAGCAACCGCTCGCCGCGGCCGAGATCGAAGTCGATGTCCTCGAAGATCGTCGGGCCGCCGTAGGCCTTGCACAGCCCCGACGCCCGGATGACCGTCTCGCCGCACTTCGGCGGATCGGGGAACCGGACCGTCATCGTCTTGGTCGACTGCGGGCCGCGCACCCGCTGGCCCTCGAGCCGGGCGATGCGTTTCTCGACGCTGTGCGCCATGGCCGCCTTGGTCGCCTTGGCGCCGAAGCGGTCGACGACGCTCTGGAGCCGGTCGATCTCCTTGGCCTGCAGCGCCGCCTTCTTGGCGCGGCGGGCCTCGTCCTCGGCACGCGCCCTCTGGTACTGGCTGTAGGTGCCCCGGTACTCGATGACCTCTCCGACATCGCCCTCCATCGGACGGTCGAGGTGCAGCACACGGGTGATCGACTCGTCGAGCAGCTCCAGGTCGTGGCTGATCACGAGCAGCGCTCCCTTGTACTGGCGCAGGAACCCGAGGAGCCAGGTCTTGGCGTCGACATCGAGGTGGTTGGTCGGCTCGTCGAGGCAGAGCACGTCGGAGCCGGCGAAGAGGATACGGGCGAGTTCGACCCGGCGGCGCTCGCCGCCCGACAGCGTGCTGATCGGCTGGTCGAGCCGGGCGTCGGGGATCCCGAGGCCGGCCGCCATCGCCCGCGCCTCGCTCTCGGCGGCGTAGCCACCGGTGGTGCGGAAGGCCTCCTCGGCATTGACGTACCGGCTCACGTTGCGCTCGTCGGGGTTCTCCTCCATGGCGATGCGCAACTTCTCGATCCGGACGATCTCGTCGTCGATGCCTCGCCCGGACAGCACGTGGGTGACACAGGTCCGCCCGTCGAGCGCCGAGTCGATCTTCGGATCCTGTGGCAGGTAGCCGAAACCGCCCGTGCGCAACACCCTGCCCGCGGTGGGCTCGGCGGCGCCACCGAGCACCTTGAACAGGCTGGTCTTGCCGGCGCCGTTGCGTCCGACGATGCCCACCTTGTCGCGCGGCATCACGGTGAAGCTGGCGCGGTCGACGAGGAGCCGACCGCCCACTTCCACCGAGATCGCCTGGGCCTGGAGCACCCGTCCAGGCTAGGGGCCACTCGATCGATCAGGGTGTGGTCGACGCCGGCAGCGGCTCCGGATCGGGTGCCGGCTCCGGATCGGGTGCCGGCTCCGGATCGGGTGCCGGCACCGGTTGGGGTTCCGGCTCCGGTTGGGGCTCGGGCTCCGGTTCCGGCTCCGGTTCGGGTTCGGGAGGCGCGGTCGGTGATGGATCGCCATCGGACCCACCGTCGGAGCCGCCCTCGGTCGTCGTCGTCACCGTCGACGACCCGCCGGAGCCCGAGGAACCGCTGGAGCCGGAGGAACCGCCGGAGCTCGACGACCCGCCGGAGCTCGACGACCCGCCCGAATTCGATGACCCGCGCGAGCCGCCGACGCTCGAGCCGCCACCACTGCCACCGTTGTCGGCGGAGTCGTCGCGGAACGTCGAGCGCAGGCAGTCGCCGTCACCGATCGACACGGGGCCGAGCACCCCTGCGACTGCCTGGGCGAGCACGTCACGGCCCATTTCGCTCGGGTGCAGGCGATCACCGCTGAGCACCCCGGGCTCCTCGGCGATCGCCTGCCAGTCGAGCAGCGTGACGTTGTCGTACTCGTCGGCGAAACGGCGAACGACGTCGTTGACCTCGGCGTAGTTCGACCGGTACTCCGTGACGGTGAACAGCACCGTCGGCCGGGGCGCGAGGCGGTCGAGGATCTCGCCCAGTTCGGCGGCGTAGGCGAACGGGTCGCCGTCGTAGTTGCTGCCGAGGAACACGACGGCCGCGTGCCAGTCGTCCTCGCCTTCGGGCTCGTCGTCGAGGACCCGGTCGAGCACGCGGTTGCCGAACTCGACGAACCGGCTGGGCTCGGCCTCGACGGCGACCTGCCAGCCGAGCGGCACCAGTTCGTCGCACATCTGGCCGCCGTAACGAGACGATGTCGACGCCATGATCGAGTCACCGATGATCAGCAGCCGGTTGCCCTGGGCGACCTCGCCGATCGGGCCGGCGGCACTCCCGTCGGCGTTGACGGCGCCCGGGATGAGGATGCGCTGCTGGCGCCCCGACGGGATCGTGTCCGGCAGCACCCCGACCCCGGCGATCGTCCCGACCGGGACGTCGACGGCGACCGCGTCGTCGACGGCATCCCCCTCGACCACGCCGCAGGCAGCGGCCGTCAGCGCGAACGCGACGAGCGCGACGAACGACGACCGGCGGGACATCTGCTCCATTGAAGCGCGCCGAGGGCGCTTCGATGCGTCGCCCCGCTCGTCAGGAGCGGCGGGAGCGCAGTTCGTCGCGGATCTCGGTGAGGAGGTCGATCTCGGACAGCTCGTCCTCCTCGTGCTCCTTGTGGTACATGGCGTTGTAGGCCTTGACGATCAGGAAGCAGACGAAGGCCACGATGAGGAAGGTGACGAGCGCCGTGATGACCGTTCCGACCAGGAGTTCGGCCTCGCCGACGCCGATCGTGATCGAGTCGAAGTTCGGCTGACCGAAGATCGCGGCGATGAGATTGAGG
Organism: Ilumatobacteraceae bacterium; assembly: GCA_041685755.1. Classification (GTDB taxonomy): domain Bacteria; phylum Actinomycetota; class Acidimicrobiia; order Acidimicrobiales; family Ilumatobacteraceae; genus Sva-07. Next base: position 7,008 of record JAWLFC010000009.1, read on the forward strand.
ATGACGCCGTCGACGATCGCGTTCACGACCGGCACGAAGAACAACGTGAGGGTGAACGCGACGGCGAGTTCGACCAGGTTGCCCCGGTTGACGAACGTCTTGAATTCCTTGATCAGTTCTCCCATGTGAAGTCCCTTGTCTGTGCAGCCGGATGAACGGGTGACGGTTGTAGCACAGCGCGAGTGCACGGACACGGACCATTCAGCGGGCGGTCCAACCTCCGTCGACGACGATGCTCTGTCCGGTCAGGAACGTGCTCGCCGGTGACGCCAGGAGCAACAGCGCCCCGTCGAGCTCGTGCAACTGCCCCATGCGCGGGATCGGAGAGTTGGCTGCCAGGAACTGCTGGCTGCCGGGATCGCTCTCCATTCCCGCGGTCATCTCCGAGGGGAACCACCCGGGACACAGCGCGTTGACGCGCACCCCCTTGCGGGCCCACTGCAGCGCCAGCTCGCGGGTCAGGTTGACGACCGCCCCCTTGCTCGCGCAGTAGCCCGCTTGTTTGACCGGGGTGGAACCGACGTGGCCGAGCATCGACGCGACGTTCACGATCGACCCGCCGCCGCGCTCGATCATGGATGGTGCGGCCAACTTGGAGAGATGCCAGAGCGCGGTGACGTTGACCTCCATCGTGAGGCGGAAGTCGTCGAGCGACTCGCTCTCGACGGGCTCGGTGACTCCGACACCGGCGTTGTTGACGAGCACGTCGATGCGTCCGACCCACTCGACCACCTGGGCGACCAGCCGCTCCCGCTCCTCGGCGACGCCCACATCGGCGGTGATCGCGACCGTGCCCGGGAGCTCGGCGGCGAGTCGCTCGATCCGATCGGTGCGCCGCGCCGTGACGACGACCGTCGCACCGACACCGTGGAGTGTCCGGGCGAAGTGTTCACCGAGACCGGAGGACGCGCCGGTGACCAGCACCACCCGATCGTCGAGTCGGAACCGGTCCAACGCAGAAGCAGTGTTCGACATGGCCGTGACGTTAGGCATGGCCGTGACGTTAGGCATGGCCGTGACGTTGGGCATGGCGCGCGATCGCGTGTCGAACATGGCGGTCCGATGACAACTCGTTGTCGAGGTTCGAACTCCGGCGACAACGGGAATCCGATCGGCCATGATCGAGACCGTGGAACTCTCCCGCCGCACCTGGAACGCTGCCCTCAGGCTCGCCGTGATCATCTCGATCGCCGCCGCGACGCTCGTCGTCGCCGTCCAACCGGGCGGGAGTGTTCCTCAGGCCGCCATCGTGCTCCCCGTCATCGTGGTCGCGTTCACCGCCAGCTGGATCCAGACCGGCCGAGTACGTCGCGAACTCGCCGTGCCGACCCAGCACCGCCACCGCTGACGCCGCCCGCAGCGAGCCCGGCTGGCCGGGCACGGGCGGTCCTGTGCCACGATCACGCCATGGACGACGCGACGGACCCGTTGAAGGTGCGGATCGGATTCGGACTCGGCACCTCCACCCGTCTCCACGGGCCCGATTACGGCGTGGTCGTCGACGCGCTCGAGTCGCTCGGCTTCGACTCGCTGTGGTTGTCGGAGCGCATCAGCGGACCGGCGCCCGACCCCACGGTCGCCATGGCCTACGGCGCCGGCCGCACCACCCAACTCAAGTTCGGCATGTCGGTGATGGTGCTGCCCGGTCGCAATCCCGTCGTGCTCGCCAAGGAACTCGCCACGCTCGCGACGATGTCCGGCGGCCGGCTCCTGCCGGCGTTCGGTCTCGGCGCCGTCGACCCCGTCGAGCAGCAGGCATTCGGCGTGGAGCGCTCCGAACGCGCCCAGCGCTTCGACGAGATGCTCGAGGTGATGCGCAAGTGCTGGACCGGCGAGCCGTTCAGCCACCACGGTGAACGCTACGACTACGACGGTGTCACCGTGCTGCCGGCACCGAAGCGCATGGACGTCTGGCTCGGCGGGATCGCACCGTCGGAGCTGCGCCGCGTCGGGCGCGTCGCCGACGGCTGGCTGCCGTCGTTCGTGACGCCCGACGACGCAGCCGCCGGACGCGAGACGATCGAGGCGGTGTGCGTCGAGCACGGCCGCGAGATCGAGGACGATCACTACGGCGTGCTGATCCCCTACTCGTTCGGGCCGATCCCCGACCGGCTCCGACAACTGCTCGCCAGGCGCCGCCCCGACCTCGACGACCCGACGGACCTCGTGCCCACCTCGTGGGACGCACTGGCAGCGATGATCGAGCGTTTCGTGCGGGTCGGCACCTCGAAGTTCGTGGTCCTGCCGTTGGTGGAACCCGACGGCGCCGAGGGTTGGCTCGCCCATCTGGACGAGGCGGCCGACGTGTTGCTCCCGCTCGAAGTCGGCTGACCGTGACCGCGCTGTTCGACACCGACACGCAGGGCCGATGGATTCCGACCGAGTACGCACGGGGCCCGTGGGATCCCCGTGCGTGCCACGGCGGGCCGGTGAGCGCGCTGCTCGCCCGCGCCGTCGAGCACGGTGATCCGGAGTCGGTGGTCGACTGGCAGGTCGCCCGACTGAGCGTCGAGCTGACACGGCCGGTTCCCGTCGGCCGACCGCTCACGTTGACGACCGAGGTCGAGCGGGCGGGCCGCAAGGTGTCGATGATCGGCGGCCGTCTGCTGGACGACGACGTCGAGGTCGCCAGAGTGCGGGCGTTGCGCATCCGTTCCACCGACCTCGAGCTGCCCGACGACGTCGTCCAGCCCGATCCCGACCCGCCCGGCTCGCCGGACAGCGGCACCGCCCAACGAGTGGTGTGGGCCGTCGACGACCACGTCGCGTTCCACGCCGACGCCTGCGAGCACCGCTTCACCGAGGGGTCGTGGGATCGCCCCGGCCCGGTCGGCGTCTGGATCAGACTCCTGGTGGACGTCGTCGACGACGAGACGCCGACAGGTCTGCAGCGGGCGGCGGCCGCCGCCGATTTCGGCAACGGCGTCAGTGGCGGACTCGGGTACGACCGGTTCACCTACATCAACCCCGACCTCACCGTGCATCTGCTGCGTGCACCGGTCGGCGAGTGGATCGGCATGCGCTCGGCGTCGTTCTACGGCACGCCGACGAGGTCGAGCGGCGCCGGTTTCGCCGAGTCGGCCCTCTACGACGCCCACGGACGCATCGGCCGCAGTGTCCAGAGTCTGCTGCTCGACGAACGCGCCTGAACGGGAACCGAACGGGCGCCTGTGACGTCCAACACACATGAAGCGCGAACGGCTCGTCCCTCTGGCACTCGTGAGCGCACTGCTGGCCGCTGCCGCATGCAGTAGCGACGCCCCGACCGGTTCTTCCGCAGCGGCCCCGGACACCACGACGGCGGTGCCGACGACTCTCGCCGGCGGCGAGCCGACCACCACCGTCGGCACCGATCCCCGACCGCAGGGCTTCGCCGGCCGGCTCCAGTTCTTCGGCGACTGCCCGGCGTTGCTCGAGTACATGCAGACCGAGGCGACGAAGCGGGTCACGCCGTGGGGTCTCGGCGGCGGACGGTTCTACGGCGAGGACGATCTCGCAACCGCCGACGACGCCGGTGGCGTCGACCGAGCGGTTCCGGAGGCTTCGGCGCCGGTGGCCGGTGAGGACTTCTCGGGGACCAACACCCAGGAAGCGGGTGTCGACGAGGGCGACATCGTCGAGACCGACGGTCGCTACGTGTACGTGGCGAACACCGGCGGCCTGCGGATCGTGGCGGTCGCCGACGCCGAGGTCGTGGCCGAGCCCACACTGCCCCAGGGGTCGCACCAACTGCTGCTCGACGGCCCGCGACTCGTGGCGGTCACGTCGAGCTGGTCGGGTGCGCCCGACACGATCGTGTCGCTCTACGACGTCGCCGACCCGACCGACCCGTCGCTCCTGCGCCGTTCCCATCTCGAGGGCCACGTCGTGGCGACCAGGGGGATCGACGGCGTGGCCAGGCTCGTGATCTCCACGTCGTTCGACCAGCGCCTGCCGTTCGTGCAGCCCGACCGGTTCGGCCTCGACGAGGAGTCGGCACTGGAACGGAACAAGGAGATCATCGCCGAGTCGACGATCGACGACTGGCTGCCACGTTGGTTCGACGAGGCCGCCGACGGCAGCTTCGGCCCGATGCAACCGGCGCTGCCGTGCGAGGTCGTCGCCGCCCCCGGCCAGTTCTCGGGGCTCGGCGTGACCTGGATCGCCTCGGTCGACGTGCTCGGCGACGGCACCCCGGTCGGCTCGGCCGGTGTCGTCTCGACCGGCGACACGGTGTACGCCTCGACCGACAACCTCTACATCGCCACCCAGAACTGGGACTGGTGGTGGGGTCGCCCCGTGCCGCTGCCGGCTGACACCGACCCGACCGCACCGACGGGCACCGACGACGAGCCGGCCGTGGAGCCCGGCCCGCCGCCGACGTTGATCCACCAGTTCCGCCTCGACGGCGACACCGGCGCCACCTACGTCGCCTCGGGCGAGGTCGAGGGTCGACTCCTCAACCAGTTCGCCATGAGCGAGCACGACGGCGACCTGCGCGTCGCGACGACCACCGACGACTGGGGCCGCTTCGGCGACCAGAGCGAGTCGACGGTGTACGTCCTACGACCGAACGGCACCGAACTCGAGGAGATCTCGTCGGTCACCGGGCTCGGCAGAGGCGAGCAGATCCACTCGGTGCGCTTCATCGGCGACGTCGGCTACGTCGTCACGTTCCGCCAGATCGATCCGCTGTACGTGATCGACCTCTCCGATCCGGAGAACCCGGTGCTGGACGGCGAGCTGAAGATCCCCGGCTACTCGGCCTACCTGCACCCCGTCGGCGACGGTCTGCTGCTCGGTGTCGGCCAGGACGCCACCGACGAGGGCCGCACCACCGGCACCCAGCTCAGCCTGTTCGACGTCAGCGATCCGACGGACCCGCGACGCATCTCGACGCTGGCGATCGGCGGCCAGAGCGAGGTCGAGTGGGACCACAGGGCGTTCCTGTTCTGGGAGCCCGACGGCACGATCGTGCTGCCGGTGTCACCGGGCTGGGGCGACTGCCCCCCGGGCGTCGACTGCCTCGCCAAGGAGATCACCGGAGCCGGCGGTGGCGTCGTCGTCGCCGAGCTGAACGGACGCGAACTCGTCGCTCGGGGAACGATCACCCACGGGTCGAACACCCCCCGAGGGTGCTGGAACCCGCTGCAGCGCTCGATCGCCATCGACGACGAACTCGTCACCGTGGGCCTCGACCAGATGAAGTTCTCCGACCGCCTCACCCTGGAACCCCGCGACTCGGTCAGCTGGGGCGACCCCGACGACTACGGCTGCTCCTGGTACTGGGACGGCTGACCGGTTACGAGGTGCCTGGCACCTCGTAACCGGTCAGGAGCGTTTCTGGATGTTGGCCCACTCGTCGCGCAGGCCGACGGTGCGGTGGAACAGCATCGGCCGGTCGGGGTCGGCGGCGAAGTAACCGAGCCGCTCGAACTGGACGACCTGCCCCGGCGCCACCTCGGCCAGCACCGGTTCCACCTTGGCGCCGGTGAGCAGCTCGCGCGAGTCGGGGTTCAGGTCGTCGAAGGCGTCGCCGGTCGCCTCGCCCGGCACCTCGGCGGCGAACAGGCGGTCGTAGAGCGCGACGGTGGCGTCGACCGCGTGCGCGGCCGACACCCAGTGCATCGTCGACTTCACCTTGCGGCCGTCGGGCGCGTTGCCACCACGGGTCTCGGGGTCGTAGGTGACCTGCACCTCCACGACGTTGCCGTCGGCGTCGGTGTCGAATCCGGTGGCGGTCACGAAGTAGGCACCGCGCAAGCGGACCTCGCGACCGGGCGAGAGCCGGAAGTACTTGGGCGGCGGTTCGGCCATGAAGTCGTCCTGCTCGATGTGGAACACACCGGTGAACGGCACGGTCCGGGTGCCGTCGTCGACGTTCTCCGGGTTGTTGACCAGCTCGACGTACTCGACGACCGGTTCGCCGTGCTCGTCGGTCGGCCAGTTGGTGACGACGACGCGCAGCGGGCGCAGCACGGCCATCCGGCGCAGCGCCGTGCGGTTCAGCTCGGTACGCACGAACGACTCCAGCAGCTCGATCTGTTGGCGGCTGTTGGTGCGCGACACCCCGATGAAGTCGCAGAAGTCCCGGATCGCCGACGGCGGATACCCGCGGCGGCGCAGCCCTCGGAGCGTGGGCATGCGCGGATCGTCCCACCCGTCGACGATGCCGTCGGCGACGAGCGTGGCGAGGCGCCGCTTCGATGTGACGGTGTGGGTGAGTTCGAGCCGGGCGAACTCGGTCTGGCGGGGCGTGTCGAACGGCAGCGGCAGCTGCTCGAGATACCAGTCGTAGAGGGGTCGGTGACTGTCGAACTCGAGCGTGCACAGCGAATGGGTGACGCCCTCGATGGCGTCGCTCTGGCCGTGGGCCCAGTCGTAGGTCGGGTAGATGCTCCAGCGCGAGCCGGTGCGATGGTGGTGCGTCTCGGTGCGGATCCGGTACATCACCGGGTCGCGGAGCTGCATGTTCTCGTGCTGCATGTCGATGCGGGCGCGCAGCACCGCTGCGCCGGCGGCGATCTCGCCGTCGCGCATCCGACGGAAGAGCGCCAGGCTCTCCTCGACGGGACGGTCCCGGTACGGGCTCTCGACGCCCGGCTTCCCGTAGCCGCCGCGTTGGGCCGAGATCGTCTCGCCGTCCTGCTCGTCGACGTAGGCGAGGCCCCGCTGGATCAGCAGTTCGGCCCAGTCGTAGAGCTGCGCGAAGTAGTCGCTGGCGTACAGCGGTTCACCCTCGAGCGGGTAGCCGAGCCAGGCGAGATCGTCGATGATCGCGTCGACGTAGGTCGTGTCCTCGGTGTCGGGGTTGGTGTCGTCGAAGCGGAGGTTGCAGATGCCGCCGAACTCGGCGGCGATGCCGAAGTCGACCGTGATCGCCTTGGCGTGGCCGATGTGGAGATAGCCGTTGGGCTCCGGCGGGAACCGGGTCTGCACGCGCCCGCCGAACGTGCCGGCCTCGTTGTCGGCGATCACCACCTCGCGAACGAAGTTGGCGGCGGCGGGGAGGTCGTCGGGGCGTGGCATGGCGCCCCTCAGTATGGACCCCCGCCGACGCGCATCCATCAGGCGTTGCGTCCTCGCGGCGTCGGCGTCCGTACAGTGGTGCCATGGCCTCACTGGTCCGCACCGCCGTGGTGGGTGTCGACGGCTCGCCGGCATCGATGGCCGCGCGGGCATGGGCGGCGACGATCACCGATGACCTCCACGAGGTCCACGTCACCGGCGACGACGTCGCCGGTGGGATCGCGCACGCTGGCGACGACCGGGGGGCCGACCTCGTGGCGGTCGGGATGCACGACCAACGTCGACGGGTCCTGCGCGGGCTCGGACCGGTCGTGCGCACGTTGCTCGAGACGACGACACGGCCGGTCGCCGTCGTCGGGGAGGGCCAGGAGGCCACGACGGCGACGTCCACGATCGTCGTGGGCGTCGGTCACGGCCCGGCGACACAGGCGGCACTGCGCTGGGCGGCACTGCTGGCCCGGGAGCGGACCGCCCGACTCGAACTCGTTCGAGCGCTTCCCCACCGACCGGTGTTCCGCCCCGACGGCTTGCTCGACCTGATGGCCTTCTACCTCGATCCCGCGCTGGCCGCCGAGTGGGCCGCAAACGATCTGGAGACGTTCGCGCAGGAGGTCGACCTCGTCACCGGCGAGGACGTGCCGGTGGGCTGGACGGTTCCCTCGGGCCGTACCGGTGCCGTGCTCGTCGAGGCGAGCGAGCGCGCCCAGCTGCTCGTGGTCGGCCTGCACGACCGTCCGGGCCGCAACGACCGCGACGTGAAACCCTGGTGTCGCCACGTCCTCGTCCACGCACCCTGTCCCGTGGTCTTCGTCCCCGCCTGATCGGCCGCCGGGCGCCTGGTTCCCCGGCGCCGTCCGCGAACCGGGGTGGAGCTGGCACGCTGTGGGCCATGTCGAGCCCGGACTCCCGACCGCTGCCCAACTGGCTGGCCGTTGCGTTGGTGGTCGGCACCTCGGCGGCGATCCTCGTGCTGGAGATCCTGGCCGGACGGCTGCTGGCGCCGTACGTCGGCGTCAGCCTCGACACCTACACCGGCATCATCGGCACGGTCCTGGCCGGCATCGCCATCGGAGCCTGGGTCGGGGGTATCGCCGCCGACCGCACCGACCCGAGGGCCTTGATTCCGGTGCTGCTCGTCCTCGGCGGGGCACTGGCGATCGCGACGATCCCGACCGTGCGCGCCCTCGGCTCCGCCGGCGCGTCGACCGGTCTCGGGGGGATCCTGGTGATCACCGCGCTGGGGTTCCTGCCGTCGGCGACCGTGCTGAGCGCCGTCCCGCCGGCGGTCGTCAAACTGCAACTGCGCACCCTCGACACCACGGGCGCCACCGTCGGCCGCCTGTCGGCCTACGGCACGGTGGGGGCGATCGTGGCGACGTTCCTGACCGGATTCGTCCTCGTCGCCGTCGCTGCGGTGACGACGTTGATCGTCGGTGTCGGGGTGCTGCTCGTGGCGAGCGGGCTGGGCCTGTGGGTCCTCGGGCCCCGACCCAGCCGGGCGGCGACGGCCGGTTCGGTCGGGGCCATGTCGGCGTTCGCCGGCGTCGCCCTGGTCGGGGCGACGCTGCTCGGTAGCCCCTGCGACACCCAGACCGACTACTACTGCGTCACGATCGTCGACGACGACGACCGGGCGGGTGGCCGCACGCTGGTGCTCGACGACCTTCGCCACAGCTACGTCGTCGCCGACGATCCGACGCATCTCGAGTTCTGGTACACGCGACGGTTCGCCGACGCCGTCGACCTGTTCGACCTGTCCCGGCCGATCGACGTCGTGCACGTCGGCGGTGGCGCGATGACCGTGCCGACGTGGGTGCAGACGATGCGCCCCGACAGCCGCCAGGTCGTGTTCGAGATCGACGACGAACTGATCGAACTCGCGGTCGGTGAGTTCGATCGCACGGTCGGACCCGGGACGGGCCTCGACGTCGTTGCCGGCGATGCCCGGCTCTCGCTCGCCGACCGCCCCGACGACAGCGCCGACCTGGTCGTCGGCGACGCGTTCGGCAGCCGGGCGGTGCCGTGGCATCTCGCCACGGCGGAGTTCGTCGCCGACATCGACCGGGTGCTGCGGCCCGGCGGAATCTACGTCCTCAACGTGATCGACGGCCCCGCCCAGAACTTCCTCGCCGCCCAGGCCCGAACGATCGGCGAGACGTTCGAGCACGTGGCGGTCGTACTGGGCCCCTCGGCGGCGGACGGGCGCCTCGGCAACTCGGTCGTCGTCGCCTCCGGCGAGCCGTTCGAGCATCTCGACGCCGACGGCGGCCGCATCGTCGACGACCTCGACGGGTTCGTCGACGGCGCTCCGGTCCTCACCGACGACTTCGCCCCCGTCGACCAACTCCTCGCCCGCTCCCGCTGACGGTCACCGTGCGGTGACGGTCACCGTGCGTCGGCGGGGTCGGGCCACGTCCAGTCGCGGATCTCGGCGAGGTCGTCGCCGTACTCGCGGATGTGGCTGCGGTGCCGGGCGCGACGATCGACCATCTCCTGACGGAGCACGGCCGCCCGCGAGCGCAGCGACGGGGTGCGGTCGATCACGTCCATCACGAGGTGGTAGCGGTCGAGGTCGTTGCGCACCACCATGTCGAACGGCGTCGTGGTGGTGCCCTCCTCCTTGTAGCCGCGCACGTGGAGGTTCGGGTGGCCGTGGCGCCGGTACGTGAGGCGGTGGATCAACCACGGGTAGCCGTGGTAGGCGAAGATGATCGGCCGGTCGGCGGTGAACAGCGTGTCGAAGTCGGCGTCGGACAGCCCGTGGGGGTGCTCGCGTTCGTCCTGCAACCGCATCAGGTCGACGACGTTGACCACCCTGACCCGCAACTCGGGAAGGTGCTCGCGCAGCAGCGCGGCGGCGGCGATCGTCTCCTGGGTGGGCACGTCGCCGGCGCACGCGAGCACGACATCGGGTTCGCCGGCGTCGTTGCTCGCCCACTCCCAGATCCCGACCCCGCGCTCGCAGTGCAGGTCGGCCTCCTGCGCTCCCAGCCAGTTCATCGTCGGTTGCTTGCCGGACACGACCACGTTGACGAGGTCGCGGCTGTCGAGGCACCGCCGGGCGACGGCGAGCAGGCAGTTGGTGTCGGGTGGGAGGTAGACGCGGATGACCTCGGCCGACTTGTTGACGACGTGATCGACGAATCCGGGGTCCTGGTGCGAGAAGCCGTTGTGGTCCTGGCGCCACACGTGTGAGGTCAGCAGGTAGTTGAGCGAGGCGATCGGCACCCGCCACTCGATGCCCTGGGTGGTCTTGAGCCACTTGGCGTGCTGGTTGAACATCGAGTCGACGATGTGGACGAACGCCTCGTAGCAGGAGAACAGGCCGTGGCGGCCGGTGAGGAGGTAGCCCTCCAGCCAGCCCTGGCAGAGGTGCTCGGACAGCACCTCCATCACGCGGCCGTCGGCGGCGAGGTCGACGTCGGTGTCGCGTGTCTCGAGCTGCCACGTCTTGTTCGTGGCCTCGTAGACGGCGTCGAGGCGGTTGCTGGAGGTTTCGTCGGGTCCGAAGAGCCGGAAGTTGGCCGCCGCCTCGTTCGCCGCGAACACGTCGCGCAGGTACCGGCCGAGATGACGGGTCGGCTCGGAGGTCTCGGTGCCAGGCCTCGACACCTCCACGGCGTGACGCCGGTGATCCGGGAGTTCGAGGTCGACCAGGAGCTGGCCGCCGTTGGCGTGGGGGTTGGCCCCCATCCGGCGCTCGCCGCGCGGCAACCAACCGACGACGTCGTCGACGGGGACGCCGGTGTCGTCGAACAGCTCGTCGGGCCGGTAGCTGCGCATCCACTCCTCGAGCAGACGCCGATGCTCGGCGTCGTCGCGCACCGCGGCGAGGGGCACCTGGTGGGAGCGCCACGTGCCCTCGACCGGCGTGCCGTCGACCGAGTCGGGCCCGGTCCATCCCTTGGGGGTGCGCATCACGATCATCGGCCATCTCGGCGGGACGCTCGTGCGCCCCTGCTGCTTGATCGATCCGATCCGGTCGAGGCAGGCGTCGAGCGCGGCCATCATCTGACGGTGGACGTCGTCGGGGTCGTCGCCGTCGACGAGATGTGGCTCCCACCCGTTGCCGCGGAGCATGGCGGCGAGGCGCTCGTCGCCGATGCGGGCGAGCGTGGTCGGGTTGGCGATCTTGTAGCCGTTGAGGTGCAGGATCGGCAGGACGGTGCCGTCGCGTACCGGGTCGATGAAGGCGCTCGACATCCAGCTCGCCGCCAGCGGGCCGGTCTCGGCCTCGCCGTCGCCGATCACACAGGCGACGACCAGGTCGGGGTTGTCGAACACGGCTCCGACGGCGTGGGCGAGGGAGTAGCCGAGTTCGCCTCCCTCGTGGATCGACCCCGGCGTCTCGGGGGCGACGTGACTCGGCACACCGCCGGGGAAGGAGAACTGTCGGAACAGACGTTGCATGCCCCGCTCGTCGAGCGTGACGCGTGGGTAGGTCTGACCGTACGTGCCCTCCAGCCAGGTGTTGGCCACCATCGACGGGCCGCCGTGGCCGGGGCCGGCGATCATGATCGCGTCGAGGTCGTGTTCGACGATCGCCCGGTTCATGTGGGTGTAGACGAGGTTGAGGCCGGGGCACGTGCCCCAGTGGCCGAGCAGACGGGGCTTGACGTGCTCGGATCGCAGGGGCTCGTGCAGCAGCGGGTTGTCGAGCAGGTAGATCTGCCCGACGGACAGGTAGTTGGCGGCGCGCCAGTGGGCGTCGAGGCGACGCAGCTGGTCGGCCGGGGGTGATGCCGGGGCCACGCACTCCATCGCCGTCGAGTTCGGGGCCGTCACGGTCGGCCTTGCCGGTTGCGGTACTCCTCGGATCCCGGCATGAGCGAACCGTCCGGGCGTCGGGCCGGCTCGTCGGTGCCGGGCTCGGGAAGGTGGCCGCGCGCCGGATCGGCGATCGCGTCCTGGCGGAGCCGTTTCGGCCGTGCCGGACGGCGGCGAACGACGAGCGCAGCGGCGATGATCCCGGCGGACACGATGCCGAACACGACCCAGGCGATCCACATGGCAGCGCGTGTACCCGTGTGCCGTGTGACGCAAACGGCACCAGCGCGACGGTTCGTCGGCCGGCGGGGCGTGGGACGATGGCAACGTGGATCATCGACCGAACCTCGCCGGAACGCCCCTCGCAGGCGCCGACCTCCACGAGGCGGCCGAGGAGCAGCGCCATCGACCGAAACGGTCCTACGGCCTCGCGGCCAAGTTCCTGTTCCTGGCGCTCGACGCGGTGTACGGCCGCGAGTCGACATTGGAGAAGTTCCGGGTGCTGGAAGTCGTCGCTCGCGTGCCGTACCAGGCGTGGGAACAGGTGGCGTTCGTGGCGGTCACGCACACCCACACCGATCCGTCGTTCGCCCGCAGCGTCCACGATCGCGCCCAGGAGGCGCGCGGGCAACAGGACAACGAGCTGATGCACCTCCTGATGGTCGAGGAGCTGCTCGACCGCCAAGGGTTCCGCCGGTCGCTCCTGCGCGGGGTGGTCATCCCGCAGGTACTGGCCTTCGCCTACTACCAGCTGTCGTGGTTGCTGTACGTGATCCGGCCCCGCTGGTCCTACGCGCTCAACGCCGACTTCGAGGACCACGCGACGCACACCTATCTCGACTTCGTCGCCGGCCATCCGCACCTGGACGAGGAGCCCTGGCAGAGCCAGTTCGCCGACGACTACGGGCCCTCCCCGACCGTCGGCGACCTGTTCCGGCGCATCGCCCTCGACGAGTCGGCCCACCGCGACGAGTCCGAGCGGCGGATCCACGCCGCCCGCTTCGGTGAGGCTCCCAGCGAGCCCCCGGTCGCCTGATCCGCACGCCGCCGCCGCCGCCACCACCACCACCACCACCACCACGGCGGGCCGGCGAGCAGGTCCGGGTGGTCAGGTGCGGGTGTAGCGCCAGACCGCGAGGCCGCCGAACACGAACGTGATGGCAGCACTCCACAGGATCGACTGGACGGCACTCGAGGCCACCGGACCGCCGATCGCCAGGTTGCGGGCCGCATCGGCGGTGACCGACACCGGGCTGTGTTCGGCGAAGCCCTGCAGCCAGCTCGGCATGGTGTCGACGGGCACGAAGACGCTGCTCGCGAACACCAGCGGGAAGATGGCGACGAAGCCGGCCGACTGTGCCGCTTCGGCGCCGTCGGCGACGAACGCGATCGCCGCGAACACCCAGCTCAGCGCATATCCGAACGCCAGGATCAGGCCGATCGCCAGCGCCGCCGCGAGCAGGCCGTTCTGGAACGAGAAGCCCACGAGGTACCCGACGACGATCATCAACGCCAAGATCACGGTGTTGCGGACGAGGTCGGCGAACGTACGCCCGGTGAGCACGGCCGATCGGGTCATCGGCATCGACCGGAACCGGTCCATCACGCCGCGCTGGAGGTCCTCGGCGAGGCCGACGGCGGTCTGGCTCGCCCGGAACGCGACCGACTGCACGAGGATCCCGGGCAGCAGGTAGTCGACGTACTCCACGCCCTCGGGCAGCGACGTGCCGATCGCCCCGCCGAAGACGTACACGAACAGCAGGACGAACATCACCGGTTGGATCGTGGAGAACAGCAGGAGGTCGGGTTGGCGCACGAAGTGCCAGAGGTTGCGTCGGGTGACGGCGGCGGTGTCGGTGACGCTCTGGGCGAGATCGACCATGTCAGGCTCCTTGCTCGTCGTCGTCGGCGGCGGGGGCGTTGCCGGTCAGTTGCAGGAACACGTCGTCGAGGTCGGGGCCGCGGACCCCGAGCGACCGGATGCCGACCTGGGCGTCGGCGAGCCGATCGGCGATGCGCGACAGCGACGCGAGGGCGTCGTCGCCGGGTTCGATCGTGAACCGGTCGTCGGCGTGGGCGTCGATGGCCTCCCCGTCGAGCGCCGACTCGATCCGGCGACGCTGGGCACCTGGGTCGTCGGCGGCGACTGCCTGCAGGTGGATCACGAGACCACCCGCCCGCTCCTTGAGCTCCTCGACGGTCCCGGTGGCCACGGGGCGTCCGTGATCCATGACCGTGATGCGGTCGGCGAGGGCATCGGCTTCCTCGAGGTACTGGGTGGTGAGCATCACGGTCGCGCCCTCGTCGGCGAGTTCGCGGATGACGTTCCAGATCGTGCGTCGGCTGCGCAGGTCGAGCCCGGTGGTGGGCTCGTCGAGGAACAGCAGCTTCGGGTCGGTGAGCAGGCTCGACGCCAGGTCGAGCCGGCGCCGCATCCCACCGGAGTAGGTCCTGGCCTGGCGGTCGCCGGCGTCCGCGAGTTCGAAGCGGTCGAGCAGTTCGTCGGCGCGGTCGGCGGCACCGGAGCGCGACATCCCGAACAGTTCACCGAACAGGCGAAGGTTCTGCCTGCCGGTGAGGATCTCGTCGACGGCGGCGTACTGGCCGGCGAGAGCGATCGATCTCCGGACCGCGGCGGCGTCGTGGACCACGTCGTGGCCGAACACCTCGGCGCGACCGCTGCCGGGTCGCTGCAGCGTGGCGAGCACCTTGACCGCGGTGGTCTTGCCGGACCCGTTGGGCCCGAGCAGACCGAGGATCTCGCCTCCGCGCATCTCGAGGTCGAAGCCGTCGAGGGCCGTGGTGTCGCCGAAGCTGACCCGGACGTCGTGCATCGCCACCGCCGGCGGCTGGTCCTGTTCGTCGTGGGGCGCGGTCGAGCGATCGAGTTGCGTCGTCACCCTTCGGCGGCTACCCGTTCCCTCCGGCGACGAATCACCGTCCGACATCGGCCCCCGACCCCCGAAATGGCGCGCTGCGATTGCGCGCAGCGCAATCGCAGCGGGATTTTTCGGGTTCGTTCGGGGGGGTCAGTGGCCGGTGAAGGTGGCCTTGCCGGGGCCGTGTTCGAGGAAGCTGGCGACGCCGAGCCGAGAGTCCTCGGTGCCGAACACCTCGACGAAACCCTCCCGTTCGAGACCGAGCCCCTCGGCGAGCGACGTCGACAGTCCCTCGTCGATCAGCCGCTTGGCGATCGCCTGGGCGGCGAGCGCACCACCGGCGACCTCGGCAGCGAGGGCGAATGCCCGATCGTGCAGCTCGTCGTGCGCCACGACCTCGTCGACGAGGCCGATGCGCAGCGCTTCGTCGGCACGCACCTGACGGCCCGTGATGCACATCTCCTTGGCCCGGCTGGCGCCGATCGTTCGCGGCAGTCGCTGCGTTCCGCCACCACCCGGCACGATGCCGAGCAGGATCTCGGGTTGGCCGAACACCGCCTTGTCCGACGCGATCCGGTAGTCGCACGCCAGTGCCAACTCACACCCACCGCCGAGCGCATAGCCGCTGACGGCGGCGATCACGAACCGCGGCAGGGCTGCCAACGCATCGAGTGTGGTGTGGAACCCCTCGGCGATCGCGGCGGCCTCGGCCGGCCCACCGAACTGTGAGATGTCGGCACCGGCGGCGAGGAGACGGTCGCCGCCGGTGACCACCACGGAACCGGGCAGGTCGGCGCGCAACTCGCCCACCACCGAGCGGATCTCTGCCAGCAGTTCCTGCGACAGGGCGTTGACCTTGCCGTTGGCGAGGGTGATGACGGCAACGCCGTCGTCACGACGGTCGAGCGTGAGCAGTTCGTGTTCGGCCATGGACCGAGTCTTGCCGATGCAGACTCACGACGTCGTCCGCACGACGAGGACGTCGTGGCCGTGGGGATCGAACAGGAGGCGCTCGGGCACGCTCCCCAACACGTAGCGGCCGGCAGCGTCGAGGCCTCGGCTGCCGAGAACGATCAGATCAGCACCGATCGTGTCCGCGACGGTGGCGATCTGCGCCGCCGGCTCCCCCTGCACCAGGTGTTCGTGAACTGCGACCCCAGCGGCGCGACCGATGGCACCGGCACGCTGGAGCGCCTCGACGCACTCCGAGCGGAGCGCCTCCGCCCGCTGCATCAGCGCCTCGGCTCCAGTGCCGCTCACCGGGGCACCGACGGCGAGTTCCGGGAGCACGCTCACTGCATGCAGGTCGGCGCCGATGGCAGCGGCCAGGCCGGCTGCGCGCTCGACGACCTCCAGGGCGGTCGTGGAGTGGTGCGTCGCGACGAGAACGGGTCCGCTCATCTCCCCATCTTGGCCGACAGCCGCACACGCCGACGACGCGCCTGCAGCGCGACACGTCCACGAGAACGATGCAGCGGTGCACGTCGGAGGGACGTGTCGTCGCCATCATCCCACCAGCTGTCGATGAGCTCAGTCGGCCACGACGGGGTACACCCCACCGTCGATCGACACGACGAACAACTCGCCCTCCGGCCCGACACGTACCGAGACCGGGGAGGGTACTGCGCCGAGTTCGACGAGCCGTCCCGGTGTGCGGTCGGGCAGCACCTCGAGCGCACGGACGACGCCGGTGCAGAAGTCAGCCATGACGAACCAGTCCCGGAGAGTGTCGATCGCCGCACCCCGGTACCTCTCGCCTGCCGTGATGGAGCAGCCCTCCTCGCCGTGGGGATACACGAAGAACGGAGGCTCGTGGCCGTCGACGGGCTGGTCCTCGTTGAACCGCGCTGTGCCCTCGTACGCGCTCCAGCCGAAGCTGACGCCGCGTCCACCGCCCTCGTCGGCCCAGGCCACGTTCAGCTCTTCCCACGCGTAGTCGCCGACGTCGCCGATCCAGAGATCGCCGGTCAGCGGGTCGAAGCTGCCGCGCCACGGGTTGCGCAGACCGTACGACCAGATCTCGTCGAGCGCCTCGGGACGGTCGACGAAGGGGTTGTCGTCGGGCACGCGGTACGGCTGCGCCCCCTCTGGGGTCGGCGCGATTCGCAGGAGCTTGCCGTGGTACGAGGTCAGGTCGAGCGCACTGCGGTCCGGGTCACCGAAGAACCCACCGTCCCCACTGAACACGTACAGGTGACCGTCGGGCCCGAACGCCAGATCGCCACCGTTGTGCCCCTCGTACGGTTGGTCGAACCCGATGATCTCCCGACGCGCGGTGGCATCCAACCTCCCGGCGGCGTCCACGGGGAACGCAGTGACAGTGGTCGCCCCTCCGGTCGTGGTCTGCACGTAGAGGTGGCGACCATCGGGCGAGAACACGACGCCGAGCAGACCTTCCTCGAAACCGGGGACGAGCTCGCCGGAGACGTCGAGCAGTGGTTCGCCCAGTTCGACCCCGGCCTGGTCGGTGTCGTCGATGCGGCGCACGAACCCCGATCGCTCGGCGACGTAGATCTCGTCGGTTCCCGGACGCACCGCGATGTCGACCGGCTGATCGGCCACCACCAGTGGTTCGGCGACACGAGCTCCCGGTACGGGGCCGGGCTCGGTCGACTCACCCGACGTGAGGGGAACGGACGGATCAACCGGATCGCCGGACGGACGGGGAGCATCAGCGACAGAGGATCGGGCGCCGGCGTTCGGATCGCCGGCTGCGCAGGACACGACGAGCAGCGCTGCCAGCAGCACTCCGACCAAGGAGGTCGCGACCGGCATGGGCGGATTCGCCGGTTCGGACCGCACGCACGCAACGATAGGAGGTCGGCGCGCCGGCGGCACCGGTCAGGCGTCGACGGCGGCGAGCATCTCGTCGGCCGCCGTCCACGGATCGGTGGTGCGCTCGACGACGGCGTCGGTCAGTTCGTCCCAGCGCTCACCCGAGCAGATCTGCCGGGCCCGCTGGCCGAGTCGGGTCGCCACGATCTCACGGAGCTCCTCGCGCAGGCGGAACGTACGCCGCCGCTCCATTTCCCCCGACGACTGGGCGTGCTCACGGTGAGCGAGCACCGCCTCCCACAACTCGGGCACGCCGGCACCCGTCGAGCCCACGGTCGGCACGATCGGCGGTCGCCACGTGTCGTGCGGCAGATCGGAGAGGTCGAGCATCTGCATCAGGTCGCGGGAGGTCTCCTCGACCCCTTTGCGGTCGGCCTTGTTGATCACGAACACGTCGGCGATCTCCATCAGCCCGGCCTTGTTCGCCTGCACGCTGTCGCCCCAGCCCGGGTTGACGACCACGACGGTCGTGTCGGCCTTGCCGGCGACCTCGACCTCGACCTGGCCGACCCCGACGGTCTCGACGAGGATCCACTTGCGGCCGATCGCGTCGAGCACGCGCACCGCCTCGGGCGTGGCGAGCGACAGGCCACCGAGATGCCCACGGGTGGCCATCGACCGGATGAACACCCCCGGGTCGGTCGCATGGTCCTGCATCCGCACCCGGTCGCCGAGAATCGCGCCACCGGTGAACGGCGACGACGGGTCGATCGCCAACACGGCGATCTCGAGCTCCTGGGCACGAAGATGTCCGATGAGCGAACTGGTGAGCGTGCTCTTGCCCGCTCCTGGTGCTCCGGTCATGCCGACGGTGTAGCCCGAGCCGCTCAGCGGGTAGGCGAGTCGGCCGATCACCCGGGCGTCGTCGTCACCCCGCTCGATCATCGACAGCAGCCGGGCGAGCGCACTGCGGTCGCCGTCGAGCGCAGACTGGAACAGCTCGGGGGCGGGGCGACGACGACGGCTCACGCGCTCGACCTCATGCTGGCTCCACCGCGGTGTTCACCACGGCGGTGACACCGGCGACGCGGTCACGCATGATGCGTTCGACGCCCGCCTTCAACGTCTGGCCCGACGAGGGGCAACCGGCGCACGCCCCCGTCAACTCCACCGAGACGACGCCGGTGTCGGTGTCGACGTGGTGGAGGACGATGTCGCCGCCGTCGGCCTGCAGGGCCGGACGGATGACCTCGATGGTTGCTTCGACCTGTTCGCGCATGGCGAGGCCCATTCAATCAGCCGAGGGCGTACGATCGGATGACGTGAACGCCGTGTTCGCCACCGCTTCGGCTCCCGCCGTGATCGCCCACCAGGGCGGATGGGACGAAGCGCTGCTGATCGGCACGCCGATCCTGGCGATCGTCGGCCTGCTGTGGCTCGCCAAACGCCGCGTCGACGCCGCCCACGCGACGCCAGAGCCAACGGCGGACGAGACGTCGCCCGGTGCCGGGCCCGACGTGACCGAACACGATCACCGCCACGTCTGACCAGCGCCGACCGAGCGCACGTTCAGCGGCGTTCGATGCTGGCACCGACGGCGGCCAGCCGTCCGACGAGGTCGTCGTAGCCGCGGTCGATGTGATGCACGCCGGCGATCTCGGTCTCGCCCTCGGCGGCCAGACCAGCGACCACCATCGCCGCACCGGCGCGGATGTCGTGGGCCTTGACGGGTGCGCCCGACAGCCGCGGCACGCCGCGCACGACCGCGTGATGCCCGCTCGTACGCACGTCGGCACCGAGGCGCTGCAGTTCCTCGACGTAGCGGAAGCGGCCGGGGTACAGGTTCTCGGTGACGATGCCGACGCCGTCGGCGACCGCGAGCATCGTGATGATCAACGGCTTGTAGTCCGTGGCGATGCCCGGGTAGGGCAACGTGGCGACGTCGATCGACCGCAACCGTTCGGGTGCCCTCACGCGCAGCACCGGACCCGAGCGGTCGACGACCGACTCGATGCCGAGACCCATGTCGACGAACCGGTCGAGCAGCATCGTCATGTGCTCGGGTCGAGCGCCGACGACGTCGAGATCGCCACCGGCGACCGCGACAGCAGCGAGATACGTGGCGGCCTGGATCCGATCGGGCACCGTGTGGTGCCGCACCGGCCGGAGTGAGCCGGGCTCCACACCGTCGATCACGAGCGTCGAGCTACCGACACCCTGGATCCGGGCGCCCATCGCGATCAGGAACTCGCACAGATCGGCGATCTCGGGTTCACGAGCAGCGTTGTCGATCGTCGTGCGACCCTCGGCGAGGACCGCGGCGGTCATCAGGTTCTCGGTGGCCCCGACGCTCGGGAAGTCGAAGGTGATGTCGGCGCCGTGGAGCCGGTCGGCGAACGCCTCGAGGTACCCGTGGCTGAACTTGAACGTCGCCCCCATCGCTTCGAGACCGGCGACGTGCATGTCGATCGGGCGGGCGCCGAAGTCGTCGCCACCCGGCATCGACAGGCGCACGTGGCCACAGCGGGTGAGCAGCGGGCCGAGCACGTTGATCGACGCCCGGATGCGCTCGACGAGTTCGTACGGTGCCACCGGGGTGAGGTCGCCGTGGTCGGTCAGCAGCAGACGGCCCGGAGCGGGACGCTCGATCGAGACACCGATGGCTTCGAGCAGGTCTCCCATGATCGTCACGTCGGCGATGTCGGGCACGTTGGTCAGTTCGAACGTGCCGTCGCACAGCAGCGTCGCTGCCATCAACTTGAGCACCGAGTTCTTGGCACCGGGCACCACGACGGTGCCGGCGAGCGGCCCGTTGCTGCGCACCGCGATCGTGGGCGCGTCGGGCTGCACCTCCGGGTTCGGATCCATGGCCCACCAGTATGCTCCCGCCGTGGACCGTGGCGGACGCACCATCACCCGCCGATGGCCCGACACCCCCGCCGAACGGGTTCGGCTCGGCGCACCGCGCGACGACCTCGTCCTCGAATCGCCCGCCGCCGAGGTGGATGCCGACGACTCGGGCGAGACGGATCGTTGGCGGTTCGCGCAGTACGACGGACCCTTCAGCGACTACGAACGCACCGTCGATCGCGAGGACGCCGAACTGGTCGAGACCACGCGATACCGGGCGGTGATCCCGTGGTTCGGCTGGCTGTTCCGCTGGCCGGTGGGGCGGGTGATCGCCCGCCGGGGATCGCATCGCGCCTGGTGGGCGCCACCCGATCGCCTCGATCCGACCCAGGTGCTCGTCATCGGGCTGTTGGCCGCGGCGTCGATGAGCGCAGCGTTCGTCAACACGCTGTTCACCCAGACGGTCAACTTCGCCGCCGACGATTTCGGGGTCAGCGACACCGGCATCGGTATCGCCGGCGCGGTCGTGCGCGCCGGCATCGTCATCGCACTCCCGGCGGCGGTGATCGCCGACCGGATCGGTCGCCGACGGGTGATCATCGCCGTCGCGTGGATCGCTCCACTCGTGTCGGTTCTCGGCGCGCTGGCCCCCTCGTTCGCCGTGCTCACGGCCACCCAGACGATCGCCCGGCCGATGGGGATCGCCCTCGCCTTCCTCGTCGGTGTCGTCGCGTCGGAGGAGATGCCGCGCAACAGCCGCGCCTACGCCGTGAGCATCCTCGCCATGGCCGCCGGTTTCGGCGCCGGCGTCGCCGTGCTGTCGTTGCGACTGGCCGACCTCGGTGAGGGTGGTTGGCGGTACGTGTACGTCGTCGGCGCCATCTGGTGTCTCGTGGCGCTCGACCTCAGCCGCCGGCTCCCGGAGACCCGCCGCTTCACCGCCCATCACGTCGCGACGCCGGCGGGTCGTTCACCCCGCCTCAACCGCAAGCGCTTGGCTCTGCTCGCCGGGGTGGCGTTCGCCGGGAGCGTCTTCGTGGCCCCGGCCAGTTTCTTCCAGAACCGGTATCTCACCGACGTCCGCGACTTCACCGGTGGGATGATCGGCATCTTCTCGATCGCCGTCGGCACTCCGGCGGGCCTCGGGCTGATCCTCGGCGGCCGTTTCGCCGACACCAGCGGCCGACGCCGCCTGATTGCGATCACCCTGCCGCTCGGCACGGCGTTCATCGTCGGCGCGTTCGCCTTCGGCGGCCCGGCGCTGTGGGCGTTCGCGCTCATCGGCGGGATCCTGTCGAGTGCGTCGTACCCGGCGCTGGCCGTGTACCGCACCGAGTTGTTCCCCACCGGCAACCGCAGCCGGGCGACCAGCATGGTGACCGCGGCGTCGCTGATCGGTGGGATCGGCGGGTTGATCCTGACCGGTTCACTGCTCGACGACGGATGGTCCTATGCCGCCGTCATGGGAACGCTGGCGATCGGGCAGGTGATCGTGACGGTGCTGGTCGTGCTCTACTACCCCGAGACCGCCCACCAGGAGCTCGAAGCGCTCAACCCCGAAGACGACCCGATCGACCTCCACGCCCCGACCTCCGCTCGCGACCGACCCGGTTACGACGTGCCAGGCACCTCGTAACCGGAGACGGGTCGGCGTCGGGTCACAGGCGCTCGACGAAGGAGGCGACGGCGTCGGCGATCGTCTCGTCGGCCCCGCGCAGGTCGTGTCGGCCGCCGTCGATCCAGATGTGTTCGACCGGTGCCGGGATCGTCGCGGTCCAACGCTCGAGCTCGGCAGGCGAGCCGAACGGATCCTTCGTACCCGAGACGAACAGGCACGGCACGTCGATGTCGGGCAGGTGCTCGACACGCAGCTTGTCGGGCTGGCCGGGCGGGTGCAGCGGATAGCAGACGAGCACGAGACCGGCGAGGCGGGCGACCGCGCCACCACCGTCGACGTCGGCGGCGACCATCGTGGTCATCCGGCCGCCCATCGAGCGGCCACCCATGACGACCGCACCCTTCCGGCGGGACATCGCGGCGAGGTCGTCACGGATCGACGCCATCAGCTTCGGCGCCCGGTCCGGCGCCCGGCGCCCCTGCGTGCGGTAGGGGAAGTCGCAGCGCTCCACCGCGGCAGACCGGCCGAGGCGCCGCTCGATGGCCAGCAGGCTCGAGTGGTCGCGATCCGAGCCGGCGCCCGGGTACAGCAACAACGTCGGGCGGGCCATCAGTCGGGCGTGGCGCTCAGTACCCGGCGGGCCTCGGCGAGGTCACTCATCGCCTTCGCCGCATCGACGCTGTCGCCGCCGTGGTCGGGGTGGACATCGCGCATGCGCTCGCGGAACTTGGCCATCACCTCGCGCTTCGACGGGGGCTTGCCACCGAGCTCGAAGCCGAGAATCTCCATCGCCCACCCGCGGGGATCGGCGAGGGCCTCCAGCGTCAACGTCTGCGAGCCCGCCAGGTAGGCGATCATCGCCGGGCCGATCGGACCCCGCCAACGCGCCGCCTTCTGCAACAGTGGGGCGATCTGACGTCGGTGTTCCGGGGCGAGGCGTTCGACGGCGTAGACGGCACCGAGCACCTGGGCGAGATCGGTCCCCTGCGAGCGGAAGTCGAACGAGATGTCGTCGCCGTTGCCGATCATCTGGTGATGGCTCTTGGCCAGTCCGTGCCGGTCGACCTGGAACCGGTGCCTGAGGCGGGGCTGCACGATGCGTTCGCCCAGTTCGACCTCGGTGATCAACCGGTGCACGTCGGGAACGAGGTCGTCCTCCACGCCGTACAGGTGCTCGGCCACGATCGCTCCCAGCAACAGGCCGCCGAAACCCGGTGACGGGTCGACGGGGAGCACCATGTGACCGAGGGCGACGCGCCTCGTCGGCACCGCCGGACGGGTGTGCCAGATCTCGATCTCGGCGAGCAGCACGGCGGGTCAGACGTATGGGCGCAGCAGCGCCCGGAGTTCCTGGGCCGCTCCGATCACGGCCGACTCGTGATCGACGTTCGGCTCCCCGCTCGTCGCCTGGTCGTTCATCAGCCCGACGATCGTGCGGACGCCGTCGACGCCGCCCGCCCAGGTGCGCACCGCCAGCCCGTACGGCGGGTGTCTCGGGTCGACCTGCGCGAGCAGGTCGAGCAGGCTCCGGCGGGCGCCGGGGTCCATCGGATCCTTGGCCAGCTTGTCGGCGGCAACGAACATCGCGCCGAGTGCGCCGTCGGGGGCGGTGGGTGTGTCCGTGCTCTCGCCGGCGAGCTCGCCCGACTCGATCCGGTCGAGGAGGTCGTCGACCGCTGCTTCGGCGTCGGCGGCGACGACCACCGTCGTGTCGTCCCATCGGTGCGGGATCTCGGCCTCGACCAACGCCGCGGTGAGCACGGTGCGGTCACCCTCGGGCCACTCGTCGAGGCCGTACTCGACCGAGTCGTCGTCGTCGACCAGCACGATCGGGAACGGGCCGAACAGCTCCTCCAGACGCTCGAACAGCGCGTCGACGTCGGCTTCGATCGCTTCGGGCACGACGAGCTCCTCACCGTCCCAGACATGGGGCAACTCGGACTCGGCCAACGCCTCGGACAGCTCGCCGCGCTGGTCGAAGGTCCACATCGACACGTCGTAGTGGACCTTGACGACGTCGGGGTCGTTCGGGTCGAAGTCGATCGGCTGGCCCGAAGCGGCACGGCCGCTCTCGACCTGCTCGCCGCCCTGCTTGTTGACGAAAGCCACGGGTCAACGCTACCGGCGAGCCGGTCGGTGCCGAAGTCATGGCCCGATCTGGCGTCGGGAAATCACCGGATCGCCTCGAGGAACCGCTCCGTGCGTTCGTACTCGTCGCGGCTGTGGACGCGATCGCGGAACCCGTGGCCCTCGCCGTCGTAGACGACGTACTCGACGTCGCCACCGCCTTCGCGGATGCGTTGCACGAGTCGTTCGCTCTGCTCGATCGGCACGACCGGGTCGTCGGTGCCGTGGAAGAGCAGCAGCGGGCCCCGGATGCGTTCGGCGCGGTGGATCGGCGACAGTTCGACGAAGCGCTCCTCGGTCTCGGGAGCGCCCGCCGGCCCGACGAGGGTGTCGGTGTAGTGCGCCTCGAAGCGGTGCGTGCTGTCGACCAACGCCCGGAGATCACTGACCGGGTACGACACGACACCGCCGGCGACGAGGTCGGCACGGTCGGCGAGGAGCCCGAGCGCGGTGAGCCCGCCCGAGGATCCCCCGATCACCACCGTGGTGGCGGGCGTCGCCCAGCCCTCGGCGTGCGCGTGCTCGATCAGGGTGGCGGTGTCGTCGACGTCGAGGCGTCCCCACGCACCGTGGAGGGCCTGTTGGTACGCCCGGCCGTGGCCGGTGCTGCCGCGGGGGTCGACGACCAGCACGTCCCACCCGCGGCTGCACCAGTAGGCGAGCCGAGGACGGAACTCGACGAGCCACTGGTCGGTCGGGCCGCCGTGAACCCAGCACAACAGACCCCGCGACTCCGTTGCCGCCGGATACCGCCGGGCGTGGAGCATCGTGCCGTCGCCCTGCACCGTGACCGGTTGCGGTACAGGCAGGTCGACGGATTCCCAGCCGAGCACCCCGGCCGAGGCCACCACCAGCGGCGCTGCGTCGTCTCCGTCGACGACGATCACCTCGGGCGGTGTGGTCGGCCCGGAGCGCAACGCGCAGATCCGGTCACCGACCGTCGACACCTGCCCGTAGGAGCCGACGAACCCGGTGTCGAGATCGAGTCGGGCGCGGTCCCGGTCGAACACCGACAGTGCCCCGAATCCGGCGACGTTGCGAGCGACGACGACCGAACCACCGGGCCGTACTGCGTACGAGCGCTGCCCCATGCCCCATGTGGGCAGGGCGTGCTCGACCGCGTCGGCGCCGACGGGGCGGTCACCGACGGCCACGTTCATCCAGCCGCTGGCGTCGTGGACGCACGTCGGCGTGCCGTCGGACGCGAAGCGGGTCTGCTGCACGCTCGCTCCGGCGGGCCGCCACGTCGTGATCGCCGCCACTCGACCGTCGACGAGCCGGGCATCGACGCGTTCGGCCGCGTCCCACGGCATGGCCGGCGGTGACCAGCCGACCCACGACACGGCGGCGTCGGCGAGGTCGGCGCCCGGTGAGATGGTCGGGTCGAAGCAGAACGCGTGGCGACCGTCGTCGAGCCGGCGGGCCGCGCCCGATGCCCGCTCGACCAGCCACACCTCGGCGTCGTCGAGTACGTGGACGACGAAGTCGGGCCCGACCGCGGGCGCCTGGGCGGTGCGCTCGTGGGAGGTCAGTCGTCGGACTCGGTGGCCCTCGACCTCCCAGAGTTCACCGTCGCGTCCGCAGTACACGAGCCCGGACGACGTCACCAGCCAGTCGAAGCAGCCACCACCGAGTCCCCGTCCGGGTGCCGGCTCGGTCCCGAAGGTGACGAGGCGCTCGGCGACGACCGGGTCGATCCCGACGACCGAGATCGCCGACGCCGCCCCCGCGCGGTGGACGAACGCCACGCGTGTGCCGTCCGGTGACAGCCGTGGCTCGGTGATGTCGCGTCCGGACTGGACGAGTTCGAGTGCGAGCGGCTCGTACACCACGCAGGACACTAGGGCGCCCCGTCACCCCGAAGACCAACCGTCGGAGATCTGTGAGCGCCACGCCCGCAGGAGGCGCGACGCGGCACCCGGTGGGTCCCGGCACTTCCGGGACCCACCGGCCTGGCAGTACGTTGTGGACATGAGCATCAGCACACGTCAACAACCGGATCGCAACCTGGCGATGGAGTTGGTCCGGGCGACCGAGTCGGCGTGCCTCGCCGCGGCCCGCTGGGTGGGGCGAGGCGACAAGAACAGCGCCGACAACGCGGCGGTCGAAGCGATGCGCCTGTCGCTGTCGACGGTGGCGATGGACGGCATCGTCGTGATCGGCGAAGGGGAGAAGGACGACGCGCCGATGCTGTACAACGGCGAGCACGTGGGCGACGGCAGCTCCCCGGATGTCGACGTCGCCGTCGACCCGATCGACGGAACCACGCTGACGGCCCAGGGCAAGACCAATGCGCTGGCGGTCATCGCCGTCGCCGACCGCGGCTCGATGCTCGATCCGGGCCCGTCGTTCTACATGCAGAAGATCGCCGTCGGCCCCGAGGCGGTCGGCTCGATCGACATCACCGCCACGGCGACACAGAACCTGCGCTGGATCGCCAAGGCCAAGGGAGAGGAGGTCCGCGACCTCACGGTGGTCATCCTCGACCGGCCCCGCCACGCCGAGTTGATCGACGAGATCCGCGCCAGTGGTTGCCGGATCCGGCTGATCACCGACGGTGACGTGTACGGATCGGTCGCCACCTGCTGGCCCGACGCCGGCGCCGATGCACTCTTCGGCATCGGCGGCACCCCCGAAGGCGTCATCTCGGCTGCGGCGTCGAAGGCGATGGGCGGCGAGATCCAGGCGCGGTTCGCTCCGCAGAGCGACGAAGAGCGCACGGCGATGATCGACGCCGGTTTCGACCTCGACCGGGTCCTGACCCAGGACGACCTCATCACGAGCGACAACTGCTTCTTCGCGGCGACGGGCCTCACCGACGGCGGGCTCCTGCGCGGCGTCCGGTTCGACAAGCAAGGGGCGCGCACGCAGAGTCTGGTGATGCGGTCACGGAGTGGCACGGTGCGGATGATCGACGCCCAGCACCGCGTGTCGAAGCTGCGCGAGTTCTCGGCGATCGACTACTGACGCATCAGCGGGTGATGGTGCCGCTGATCCAGCGCGTGATCGAGCGGGGCACGATGTCGCTCGCCGTCACGGTGGTCTTGTAGAGCACGCCGGGCACCGACAGCGTCCTGTTCGCCGCCACGTCGGCGAGCCCCGTCGACGCGACCTGCTCGACCGATGTCCAGGCGATGCCGGGAATCCGTGCCGCCAACCCCGTCGTGTTGCTGTGGTCCTGGAACTCGGTCCTGGTGAGGCCGGGGCACAGCGCGGTCACGTGCACGCCCGACGCCCGCACCTCGGCGTGCAACGCCTCGGTCAGGCTCGTCACGTAGGCCTTGGTCGCGGCGTACACCCCCAAGCCGGGCGATGCCTGGAAGCTCGCGACGCTCGACACGTTCAGCAGGAAACCGCGCCGGCGGGGCACCATCGCCGACAGGGCGGCGTGGCTCAGCCGGGTGAGGGCGGCGACGTTCAACTCGACCTCGGCGGCGAGGCGGTCGACGTCGAGTTCGTGGAATCGCCCGCTCGTGCCGAACCCGGCGTTGTTGACGACGAGGTCGATCGGCGACGCCGTCGAGGCAACCCGCTCGATCGTGGTGGCCTGCCCGGCCGGCGAGCCGAGGTCGGCTTCGAGTACCTCGAAGCCGTCGTAGCGATCGGCGAGCTCGCGAAGACGGTCGCCTCGGCGGGCGACCAGTACCGTCGGCACACCGGCCTCACCGAGCACTCGCGCCATCTCGGCGCCGATCCCCGACGACGCCCCGGTCACCAGTGCCGACGTGAACGGGTAGGTCGCCATGCGCAGAAGCTAGCAACGGTGTGACGTCGCAGGGCTGAACCCTGATGTGATCGTCAGCTGGTCGGAGACTGGCCGGTGGCGGCGAGACGCGCCGCAGCGCGCGACTTGCCGGAGACGGCGTTGGTCAGCAACGCCTCGTCGTGCTCCTGCTTGAGCACGAGCTGGTGACGCTCCATCGCTGCCCTGGCCCGCTCGACGTCGATCTCTTCGGCGAGTTCGGCGGTGTCGGACAGGATCGACACGACCGACGGGTCGCCGTGCACCTCGACGAAGCCGCGGTGCACCGCCACGTCCTGGACCGTGCCGTCGACCTGGTAGATGCGGGTGTGGTTCTCGACCAGCGCACCGAGGAACGCCTGATGGCCGTCCTGGAACGCGATCTCACCACCCTCGAGCGTGCGCGTGACCACCATCGTGGCCTCGCCGGAGTACAGCACCCGCTCCGGCGACACGATCTCCACCCGCAT
>JAWLFC010000009.1:35343-51495 GCA_041685755.1 Ilumatobacteraceae bacterium
CTCCTGGAGCTTCTTGGCCTTGGCGAGGACCTGCTCGACGCCGCCGACGTTCAGGAACGCCTGCTCGGGGACCTCGTCGAGCTCGCCGGTGATGATCGACTCGAACGACTCGACGGTCTCGGCCACCGGCACGTACTCACCGGTGAGGCCGGTGAAGACCTCGGCGACGTAGAACGGCTGCGACAGGAAGCGCTCGACCTTGCGGGCCCGGTTCACGATCAGGCGGTCCTCCTCGGACAGCTCGTCGAGACCGAGGATGGCGATGATGTCCTGCAGCTCCTTGTACCGCTGCAGCGTCTCCTGCACACGACGGGCGACGTCGTAGTGGTGTGCGCCGACCACTTCGGGCGACAGGATCGTCGAGGTCGACGCCAGCGGATCGACCGCCGGGTAGATGCCGAGCGCCGCGACCTGCCGCGACAGCTCGGTCGTCGCGTCGAGGTGCGTGAACGTCGTGAACGGCGCCGGGTCGGTGTAGTCGTCGGCGGGCACGTAGACGGCCTGCAGTGACGTGATCGAACGGCCACGGGTGGAGGTGATGCGCTCCTGGAGCTGGCCCATCTCGTCGGCGAGCGTCGGCTGGTAGCCCACGGCGGCCGGCATGCGGCCGAGCAGCGTCGACACCTCGGAGCCGGCCTGCACGAAGCGGAAGATGTTGTCGACGAACAGCAGCACGTCCTGGTTCTGGACGTCGCGGAAGTACTCCGCCATCGTCAGCGCCGACAGGGCGACCCGCAGGCGCACGCCCGGCGGCTCGTCCATCTGGCCGAACACGAGGGCGGCCTTCTCGAACACACCCGACTCCATCATCTCCAGACGCAGGTCGGTGCCTTCACGGGTGCGCTCGCCGACTCCGGCGAACACCGACACACCGCCGTGCTGCGAGGCGACACGGTTGATCATCTCGGTGATCAACACCGTCTTGCCGACGCCGGCGCCGCCGAACAGGCCGATCTTGCCGCCGGCCACGTAGGGGGTGAGGAGGTCGATGACCTTGATGCCGGTCTCGAACATGCGCGCCGACGGCTCGAGGGCGTCGAAGTCGGGGGCGTCGCGGTGGATGTCCCAACGCTCCATCTCGGCGAAACCCTCGGGCGCTTCGTCGAGCGGCTCGCCCCACGTGTTCCAGACGTGGCCGAGCACCTTGTTGCCGACGGGCACCTGGATGCCGTGGCCGAGGGCGCGCACCGGCGTGCCGCGCACGAGGCCGTCGGTCGGCTTCATGCAGATGGCCCGCACCCGGCTGTTGCCGAGCTGCTGGGCGACCTCGGCGAGCACCGTGACGGTGCCCGACTCGAGCTCGACGTCGAACTCGACGGCGCTGTTCAGCTCGGGAAGCGAGCCGCGGGGGAACTCGACGTCGATCACCGGGCCGGCGATGGCGACGACGCGGCCGTCCTGGGTGGCGGTCGGGGTGGCTTCGGTCATGGTCATGAGGGTGGTCTCCTGTGGCCGGTACTCAGATGGTGGCGCCGAAGGCGCGGTCGAAACTCTCGACGTCGTACGACGTCGTCTTGCTGCCGGAGTCGAGGGCTTCGGCGCCGCCGACGATCTCCATGATCTCGGTGGTGATCGAGTCCTGCCGGGCCCGGTTCATCACCCGGCTCAGCGACTTGATCAACTCCTCGGCGTTGTCGGTGGCCGACTTCATCGCCCGCTGACGGAACGCGTGCTCCGACGCCGCGGCGTTGAGCAGCGCCGCATAGACACGGGCCTCGACGTAGCGCGGCAGCAGCGTGTCGAGGATCGCCGCCGGGTCCGGTTCGAAGTCGTAGTCGCTGCCGACGCTCGACTTGCCGTCGCCGCCCTGCACGGTCTCGGTCGTCAGCGGCACGAGCGGCCGGAGCACGACCTCCTGGCTGCCCGCCGAGATGAAGCGCGTGTAGACGAGTTCGACGCGGTCGACCTCGCCGCTCACGAACAACTCCACCACGTGCTCGCCGATGGCGCGAGCGTCTTCGTAGCTCGGCTGGTCGGAGAAGCCGTTGAACGCCTTGCCGAGCGTGTAGCCGCGGAAGCGGAAGTACCCCTCGGCCTTCCGGCCGACCGGGATGATCGTGTAGTCCTCGCCGCGCAGGATGTCGGCTTTGACCTCGCCCTCGGCCGCGCGTTGCACGCCGGCGTTGTAGCCGCCGCACAGGCCGCGGTCGGCGGTGATGACCACGTAGCAGGTGTGCTTCACCTCGTCGCGACCCGCCAGCAACGGGGAGTCGGCCGACGCGCCGCCGGCGGCGAGATCCTTGACGACCTCGGTGATCAGTTCGGAGTACGGCACGGCGGCGGCGACGCGGGCCTGGGCCTTGACGATGCGCGATCCGGCGATCAGCTCCATGGCGCGCGTGATCTTCTTCGTCGCCCGAACGCTGCGAATGCGTTCCTTGAGTATGCGCTCCTGCCCTCCTGCCATCTAGATCACTCCGTTGCGAGGGTCTTGCGGGACTTGGCGTCGCCGACTTCGTCGACGTCGAGCTGGGTGGGGTCGACGGCGTACTCGTCGGAGCTCGGGGTGAAGTTCAGCTTGAACGACGAGATCGCGTCGTCGAGACCCTCGGGGATGCCACCGGTCTTGATCTCCGCCATCAGGCCACCGTGGGTGCTTCGCAGGTACTCGATCAGTTCGGACTCGAAGCGCTTGACGTCGGCGACGGGGATGTCGTCGATGTGTCCCTTCGTGCCGGCATAGATCACCGCCACCTGCTCCTCGACGGGCATCGGGCTGTTGAGCGGCTGCTTGAGCAGCTCGACGAGGCGGTAGCCGCGCTCGAGCTGGGCCTTGGAGATCGCGTCGAGCTCGGAGCCGAACGTGGCGAACGCCTCGAGCTCACGGAACTGCGCGAGGTCGAGCTTCAGCGTGCCGGCGACCGACTTCATCGACTTGATCTGCGCCGCGCCACCGACTCGCGACACCGAGATGCCCACGTCGATCGCCGGCCGGACACCCGACTTGAACAGGTTGTCCTGGAGGAACACCTGGCCGTCGGTGATCGAGATGACGTTGGTCGGGATGAACGCCGACACGTCGCCGGCCTTCGTCTCGATGATCGGCAGTGCGGTCAGCGACCCGGCGCCCATCTCGTCGGACAGCTTGGCGGCCCGTTCGAGCAGGCGGCTGTGGAGGTAGAAGACGTCACCCGGGTAGGCCTCGCGGCCCGGCGGGCGGCGCAGCAGCAGCGACAGCTGGCGGTAGGCGTCGGCCTGCTTCGACAGGTCGTCGTACACCACGAGGGCGTGCTCACCGTTGTCCATCCAGTGCTGGCCGATGGCGCAGCCGGCGTAGGGGGCGAGGTACTTGAACGGCGCGGGGTCGGAGGCCGACGCCACGACGACGACCGTGTAGTCCAGCGCGCCGTTCTGACGAAGCGTGTCGACGGTCTGGGCGACCGTGGAGCTCTTCTGGCCGATCGCGACGTAGATGCACTTCACGCCGAGGCCCTGCTGGTTGAGGATCGTGTCGATGGCGACGGTGGTCTTGCCGGTCTTGCGGTCGCCGATGATCAGCTCGCGCTGGCCTCGGCCGATCGGCGTCATGGCGTCGATGGCCTTGATGCCGGTCTGCAGCGGCTCGTGCACCGGCTTGCGGCCCATGATGCCGGGCGCCTGGATCTCCATGCGGCGCTGCTCGGCGCCGATGATGTCGCCCTGGCCGTCGATGGGCTGGCCGAGGGCGTTGACGACCCGACCGAGCATCGCATCGCCGACGGGTGTCGACAGGATGCGACCGGTCGCCTTGACCGTCTGGCCCTCTTCGATGTTGTCGACGTCACCGAGGACGACGGCGCCGATCGAGGTCTCGTCGAGGTTGAGCGCGAGGCCGACCGAGCCGTCCTCGAACTCGAGCAGCTCGTTCACGGCGGCATCGGGCAGGCCGCTGACGCGGGCGATGCCGTCGCCCACTTCGGCGACGCGGCCGACCGTACGGGCCTCGACCGAGGGCTCGTAGCTCTCGAGGTTGGACTTGAGCGCCGAGGCGATGTCGGCGGCGGAAATGGTCAGCTCAGCCATGTGGGGTCTCTCTTTCGATCCTGATCGCTCGGCTCAGAGCCGGCTCTTCAGCTGGTCGATGCGGGTGCGGACGGAGTCGTCGATGACGGTGTCGCCGACGGTGGCGACGACGCCGCCGACGACCGACGGGTCGACGACGGACTTGAGATTGAGTTGCTTGCCGGTCGCGTTCTCCAACGCCGCCTTGAGCCGGGCCTGCTGGTCGTCGGTGAGCGCGACCGCGGTACGGACCTCGGCGACGTCGAGCTGCTTGGCCGACGATGCCCGCTGGACGAGCGAGTCGACGATGGCGGGCAGGTCACGACCGCGCCCCGAGCCGACCACCATCGACACGAGCTGGACGGTGGTCGGGGTGGCCTTGCCGTCGAGGAGGTCCTCGACGATGGCCTGGCGCTTCTCGACCGGGACGTGCTCGTCGGTGATCGCGTCGCGCAGCGCGTCGCTCGACTCGTACGAGCGGGCGAAGCGGAACAGTTCGTCCTCGACCTCGTCGAGGGTGCCGTCGGCTCGGGCGACCTCGAACAGCGCTCGGGCGTAGCCTTCGATCCGGGCGTCGCTCATGACGTGGCTCCTGTGGGTGTGGCTCCGACTCGTTGGATGAAGCTCTCGATCAGCTCCTGCTGGGCGGCGTCGTCGAGCGTGTCGGTGACGACGGCGTCGATGCTGACGGCGGCGTGACGGCCGATCTCCGAGCGCAGCTCGTCGCCGCCGCGTGTGGCAGCAGAGGCGACGTCGGCTTCGGCGCGGGATTGGAGTTCGGCGACCTCGGCATCGAGACGGGCACGGCCGTCGGTGAGAATGGCCTCGGCCTGCTGTTCGGCCTCGGCGAAGAGGCGTTGGCGCTCGCCGTCGATGTCGCCGAGGGCGGCACGGATATCGCTGGCCGACTGCTCGGCGTCGGTGGTGGCCGCGGCCGCCGAATCGAGGTCGGCCTGGATGCGGGCCGTGCGGTCGCTCATCGCCTTGCGGATGGCGGGGCCGGCGAACTTGTACAGCGCGGCGAAGACGATCAGCGAGGCGGCGCCACCGATGAAGATCTCCTTGATCGGCGGGAGCAAGGGGTCGTTCGAGACGACACCGCTTTCGTCGACGTCCCACTCGACCTGGAGCATCTGCCCGGCGATCAGACTGAGGCGGTTCATCGTGCCACCTCCGACATCGACGCCCGAACGGCGTTGCGCACCGTGTCGTCGGCGACCGAACGGCCGGTGGCGAGTCGGGCGGCATGACCGACCACGTCGACGACGGCCGCTTCGACATCACCCTGGGCGGCGGCTCGTGCGGCGTCGACCTCGGCCATGGCGGCTGCTCGACGATCGGCGATCTCGGCGTTGGCAGTTGCGAGTCGTTCGGTCCGCTCGGCCTCGAGGGTCGCTCGAGCGGCCTCGACGCGCTGCTGGGCCTCGGCGCGCAGCGTGGCGACCTGGGCCTCGTACTCGGCGACGTCGGCCCGTGCGGCTGCGGTGGCGGCCTCGGCGTCTGCTCGCTCGTGGCGTACCTTCGCCGCACGTTCGTCCATCCCCTTCTTCAGCTTGGGATAGAGGACGTACCGCAGGATGATGAACATCACGAAGAACGAGCCCATGCCCCAGACGAACTCCTTCATCTCGGGCGCGATGGGGTTCAGGTCGTTCTCGGGGATTTCCTTCTCGGCGGTCACGAGGGCCTGACCGGCGAGGCGGTCGCCGAGGAATGACACCTCGAGCGTGGCCCCGGAACCGGTGACGACGGCTGTCAGCACGTCAGCTCCTTACGGTTGGTGGACGGGTCGGTTTCGGGTCTCGGCTCAGGCGAACTTGAGCAGGATGAAGACGACGAAGCCGATGAGGGCGAGCGCCTCGGTGAAGGCGATGCCGAGGAACATCGTGGTGCGGACCATGCCGGCGGCCTCGGGCTGGCGGGCCATGGCCTCGACCGACTTGCCGACCAGGTAGCCGATGCCGATGGCCGGGCCGATGGCGGCGAGGCCGTAGGCGAAACCGGCGGTCGACGCCGCTTCGATGCTCTTCTGTTCGTCGGCGGTGAAGCCGCTCGCCTGCTGGACGAGAATGCTGAATGCTTCCATTGGTTGTGCTTCTCCTGTGGTGATGTCTGAGGAAGATCGGTGATCGGGTGGACGGGGGGCGACGAGGCTCAGTGCTCGTCGTGCGACGCCATCGAGTTCTGGATGTACACGGCGGCGAGGATGGTGAAGATGTAAGCCTGCAGCACGGCGACGAGCACCTCGAACGCCGTCAGGAACACCAGCATGATGAACGGCAGCACGCTCATCGGCACGAGGAACAGCTGGCTGGTGCGGGCGAACAGCAACGCCTCGGTCAGCAGACCGAAGGTGACGAGCAGGATGTGGCCGGCGAGCAGGTTGGCGAAGAGACGAACCGTCAGCGAGAACGGGGTGACGAGGATCGTCGACACGAACTCGATCAGACCCACGAGCGGCTTGAGCGCCGTCGGGACCCCGGGGGGCCACAGCAGGTGGCCGAAGTAGCCGGCGCCCTGGTGCTTCAGGCCGACACCGATGTAGGTGACCCACACGAACAGCGACAACCCGAGCGGGATCGCGATGCGAGCCGTCGCCGGCATCTGCAGCACCGGGATGACGCCGGGGATGTTGCAGAGGAAGATGAACAGGAACAGGCTGAGCAGGTACGGGGTCCACTTGAGCCCCGACTCGCCCATCGTCTGCATGATGATGCCGTCCTCGATGAACTCGACGGACGACTCGGCGACGTTGCGCACGCCGGTCGGCGCCAGCATCGGGTTGGCGCGGTTGGCGAGTGCGTAGAAGATGATGACGATCAGCGCCGACAGGACCGCGATGAGCGCGATCTTGTTGAACGTGGGGAAGAAGTCCTGCCAGCGGAGCAGGGCGTTGATCGGCGGGAACTCGAGTGCGAACACGTGTGATTCCGTTTCAGTCGGTCGTGGGCGTCGTGGCCGAGGTGGT
The DNA here is from genome assembly GCA_041685755.1 of Ilumatobacteraceae bacterium. GTDB lineage: Bacteria > Actinomycetota > Acidimicrobiia > Acidimicrobiales > Ilumatobacteraceae > Sva-07. The sequence continues at coordinate 42,293 of JAWLFC010000009.1, forward strand.
CGGGGAGGTCGAGCTGGTCGAAGTGGGAGAAGAAGAGCGAGAGGTCGTGGAGCCGGTGTGCTCGGGTGGCTTCAGGCCGGGGTACGCGAGCGAGATCGCCACGTACTTGAGTTCCCAGACCAGCAACCCGAGGTGCGTGATGATGATGGTCGCTCCGAGGGCCGGAAAAGAAATCCAAGCGGCATCGCGCACCACCCAGACCGCAGCGAAGATCAGACCCAGGCGGAGGAGATAGCCGAACAGGATCGCTCCCATCATCAACCCGAGCGAGATCGGTGCCGTGTAGGAGATCAGGCGGGCCGCCAACGCGAAGTTCGCCAGCACGATCACGATGCCATAGCCCGACGACAGCGCGCCGTCGAGGCCCCAGATCACGAGACAGGCGGCGATCATCACGGGGGCGACGACGAGGCCGCGCTTGACCATGTCGGTCGACACGGCGACCTCGGTCGCCGGGCCGGTGTCGCGCGTCGCCATCGTGCTGTCGCTGCCGGTCATGCTCAGACGACCTTCGACTCGGTGGTGGACGCGACGCTCGACGTGGTGGAACCGGCGCGCCGTTGGGCGTCGAGCTCCTCCATCTTGGCGTCGTAGCGGTACTTCGACTTGGTGAACAGGCCGACGGCCGCGAGCACGGTGAACACGATCATGAACAGCGGCACGGTGCCGAGCCAGTTGTCGACCAGCCAGCCCGCCCCGAAGAACACCGCGGTGATCATGGCGAACTCGATGGCGATGCCGAGGGCGTCTTCGTTGTTGACGCGTGTCTTCTTGGGGATGAGCTTCATCGATCGGGGTGGGTCCACGACAGCGGGCGACCCGGCGGATGACCGGTCGGCTTGTGAACGGAAGCACAACCTAGTCCGTCGGGGTCGGCCAGGACAACTCCACATTCGGCGCCGGCCATCATCGCCGTCACGATCATTGGCACGATCATTCGGCGACCTCGCCGACCGGGGCCGGCTCGGCGTCGCCGTGGCCGGTGGGAGCGGGTCCGGTGCCGTTCGATCGGCGCCGGGCGCGAACGCTCGGGTGCAGCACGGTGTAGAGCACGATGGCGAGCGCCAGGATCCCGAACGGGAGATACGCGGGGTTGCGGCCGGTCAGGGTCGGATACAGCACGAACGCCGACAGCAGCGCCGTCCACCCCCACAGGATGACCACGCTGCGCCGATGGCCGTGGCCGAGGTCCATCAGACGGTGATGCAGGTGGCCCTTGTCGGCGACGGCGAACGACTTGCGGCTCGACACGCGGCGCACGATCGCGAACGCCATGTCGAGGATCGGCACGCCGAGGATCAACAGCGGGATGACGAGCGGCGCCAGGAAGAAGTAGGTCTGACCGATGAACTCCTGGCTGAACGAGTCGGCCCGGCCACCCACCACGCTGGTCGACACCGCCAGCAGCAGGCCCAGGAACAACGCTCCGCCGTCGCCCATCATGATCCGCGCCGGGTTGAAGTTGTGGGGCAGGAAGCCGACGCACACGCCGACGGCGACGATCGCCAGCAGCGGGCCGACGTTGCGCACGTCGAGCAGGTCGCGGTCGATCAGTTCCTGGCTGTAGAGGAAGAACGCGAACGCGGCGATGGCGACGATGCCGGCGGCGAGGCCGTCGAGGCCGTCGATCAGGTTGATCGCCTGCGTCATGCCGACCAGCCAGAGCACGGTGACGAGCGGCGCGAGGTCGGCCAGCACGATCGGGCCGTCGTAGAACGGCAGACGGAACGAGAACATCACGACGCCGAACTGGACGAGCACGATCCCGGCGAGCACGGTGCCGGCCACCTTCGCCGGCGCCGACACCTCACGGATGTCGTCGAGGAAGCCGACCCCGAACACGATCGTCGCCGCGATCACGATGCCGAGCGGCTCGGAGTTGTTCGCGAACAGCACGTCGAACGCGTCGACGAGCCAGGCGGTGAGCATCGCCGCCAGGAACCCGGCGAACATCGCCAGGCCGCCCACATCGGGCAGCGGCGACTGGTGGACGGTGCGGTCGTTCGGCAGGTACACCCACCCCCGTCGCCGGGCCACCATCCCCACGATCGGGGTGGTGACGAAGGTGACGACGGCGGCGACGGCTCCGATCAGGAGAAAGGAACCGACGGTGGGCACGGAAGCGGAGCCTAGAACCCTCGCTCAGGCGGCGGGGTACGCCGGGAACCGGGCGCAGAGCTCGGCGACCTCCTTGCGCACCATCTCGAGCTCGGCGGCATCGTCGCGGTGGCGCAGCGCCCGGGCGATGTAACCGGCGATCACGGGCATCTCCGCCTCGGTCATCCCCTGAGTGGTCACCGACGGCGTGCCGATGCGCACGCCACTGGTGACGAACGGGCTGCGGGGGTCGTCGGGGATCGTGTTCTTGTTGAGCGTGATGCCGGCGTCGTCGAGCTTGGCCTGGGCCTCCTTGCCCGTGAGCTCGGCATCGAACGGTGTGAGATCGACGACCATCAGGTGGTTGTCGGTACCACCGGAGACGAGCCGGAAGCCCTCCTGCACGAGCGCCTCGGCGAGCGCGGACGCGTTCTTCACGACCTGGTGGGCGTACTCGGTGAACGAGGGGTCGAGCGCCTCGCGGAAGGCCACCGCCTTGCCGGCGATGACGTGTTCGAGCGGGCCGCCCTGCCACCCGGGGAACACCGCCTTGTCGATCGCCTTGGCGTGCTCGGCCTTCGTCAGGATGCAACCGCCGCGCGGGCCGCGCAGCGTCTTGTGCGTGGTGAAGGTGACCACGTCGGCGTACGGCACCGGGTTGGGGTGGGCGCCGCCGGCGACGAGGCCGGCGAGGTGGGCGATGTCGAACAGCAGCAGCGCGCCGACCTCGTCGGCGATCGCCTTGAACGGCTCCGGATCGAGCCGGCGGGGGTAGGCGGTCGTTCCGGCGACGATCATCTTCGGACGGTGTTCGAGCGCGAGCGAACGCACGTCGTCCATGTCGATGCGGTCCTCGGCACCGGTGCCGTACGACACGAAGTGGTAGAGCAGCCCGCTGGCGTTGACCGGCGAGCCGTGGGTGAGGTGGCCGCCGTGGTCGAGGCTGAGGCCGAGCACCGTGTCACCGGGCTCGAGCAGCGCCTGGTACACGCACATGTTGGCGTTGGCACCCGAGTGCGGCTGGACGTTGGCGTGGTCGGCGCCGAACAGTTGCTTGACGCGGTCGATGGCGAGCTGTTCGATGTCGTCGACGATCGCGTTGCCGCCGTAGTACCGCTTGCCGGGATAGCCCTCGGAGTACTTGTTCGTGAGCGCGGAACCGACCGCGGCCATCACCGCCGGGGAGGTGAAGTTCTCGCTGGCGATCAGCTGGATGCCGGTGGTCTGGCGTTCGACCTCACGCTCGATGAGGCCCATGACCTCGAGATCGGGGTCGGTGTCGGAGGGAAACGGCATCAGGGATCCTTCGTGCGATGGTGGTTCAGAAGTCGGATTCGAGTTGGGTGATCTGGTCGACTCGTCGGGCGTGGCGGCCGCCGTCGAAGTCGGTGGTGAGAAAGGTGTCGACGATCTCCTCGGCGAGGCCCTCGCCGACGACACGGGCACCGATCGACAGCACGTTGGCGTCGTTGTGGGCTCGCGCCATGCGGGCGGTGTAGAGGCAGTTGCACAGCGCGGCGCGCACGCCGCGCACCTTGTTGGCGGCGAGTTGTTCGCCCTGGCCGCTTCCGCCGAGGACGATGCCGACGTCGGCGTCGCCATCGCGCACCGTCCGGCCGACGCCGGCGCAGATCGCCGGGTAGTCGACCGACTCGGTCGAGTGGGTGCCGTGGTCGTCGACCTCGTGGCCACGGCCGAGCAGCATCGTCACGAGGTGCTGCTTGAGGTGGTAGCCGGCGTGGTCGGAGCCGATGGCGACACGGGTCATCGTCGGTCGAGTGTACGCCCTGGCGCCCACCCCGTCCGTTTGTGGTGCGATCCGGTGGGGACGGGCCACCGGAAGTGCGCCACGAACGTCCAACACCCGTTTCTGGTGCGATCCGGTGGGGACGGGTCACCGGAAGTGCGACACGAACGGTGCGGGGACCGATGTCTATGGTGCGGGGCCGTGAGTACGCCTTCCCCCTCCGTCGATCCCCGCACCCCCGTGATCATCGGCGTCGGCCAGTACGTCCATCGCGCCGACTCCATCGCCGACGGCCTCGAGCCGGCAGCGCTGATGGAACGGGCGATCCTGGCGGCCTGTGACGACGCCGGGCTCACCGGCCCGCCGTCGGCGGACGCCCTGCGCGTCGTCAGCCAGCTCTCCTGGCGCTACGGCAACACCCCCCGGTTCGTCGCCGACCGCCTCGGCATCGCTCCCCGCCGGCTCGACCAGACCACGATGGGCGGCAACAGCCCCCAGTCACTCGTCAACACCACGGCGATCGACATCCAGAACGGCGCGATCGACATCGCCATCCTCACCGGCGGCGAAGCCACCCGCACCCGCAAGCGGGCCCGCGCCGCCGGGGTCGAACTCGACTGGCCCAAGGCGCCCGACGGCGACGAGCCGACGATCATCGGCGAGGACCTCTCGATGAACCTCGAGGCCGAGACGTCGCGCGGCATCTACATGCCGGTGCAGATCTATCCGATGTTCGAGACCGCGATCCGCGCCGCGTCCGGACGCAGCGTCGACGAGCACCGTGACCACCTCGGTCGGCTCTGGTCCGGGCTCAGCGAGGTCGCCGCCGGCAATCCGTACGCCTGGATCCGGGACGCCAGGACGCCGGCCGAGATCACGACGGTCACCGCCACCAACCGGATGATCGGTCTGCCGTACCCGAAGCTGATGAACTCCAACAACGACGTCGACATGAGCGCGGCGCTGGTCATGTGCTCGGTCGACGCTGCCCGGCGACTCGGCGTCGCCGAGGACCGCTGGGTGTTCCCACACGCCGGCACCGACTGCCACGAGCACAACTACATCTCGCACCGCGACTCGTTCACCGCCACCCCGGCCGTCGAGATCGGCGGGCGCCGGGCGCTCGAATTGGCGGGTGTCGACGTCGACGACGTCGCGCTCGTCGATCTCTACTCGTGCTTTCCCGCCGCCGTGCAGCTCGGCGCTGCGTCGCTCGGGATCGACCTGAACCGACAGTGGTCGCGCACCGGAGGGCTGACCTTCGCCGGCGGGCCGTGGAACAACTACGTCATGCACGCGATCGCGACCATGGTGACCGAGCTGCGCGAGCAACCGGGCGAGTTCGGCCTCGTGTGGGCGAACGGCGGCTACGCCACGAAGCACGCGTTCGGCGTGTACTCGACGACGCCGATCTCGGAGTTCCGCCACGACACGCCCCAGCGGACGATCGACGCGCTCCCCCGGCGCGAACTCGCGATGCCCGCCGACGCCGCCGGGCCGGCGACGGTCGAGGCCTACACCGTCATGTACTCGCGCGACGCCGCGCCGGAGCAGGCGATCGCGTCGTGTCGTCTGGCCGACGGCCGCCGGGCGTGGGGCACCTCGAACGATCTCGCCGTCGCCGACGCCATGACCGACGGTGAATGGGTCGGCACCGGGGTCACCCTCACCGAGGACGGCACCCTCCTCGTCTGAGCGCCGCGCTCGGCGTCGGACGTCGGGGCCGACACCGGACGTGTCAGCTGGCATCATCGGGCGATGGCCGAACGACCCCGCATCCTGCTCGACTGCGATCCGGGACACGATGACGCCATGGCGATCGTCGCCGCTGCCCACTACGCGGACCTCGTCGGCATCACCACCGTCGCCGGCAACGCTCCGCTCGAGCGGACCACCCACAACGCCCGGGTGATGCGCGACCTGCTCGGCATCGACGTCGCCGTCCACGCCGGCAGCCCGCGCCCCCTGGTCGCCGAGCCGAAGTTCGCCGCGTTCGTCCACGGAGAGTCCGGCCTCGACGGCGCCGACCTGCCAGAGCCGACCACACCGCTCGACGGCACCGACGCCGTCGCGTTCATCGTCGACACCTGCCGGCGCGTCGACGACATCTGGCTCGTGCCCGTCGGGCCGCTGACCAACATCGCGCTCGCGCTGCGCAGCGCACCGGACATCGCCGAGCGCATCGCAGGCATCTCGCTGATGGGAGGCGGGACGTTCGGCAACCGGACACCGACGGGGGAGTTCAACATCTGGGCCGACCCGGAGGCAGCGGCGATCGTGTTCACCTACGGCGGGCCGTTGACGATGGCCGGCCTCGACGTCACCCATCGATTCCAGGCCACCCCGGAACGCATCGCTCGCGTCGGCGCACTGCCCGGGCGCCTGGCGGCGCTGTTCGCCGACCTGTTCGGTTTCTTCAGCGACAACTACCGCTCGCGTCACGACCCCGGCTCGATCGAGGGCGCAGCCGTCCACGACCCCCTCGCCGTGCTCGCGCTCACCCATCCCGAACTGTTCGAGCGCGTCCGGCGCCACGTGGCCGTCGAGACACGGGGCGATCACACGCGGGGCATGACCGTGATCGATCAGCGCCACATCCTCGACCGGGAACCACCGAACTGCGACGTGCTCACCGATGTCGACGACGACGCCGCGTTCGATCTGCTCGTCGATGCAGTCGGCCACTTCTCGCGTTGAACAGAGCGGGTCCGACGAACACGCACGGCGGCGGCGCCGGCGAGTTCCTACAGTGGCGGGCGTGACCGACACGTTTCCCCGCCAGTACGCCCGCACCCAGCGATTCACGCTCGGCGAACCGCGGACCATCACGGTGTCACCCGACGGGCGTCGGGTCGTGTTCCTGCGCAGCGGCGGTGGCAGCGACCCGGCGAACTCGCTGTGGGTGTTCGACACCGGCACCGGCACCGGCACCGAGCGTCTGGTGGCCGATGCGGCGACGCTGCTCGGTCTCCCCGACGCCGACCTGCCCGACGCCGAGCGGGACCGGCGGGAGCGGGCGCGGGAGAGCGCCGGCGGCATCACGGCCTATGCGACCGACGCCGCGGTGAGCGTCGTCGCGTTCGCCGTCGCCGGACGGCTCTTCGCCGGTGGGCTCGTCTCGGGCCAGGCTCGCGCCCTCGACGTCGAGGGCCCCGTGTTCGACCCGAGGCCCGACCCGCCGGCGCGACGGATCGCCTACGTCAGCGGGCCCACGCTGCGCCTCGCCGAACTCGACGGGACGTCACGGGTCCTCGTCGGCGCCGACGAACCGCCGACGGTGACGTGGGGCAGCGCCGACTTCATCGCTGCCGAGGAGATGCACCGCTTCCGGGGATTCTGGTGGAGCCCGGACGGCGAGTCGCTCGCGATCACCCGAGTCGACGAGGCCAGGGTGGACGAATGGACGATCGCCGATCCGGCGCGCCCCGCACTCGCCGCGAGAACGATCCGCTATCCCGCCGCCGGCACCGCCAACGCCGAGGTCACCCTGCACCTCGTCACGCTGGACGGCACCCGCACGGCCGTCGACTGGGATCGCGAGTTCTTCCCTTACCTGGCAGCGGTGAACTGGTCCGAGGCGGGCCTCGTGCTGCTCGTGCAGTCGCGCGACCAGCAGGGATCGATGGTGCTGCGCGTCGACACCGGTGACGGCCCGACCCGGGGCGAGACGACGGTGATCAGCCACGACTACGACGACGCCTGGGTCGAACTGGTGCCGGGCACGCCGCAGCTGCTCGCCGACGGCCGACTCGTGCACGCCGCGGATCGCGACGGCGTCCGCCGGCTCACGATCGACGACGAGCCGGTGACGCCGACCGACCTGCAGGTACGCAGCGTCGTTGCCGTCGACGGCGACGCCGTGGTGTTCCAGGCGAATCCGATCGACGACGCGACGCAACTGCACGTCTGGCGTTGGCACGGCGAGTCGATCGAGGCGATCACCGACGAACCCGGAGTGCACACCGCCACCGTCGGCGGGCCGACGACGGTGCTCCGCAGCGCCACACTCGACTCGGCGCCGACGACGACGGTGCACCACGGCGACGACCGCACCGTCCTCGTGACGAACGCGGAGTGGCCGCTGGTCGCGCCGAACGTCGCCATCCGCCACGTCGGCGAGCGACGCCTGCCCACGGCGGTGCTGCTCCCCCACGACCACGACGGCTCCCCCCTGCCGGTCCTGCTCGACCCGTACGGCGGCCCCCATGCGCAGCGCGTCGTGCAGTCGCGCCACGCGTACCTGAGCTCGCAGTGGTTCGCCGACCAGGGCTTCGCCGTCGTCGTCACCGACGGCCGTGGCACCCCGGGGCGCGGCAGCGAGTGGGAACGCGCCGTCCACGACGATCTCGCCACCGGTCCGCTCGAGGACCAGATCGACGCACTGCACGCCGCGGCCGAGGAGTTCCCCGTGCTCGATCTCGATCGCGTGGCGATCCGCGGCTGGAGCTTCGGCGGCTACCTGGCGGCGCTGGCGGTCCTGCGCCGGCCCGACGTCGTCCACGCCGCGATCGCCGGCGCGCCGGTCACCGAGTGGCGGCTGTACGACACCCACTACACCGAGCGTTATCTCGGCGATCCGGCGGATGCCACCGACGTCTACGACGCCAGTTCCCTGCTGCCGCTGGCCGCCGACCTCCGACGGCCGCTGCTGTTGATCCACGGCCTCGCCGACGACAACGTCGTCGCCGCCCACACGCTGCGGCTCTCCGCGGCGCTGCTGGCGGCCGGGCGTCCCCACGAGGTGCTTCCCCTCGTCGGCGTGACCCACATGACGCCCCAGGAGACGATCGCCGAGAACCTGCTGCTCCACCAACTCGAGTTCCTGCGGCGGTCACTCGCTGCCGATCCGGGGGCCGCTGCGTCACCTAACGTGCCCGACGAGGACTCATGATGAACCGCCGTCTGCAAGACCTGTACCAGGGCGTCGCCGTGCACGCGACCGCCGACCTCGAGCACCGCGCCGCACTGGAGCTGCTGGCGCTCGTGATGCTCGCCGACGACTCGATCAACGACGACGAAGTCGAGATGCTGCGCGAGATCAGCACCGAGTGGCGCGACGAAGGCGCCACGTTCGAGCAGTCCATCCGCCCGGCGATCGAAGCCGCCCGCCACGCCATCGAGCGCGAACGCGTCACCGAGTTCCTCGACGACATCGACGGCCGCATCAGCAGCCGGGTGTTGCGCTCGGCACTGTTCTCGGCCGCTCGCGACATCGCCGGCGTCGACCACGACCTGACCCCCGAGGAAGGCACCATCCTCGGCGAGATCGCCGTCCGCTTCGACTGACGTCCTGCCCGTCCGGACCCGACCCCGACGCGCACCTGCCCGTCCGGACCCGACCCCGACGCGCAGCTGCCCG
>JAWLFC010000075.1:0-15048 GCA_041685755.1 Ilumatobacteraceae bacterium
GTGTCCGACCATCAAGATTCGGACAGTAGCCCACCGCGACGCCACCGGTGCCGAACACACCGGGACCCGCCCGATCTGGGCGTGCCCACCTCGGACAGCGACAGCTTCATGTCGCCGTCCTGTCGGGATGGGGAGATTCGAACTCCCGGCCTCCTGCTCCCAAAGCAGGCGCGCTAACCAAGCTGCGCTACATCCCGGATGTGCGGGCTCATGCTACTGATCGCAGCTCACCGAACGGCGCCGTCACAGGGCGATGGCGCCGCCGGCCTCGTCCGGTGGCGCCGGCCAGGAACGCGAACCGACGGCGAGGTGGGCGGTCCGGAACGCCGCCGCCAGCTGGTCGACGTGCAGACGCCGTCGACGGTCGGTCGAGTCGAGGTTCGTCGCCACCGCCACCACGTCGAGCAGCGCCGCTCGGAACCGCTCGCCGTGGCCGGAATCCGCACCGGCGAGTGCATGGGCCAGTTCGTGCAGTCCGGTGGCGATGGTCGCCTGGGGCGCGGCGATGCGAATGGTCGTGCCTGCTGCACGACACCGAGCGCTGGAAGAGCCGGCGTCGGAGCGTGCCGGACGCACCTCGATCGGTGGTCCTGGCCACCACGCCCCCAGCGCGAGCGCTCGGACGACGTCGCTGACGCGCTCGATGCCGACGAGGTCCTCGAGGTCGGTCCCGTCGAATGCGACCGCCTCGGCTGCGTAGACGGCGGCGCGTTCGTGATCCATCGCCGGCTCAGCCCCGCCCGAGCGCGCGACGGCCCGCCAGCCGGGCCCGCCCGACATCGGCGCGTTCGGCCGCCGCTGCTCCGGCGACCCAGCCGCCCTGCTGCGCTGCACCGGGAGCGCGCGCTGAACGGACTCGACCGAAGCGCTCGGTGACGAACGACTCGACGCGCCGGCGACGTTCGAGCAGGGCCGGAGCGAGGTCCGAGCCGCCAGACGACGTCGCCGCCGCCGTCTCGGCGACCCGGACCGACTCTGCGAGCAACTCGGAGAGTCGGTCGGCGTAGCCGAACAGGAACGACCGCCGGAACCGCTGGGTCGCTGCAGCGGTGCTGCGACGTTGCGACGCCATCTGCGTGGATGCCTGCCCGTGCAGCGAGTGGTACATGACCTCGATCACGTCGAGATCGGGCTCGAAACCGGCCACGTAGGCGATCGTGCCGTCGGGTGTACTGCCGAACACGACCTCGGCATCGTGGGCCGACACCACTGCGGCGAGCAATGCCAGCCGTGCCCGGACGTAGGCGCCTCGTCCGATGGATACCTCTCGAATCCCGAGTTCGTCGTCGACGCCGGTTGCGAGCCGATCGGGATCGAGCCGGTGGCGAGCGATCAGTTCTGCCGCCTTGCGGGCGAAGATCTCGGCCTCGTACGGATTCGACGTGGACTGCGCCTTGTCCATGAGCTTCCGCACGCGCTGCAACAGGATAGAGTTATCACTTCCGGGCGTTCCGGCGGCCCCGCCCACCGTCACGGCATCCTCAAGTCTGGGAGCGAGAGCACATGACGAGCGTACGGCGATGAAGCAGAACCGGCAGGCGACCACCGCCGAGGAGATCGCTGAATCGATCGACGGGCGCACGATGCGCCGCAACCGCAATCGCTCCGCGGTCATCGCCGCACTGCTCGACATGATCAGAGAGGGAAATCTCCACCCCGGCGCCGCGGAGATCGCCGAACGCGCAGGAGTGTCACATCGCTCGATCTTCCGCTACTTCGACGACTTGAACGATCTCGTGCGGACGGCGATCGACCAGGCGTTCCGCGATGCCGATCCACTCAGTTCGATCCCCGAGCTCGGCACAGGCGACTTCGACGAACGTGTCGCCGCACTCGTCGACGCCCGCCTGGCACTGTTCGACCTCGTGAGCGGTCCGATGCAGCTCGCCCGCATGCGCGCGTACTCGATCCCGTCGATCGACGCAGAGTTCGCCGCGGTCGCCGAGCTCTTCCGCCAACAGATCAGAGAGCAGTTCGCCCCGGAACTGGCCTCCGTCGACCGACCCGAGCGCGAGTATCTCGTCGACGGTGCGTTGGTGATCACGAGCCACGATTCGTTCAGCAGCCACACCCGCCTGCTCGGAAGCTCACGCGAACGCATCCGCGCTGCCTGGATCACAGCCGTCAGCGCCCTCATGCGCCACTGAACACGCGTACCACCTGGGTGCGCCCCTGGCGCTCCGGATAGGGTGTCGATTCCTGCGGACGTAGTTCAACGGCTAGAACCTCAGCCTTCCAAGCTGATGATGCGGGTTCGATTCCCGTCGTCCGCTCCACGCGAATCCCCAGGTCAGGAGTGATTTCCTGGCCGGGACTCGTGTAACGCCGGGCCCCGGAAACGGCCGTCGTGCCTACACGTGCCGACAAGTTGGCATCGAGCACGAGGAGGCCGTCATGGCCCGAGCCCGTTCCTTCGGCAACATCCGCAAGCTGCCCAGCGGCCGCTACCAAGCGCGCTATTGGCGCCTCGGCAAGCAAGTCGCTGCCGACACGACGTTCGCCAGCAAGACCGACGCGAGACGTTGGCTCGCCCCCTCCCAACTACCGGTTCCGGTTCCCGGAAACCCTCCCGAGTACCGCCTGCGAGCATGTCCAAGACCCGTCGCGGGTCGCAATGATGCTCGGTCCGGTATCGCTCAGTTGCGATTCGTTGACGGGTGCCATATCGCTCAGTTCGAGGATCGGGATATCAAGCGAGGGTGGCTGGAGCGACAGCGAGGCCGACCGCAGCGGCGCCGGCGTGAAGGCGCTTGTCCCACACCGCGACGGTGAGATCTGTCGAGCCGAGTGCAAGCGCACTGGCGAGATGCACCGCGTCAGCCCCGCGGAGCTGATGAGTTGCCGCGAGCGAACCGGCAACTCGCTCGACGTCGGCGGACAACTCGACCGGACGCATCGATCCCCAGAACAGCTCCCAGTCAGACCCAGCCGCCGCAGCCTCCGGCGCGGTCAGGTCGTGGTTGCGCTCGGCGGCTGCAAGTGCTGCGCAGACCTCGGGATAGGCCAGTCGACTCGACAGCGCTGCATCGCTCGCGTTCCACAAGGCCGCGGCGATGTCTGACCCGACTTCGTCGACCACGAGCTTGACGAGCGCGCTCGAATCGAAATAGACGAGAGCCACGTTCAGCGACGCTGCTCGCTGACGATGTCCGCAACCGCTCGTTTCGGCGTCGGGCGTTGCCGGTCACCGGCGACCGGCCGGGTCGGGTGCGTTGGGCGACTGATGACGCCCTGGGCGGTGAGGCGGTCGATGGCCGGTGTCGAGTCGAGCGCGACGATTCGGGCAACCGGGGTTCCGCGATCGGTGATGACGATGTCGTTGCCTTCGCGTGCTGCGTCGATCCACCGGCCGAGGTGAGCTCTGAGTTCGGTGACTGCGACGTCCATACCATAAGTGTACACAATGATCAGTAGCGATATGTACATATGACCGCACCGCTTTCCCGCCTCACCCCGAGCAACCGGCCACTCGGGAACCGGCGATATGTGGGACCTCTTGGCTCGAGGACGCCACCCGACAATCTCGGCCTTCGAGGGACGGTGCACCGCTCGCAGCTGGGTGCGCTCGCCCACCCCGGGAACGCCCGATTCCCAGCAGGACGGCCGAGACTCGGAGCTGTTCGGAAACCGATCGTGTGCGTGAGCCGCCTGGCCTGATCGGTGGCGGACGTCCGTGTAGAAGGCGGCGTACGATCGGCGAGTGACGAACACGTGGACGGTCGGGCAGTCGGCGACGCTCGAAGGTCGTTGCCTGCAACGTCGCCAGCGCTGAACGAGAACCAACGAGCTCGGAGAGCCAACAAGCGCAACTATAGCCACACTATTGTGTTTGTTGCGTTTATGAGCCATGCTCTCCGTATGCGTGGCGTCACGAGTGACCCCGACCTCCAGCCTCGAGGAGACGAACTGCTCACCACGGGCGAGGCGGCGAAGATCCTCAACTGCACGCGCCAGCACGTCGTCGACCTGTGCGACCGAGGCGACCTTCCCTTCACCACCGTCGGCACGCACCGCCGGATCTCCCGCGAGAACGTCGAAGCCCTCAAGAGCCGGACCGATCGGCTGAGTCGCGACGAACGCCGCAGCCTCTGGCTCGCCTACGTCGTCGCAGCCAGGGTCGCCACCGAACCCGAGCGCACGATCGCGGACGCTCTCGATCACGTGGACAAGATGCGTGGGAGTGCTCGAGGACAGGCCAAGAAGTGGCTCGACGAATGGGAGCGCCTCTTGAACGGTCCCGTCGACCGGATCCTCGCGGCACTCACCGATCGCTCCCTGCGTGGGCGAGAACTCCGGCAGAACTCCCCGTTCGCCGGCGCGCTCACCGAGGATCAGCGACAGACGGCTCTCGAGGCGTGGCGATTGCACGACGTCGGCAACCCACGGGGCCGCCGATGAACCGCGAACAGCTCGCACACGTCGTTCGAGCTGCCGCAACGATCACCGGCGACGGCGACATCGTCATCATCGGGAGCCAGGCAATCCTCGGGACAGCCGATGTCGACCGTTTGCCCGAGGAAGCGACGATGTCCATGGAAGCCGACGTGGCGTTCCGCAACGATGTCGACGCAAGCAAGGCAGACGCTGTGGACGGAGCCATCGGAGTCCCGGTCGGGGACCGGATTGCGGAGCGCGAGTTCTGTGCGGCTCGTGATGCGAAGAACGTCGGTGATGCGATGTTCGGATGGCTCCGAGGAGATTCCGGTCGTCGAGCGACAGTCACTGTGCGTGGTTCCCTCGTCCGGCGTGCAATTTGCGCTCGCCAATCTGACAGGTCGGTCGTCGTGTAGCTCTTCGAGCACGTATTGCCGGTCATGGTGCGCGTCGACGTGGATCTCGTCCTGCGTTGATCTCTTGGTTCGAAGTGCGTTCGGACGGGCTGGGTGTTCGAGGTCCGAGACATCTACGGCTATGACGCCACCGAGTTGCTTCCCTCCGACGCATCCGGCGATGGCTACCGAATCCGCTCCGACGACAACGGATTCACCGTGACCCTCGGCGGCGTCGACGCCTCACCGCCAACCACCTACGACTACACCTGGGCCGAGTTCGGCATCACCCCCGATCAGATCCCCTACCTGACCGGCGAGATCCCGGCGTCACGCACCTGGTCAGCCACCTGGGACGGCACGCCCACCATGTCGGAGACCGCCGTCCCAACGGGCCCGACGCTGGCCTCGCCAGAAGGGTTCGTCCGCTGGAACGACAACACATGGCACTCGCCCGACGGCCTCACCTGGACGGCGAGCCCGCTGCCCGACCCCACCGGCACCGTGCAGAACGTGTTTCCCGTCGACGATGGGTTCGTGGCGTTCGTCGTCGATCAAGACGGAGCGACCGACGTGTATCGGCTCGACGAGCGCGGCGGCGAGGCGCGCCGCATCGACATCGACGACGTGCCGGAGTCGTTCTCCACGGGGTTTGCCGGGCAGACCAGCCCCGGCCTGCAATCGCCGCAGACGAGCGCTGCGTTGCTGTCTGTCGGGCCGAACGGTGGCGAACAGGCCCCGCTCGTCATCGATCTCGATGGGTACCGATTCGTGGAACGAGGACAGAACATCTCGCTGATCGACCTCGCGACCGGCGACACGCTCTACACGTTCTCGCCCTTCTCCGGCCCACCCGCAGCCGATACCTGGTTGACGTTCGACAGTGACGGTTTCACCGTGACCGATCCGGTCACCGAGGTGGAGCTCCTGCAGATTCCGATCGAGACGTACCGGGCCGCGCAAGATGCTCGCCGTGAAGCGTTGGGTCCGATCGAATCTGGACGGCGACACCCTCCTCGTTCGCCTCGGCGACGAGTGGATCCGCTACGAGCTGTCGTCGTGAAACAGACACCCTCGTTCAAGTCCAGTCACCCTTGGCGCAGGCTCGCCCGCAAGAACGTGGTCAACGACCCGACCCCTTGCGGGCAGCCGGTTGTTGGCGCCCGCGTCTCCGCGATCACCGAGCACCGCACTGGGGCCGAACCCGCACACCCCGCCCGGCGTGGGACAGGAGAATGTGTGCGGGTGTCATGTGGCGAGTTGGCGGAGCCGTTCGGCGATCGTGTCGACGGTCGGTTGGCCGGCGGCGACGTCGATCACGAGATCGTAGACGTCGTCGTTGCTGGCGCGTGAGATCTCGATGCCGTTGATCTCGAGGAAGACTGCAGTGGCCAACCATCCGAGGCGCTTGTTGCCGTCTACGAGGGCATGGTTCTCGACGATCGAGTGCAACAACGCGGCTGCCTTTGTCCAGATGTCCGGGTAGGCGTCCTCGCCGAACGCGGTCGTCTGCGGGCGAGCAACGGCGGAGCCGAGCAGACCGATGTCGCGGATCGGAGCCGGATCACCGAGGAGGGCAATGGCGAGGTCGACGACGTCGTCGAGGTCGAGGAACTCGACCGGGTCGTTCACTCGCCGAGTCGACGCAAGGCGTCGCTGTGGGTGTCCATGATCAGATGGGCGGCGCGTGTGACGCGGTCGCGGTGATCGCTGCGAGCGACGAACTCGCGCACGGCTCGCCGCGCTGCCTCTTGCATGGAGATCCCCTCGGCGTCCGCACGGGCTCTCAACGCTTCTTGCTCACTGTCGGTGAGCCGCAGTGTCATGGCCATCACACGATGGTATCACTTCGATACCATCGTCACGGTCCTGCACGAGACGAATGGCATTGGGTCCGCGATTTCCGGGTGCTCGGCCTGGGGCCCAAAGGGACGTCCTGTCCTCGGCGCAGTGCTCGGGTTCTTTCTCAATGTCCTCGGATGGATCATCATCGCAATGGTCCCTCGACGGTCCGGATGAGCTCTGCGCGCGATCGCCCGGGGTGACCATTCTGACGAGGACTGCGGCCTGGCCGAGATCGCCCGTGGGGCCCCGTGACGCCGTGAATATCGAGCACTGCACTTGGGGCCTGATTGATACTCGAGGGGGCGTTGCGGCGCCCTCCTGTCGTACCGCCCCGGTGGTTACGGGCGGCAGAGTGTGCGGCGTGGGTGAGCACTCGTTGACCGATGGGCGATGCCAAGCGGCTTCTGCGGACAGTCTTCCCCCGTGGTCCGGGGCATGCTGACTATGGGGCTGGCTGCATCAGTTCGATGCGGTTACCGAACGGATCGGTGACGTAGACGCGGTCGTATCCGTCGAGTGGCTCGTCATCGTTCACTGCGAAGCCGGCGGCGATCGCAGCAGCGGTGAGGCGACGTACGTCGTCGACGATGAAGGCCGGGTGCGCCTTCGTCGCCGGACGGAAGTTGGCATCGACACCGAGGTGGACCTTCAGGTCGCCGGCTTCGAACCAGCAGCCACCGCGAACTGCGAGGTGGTCGGGCTTCGGGACGTGAGGGATGCCAAGTACTCCTTGGTAGAAGGCGATGGCGTCGGACTCGAGTCCAGCCGGCATCGCCAACTGCACATGATCGAGACGAACGATCCCCACGCCTCCATTCTGCCTCGACGGTGGCTCCGGCGCCGGTTCACATCTGTCGCAGGGATCGAGGGCGTCAGTTCCTGGCGCCATGTCGAAGTGTTGACGGTTCGTCGCGACTCAGGGCGAGCGAGACGCGGGCTGAGGCCAGGTTCGATCGGGTTTCCATGTCGCCCAAGATGGATCCCACCACGGCCCTTCAGCCTCCAGGCGCCGGACCAGTGTCTGGCCGTATCGTCGAATCCACTCGACCAGTTCCGGTGAGTAGCGACCCTCGGACACCCGGTCGTCGTCGAGCACCTCTTCGTCTTTCACGACGTGCGTACCGTCGGGAAAGACGAAGAGATCCAACTCGAGGTCCTGGGTCCCGAAACCCCGCTCGCTCCGTACGAACGCGATCTGCAGGTGGAGGTACCAACAGACGAATTCCCGGTCAGGTCCATCCCAGAAGTGCCAGACGGCGCAGTGATCGCCGGGCTGCTGCACCATGAGGCACCCGTGGCCCTGCCACCCAGCGCGGCCGTGCCATGGATGACGGCCATCGGGTGTCGGCCACTCACCGTCCGGGAACGTGAACGGGGCGCCGGGCGCCATGTAGGTGACGAGCTGCTCCGGGCCGTCGTCAACGACGACTACTGGGGCTTCGAGCCACACACCGCTCGCAGCGGTCGCCATCGTGACCTCTGCCGGCTGAAGGCCCAGCACCTCGCTGCGGATGATGAGGATTCTGCGTGGCAAAGTGTGCCAGTTCGAGTGTCGCTCGTACGTTGACCGGTTCGGCTTCCAGTCACTCCGGAGCGCACGACTCCAAGCGGTCGCCCAGATCCGATGGCCCGATGAGGCCCCACGGACACGTCGCCGGAAGGCCGATCCAGCGTTCACCGCCGACGACGACTTGTCGACCCTCCAACGGTGCGCTGAGCTCGATCCTGAGAACTCCTGCGCAGTCACCGTCGATGACGTTCCCTTGAAGACCGCTGATGCTCACCTCATCGACCGTTTCCTCGATGTCGGCTGACAGACCGTCGGCGCAAGAGGTCGTCAGTGCGAGAACACCGGGTTCGGTTTCGGTCAAGGCGAGTGCGTCGATACCGTTGCTGGAGCAAGCCGTCACGACCCCGAGCAGCCCAACAGCGACAAGCACTGCGGTGGGGATCCTTGCCGCTGTCATGCAGCATCGTCCCCCGGGCGAGGTGCCCATAGCAGCACTTGAGATCAACTGATCGGGCTCTCCGGCTGGTCGATTCGGAATCCCGACCTCGTCGACGGACTCGCGGCCGGGCCCTCCTGGTGCCGGTTGTCGAGGTGGTCGGTCGCTGACTGCGTTGGGGCACACACCCGCCTGCTGGCGCACTCGATTCGCCCTGGACGTCGCGGCGAGGGCTACCCCAGCGCGACGGCGACCACGAACCCGGCGATGGCGACCGGGATGGCGTAGCGGGTCCACCGGCGGATCGGGGAGCCGATCCACGCCGCCTCGAACTGCGTCGACAACGCAAGGACGAGCCCGCCGAACGCCGCCATCAAGGCCATCAGCGCAGCGAGCGTACCGAGCAGGAACCCCAGTATCCAGACCGTGCTCAGCACCCACACGGCAACGAGTCGGCGACGGGCCTGCCGCAACGTGCCGGGGCCGTAGATCGCGGAGAGATCGGGCGAGTCACCTCGTTGCGCTGCGAGCGCGTCGGCTCGCAGGACGAACATCAACCCACTCAGGCCACCGCTCATACCGCCACCGAACATCGCTCCAAGCTACTGCGCCGCCATCGACACGAACACGCCACGAATCCGCCGAATTGTGTGCCGCAAGTACCCGATGCTGTCTCGCTTGACGGCAGGCCTCAGTAGACGATGTCCAACGCGAACCGCAGAGCGATGTCGAGTGCCGCCCGCCTGACCTCATCGAGGCGACCGACTGGTTCATCATCAAGATCTTCGATTGGGACCGTGATGATGTTGTCGCAACTGATGACGCAGCGTTCGGGCAGTCCTTGCTCGGGACCGACCTCGACCTCGGTGCGAATTCCACGGATTGTCGGGGTGATCGGTGCGCACGTGACCGAGCTCAATACGGCGATGGCGGCGTCACGGGTGAGGATGCAGACGGGGCGGCGTCCAGCGGGAGGCCCGAGATCGGCCCAGATGATGTCGTTGCGAGCTACCACGCGGGCGCGGTCCGCGCCGCGAGACGGCGCGCCGATTGAACGAGTGCGGCTTCGGGTGGCTGACGCTGGTATCCGGCGATGAGTTCTCGATCTGCCGTTGCGAGTTCTTCGGCGGTGATCACTGCGGTGGCGCCCCTGCGAAGCAACTCGGACCGATTGGTTCCGAGTTGCGCCGCGAGCTCGTCGAGCCGTGCGACCAGGTCGTCGTCGAGTTGGACAAGAACTTCTCGGCGGGCCATGACCATATGTTATCTCCAATGGTCGGGACCGCCCGGTAATCGCGTTCGCAAGAGACCCGGCCGCACCCACATCTCCGGCAGAGAGCATGTAGCTGTGCGCTCGCGGACGCCACCCGACAATCAGCATTCGAGGGCGGCGCACCCGCTCGCAGTTGGTGCGCTGGCTCACCGCTCGGAAGTGTGCAACGGGATCTGGCCGGGCCAACGACTCCCGATGGGACGACATCGAGAAGCAGCGGCCCGGCCCCACCGACGAAGAACGGGCGGCCATCGAGCAGGACTTCGCGCTCGGTGAGCTGATCTACGAACTTCGCACCAGCGCCGGGCTCAGCCAGCGCGAGCTCGCCGAGCGGATGGGCACCACACAGTCCGTCATCTCACCGCTCCGACATCCCATAGTGTAGCTACAATAGAACTATGGAAGTAGCTACACCGCGTACGGAGGTCGGGATACGCGAGCTGAAGAACGGACTGAGCGGATACATCGACCGCGTCCGTAACGGCGAAGAAGTCATCGTCACCGATCGCGGCCGTCCCGTCGCCCGGCTGTCCTCACTCGAAGCCACCCATGACCACCTCGCCGAACTGATCGCGGCCGGGATCGTGCGAGCTCCCACAAGCAGCAAGCGTCGTCACGTGCCACAGCAGCGGATCAAGTCGAAAGGCACCGTCAGCGACCTCGTCGCCGAGCAGCGGCGCTGACGATCTGGTCTGCCTGGGTGATCACCTACATCGACACCTCGACGTTGCTCAAGCTGATCATCGACGAGAACGGCTCCGAGCGCGCCATGACCATCTGGTCCACCGCCTACGCCGTCGCGTCGGCGAACCTCATCGTGGTCGAAGCGCGCGCTGCGCTCGCCGCCGCCACACGGGTTCGCCGTCTCACCGAGGCGCAGTACCGCTCCGCAGTCACTGAGCTCGCGGCGCTGGTCAGCGATCTCCACGTCGTGCCAGTGACAGATGAGCTCGTGGCGAGCGCCGCGGAACTCGCCGACGAAGAGGGACTTCGTGGCTACGACGCAGTTCACCTCGCGGCAGCGCTGACCGTCGAAGCGACCGTGCTCAGCAGCGCGGACACTGCGCTCTGCGCCGCCGCTGCACGCCGTGGGCTGCACATCGCCAACCCGCTCGGAAGCTGAGACCGGCGCATCCCGCCGCCTCATCACCGCGGGGATTCTGCGGGCTCCTACAAGCAGCAAGCGTCGTCACGTACCGCAGCAGCGGATCAAGTCGAAAGGCACCGTCAGCGACCTCGTCGCCGAACAGCGGCGCTGCGCGGGGTGCTGCCCCGGCGCGATGCGGTGCGGTGGCCGAGAGGTAACGCCCACGCCGCCGCTCGCGAACTCGGCGGCTCAGTCGGCCGACGGACGTGCCGTCACCTCGTGGACCTCGATGCTCGGCCGATCGGTTGCGAGGGCGGTCAGCTCCCGAGCGAACGCAACCGACTCGGGGACGGCGAAGTGCGCGTCGAGCGCAGCACGATCAGCCCACCGCTCGACGAACACCAAACGGTGAGCGTCGTCGACATGGTGGTGGACATCGTGACTGATGCATCCGGGTTCGCGACGTGACCGCTCGACGTGCTCGCGACTCAGCGCCACTGCAGCATCGAGTGAGCCGTCGCTGATGGACACGTCACCGATCACGACAATCATGTCCGCGACCCTACGGCCCGGCGATCTCCCGACGGTGCGGGTCGTGTCGAATCAGCGACTCCCGAAGTCGGCGATGAGGTCGGCGAGTCGTGCCGGCTGGCCGGTGTGGCCCGTGACGGTGAGCAATCTGCCCTCGTCTTCGACGAAGCGGCGGGACGCAACCAGGGACCCGTATCCGCTGCAGTCCATGAAGGTGACGCCGCCGAGGTCGATCATCGTCTTCGGGTGGTGGCCAGCCGTCGATACCGACACGAGTTGATCGTGGGTCGCGAAGTCGAGTTCTCCGGTGACGTGGACCACGCGGGTGTCCTGCGCCGTGAACACGTCGAGCACAAGTGTGGGGCGAAGCGAAGGCTGGGAGATCGGAGTACCGATCGGCTCGGACCAAGGGGCAATCATGTCACTCTCCTTCAGTAGAGAGCGCAACCGGGGATCAGAGCGACGCAGCGGCGGGAACGGATCAACCCGACAGACGCCACAGTACACCTGTTCCGGTGGTAGCGCTACTGGTCCGCACGTTTGGTGCTGACCGCAGCGCGGTACCGTGCACGCAATCGTCCGTTACTCCAGCCCCTGGTGACGCCGAGCCGACGAGCGAAAGGGCCGGGTTGCAGCGTGGTGAATGGTCGAAGCCTCACGAGTCGTCGATGGCGACAACGCCATCGCGTCGAGACCGCCCGATGAACGAGGACCGGTCGAACCGCCTCGCAGTCGCGTTCGCGCGCGAGACCGCACGGTCGTCGACGGCACGGCTGTGCACGGCGTGCGTCGAGGTGCTCGGCGTCACCGCAGCCGGGATCACGATCATGGGCGGCGATCATGCCGGCCCACTGTGCGTGTCGGGACCCAACGCTGCAGCCCTGGAAGACGAGCAGTACACGATCGGACTGGGGCCGTGCCGCGACGCATTCGATACGGGTGTGTCGGTGCACGCGCCGAGTTTCGACACCGAGACATCGACGCGGTGGCCCACGTTCGTGGCGCTCGCCCGTGACTGTGGGATCAGAGCGGTGTTCGCGTATCCCTTGGGCACCGCAGGCGCGACGGTCGGCGTACTCACGCTGTACCAACAGCGCGAAGGAGCACTCAGCTCGGCCCAGTGTCACGACTCCGAGGGGCTGGTCGACGTCCTGACCGAGACGATGCTGAGCCTCCAGGACGACGCCCCGCCCGGCACACTTGCGCCGGTTCTCGACGACGCCCTTCGATACCGAGCCCAGATCCATCAGGCCTCGGGGATGATCGCGATCCAACTCGAGGTGCCGACCGAGGAAGCGTTGCTGAGGATCCGCGCCCATGGCTTCGCCAACGATCAGACCGTCGTCGAGACCGCTGCGCTGATCGTCGCTCGCCGCCTCCGCCTCCCCGACGACCGCCAGACAGAAACGAGGATGTGAATCATGCCAGACGATGCGCTCGCCTCGGCCGCCACTCGCCAGACCCTGACCGCCACGACGTTCGTCGAGATCGTCGACACCCTCGTCGGCGACTTCGACGTGATCGACGTGCTCACTTCGTTGACGTCGCGATGTGTCGAACTCCTCGACGCAGCCGCGGCCGGGATACTCCTCGCCGACAGCGACGGTCTCCTGCGCGTCGTCGGTGCGTCGAACGAGCAGACCCACCTGCTCGAGCTGTTCCAGATCCAGAACGACGAGGGCCCCTGCCTGGACTGCTACCGCTCCGGTCGGGTCGTGCTCCACTCCGACCTCGACACCGTCTCGCCCTGGCCACGGTTCTCCACGGAATGCACCGCCGCCGGATTCGCGTCGGTGTGTGCGGTACCCATGCGCTTCGCGACGCACACACTGGGTTGTCTCAACTTGTTCATGTCCGAACCCGGCGGCCTCACCGACACCGACGTCGCGCTCGCGCAGGCGCTCGCCGACGTCGCCAGCATCGCGATCGTCCAAGACCAGGCAACGAGCGACGCATCCATCCGCGAAGGCCACCTGCAGCATGCCCTGACCAGCCGTATCGCGATCGAACAAGCCAAGGGCATGCTCGCCGAACACAACCAGGTCGACATGGACGAAGCGTTCTCCCGACTGCGGGCCTACGCCCGCAACAACAACCGGCGCCTCACCGACGTCGCTGAAGCCCTGGTCGCCGGCAGCACAGACGTCGGCGAGATCACCGCTGCGAAACCACCACCGGACTCACACCGCTGACGCTCTCGACCCCGACACGAGGGGTGGACCCGCAAGGGTGCCCTTGTTTGGGTCACCCTCCCACGGGCAACCGCTCTCCACATCAGAAGACGTCCCTCCGACACCGTGGCGACGCCTCCAGCCGGAGACGCCATGACCACTGTTGACCCGACGCAGGCACGCCCATCGGCCGACACCGACCGCCATGTCGGTCCCCCCGCGTCGGACGGTCTGCGTCGTGCGCTCCATGTGCGCTGTGGCGTCGAAGACGGCGACGACGTCCCACTCGGCCACGTCCATCGTCCGACATGGCGTGGCCGGATCCATGTCATCGCGCTCGTCGCAGCCGTCCCCGCGTTCACCGCACTGCTGCTGAACTCGACCGGCGACACGCGAACCCGGTTCGCCCTCGGGATCTACGCACTGGGGATGTTCACCATGTTCGGTGCCTCGGCGACCTACCACCGCTGGGTCCACGGGTTGAGGGCGAGATCGATGTGGCGGCGCGTCGACCATGCCGCGATCTTCGCTGCGATCGCCGGGTCGAGCACGCCGATCGTGCTCGCAGCGCTGCCGGGTACAACCGGTCTCGTCCTCGTCGCAGCGGTCTGGTCCGCAGCGCTACTCGGGGCCGGCTTGAAACTCTCGCGTTGGAGTGGCGGCGATCGCGCCGGCACGGCGATGTACGCGGTGATCGGCGTCTTGGACGCAGCAGCTCTACCGTGGCTGTTGACTCGCCACGGCATCGCTCCGACCGCACTCGTCGTGGCTGGCGGCATCGTCTACCTCGTCGGCGCTGCCGGCCTTGCCAGACGGTGGCCGACACTTCGCCCGAACGTGTTCTCGTACCACGAGGTGTGGCACGTCTTCACGATCGTCGCCGCGGTGACCCAATTCGCCGCGATCTGGATGCTGGCGACGTAGTCCGACCGCGGAATTCAGAGATCCCAGAGGTCGAGGGTGGCACGACCCGTCGGACCTCCCTCGCTGGTCAGCGCCACGCCGGTCGCATCAGCGGCGAAGCCCGGCGCGAACGTGACGTCTCCCGACTGCGTCCGGTCCACGGAGAGCTGACCACTGCCGACGTCGTAACGGATTCGGACCGCCGAGCGGTCACCCACGGCGACGTCCACTCCCACCCGCTGGGCCTCGCCCACGACGATGTCCGCCACGATGTCCAGTACGTCGCCGCCTCGATCGTCGGCGACGGCATCGGCGATCGCGTCGACCGAGGGGCCCTCGTAGCGACGATGGTCGGACCGTCGATCGTCCAACGCCGCCGTCGGCCGCTGGGTGAGGTGTGTCTCACCGTCTCGCTCGGTCAGGCCGCCCGCCGTCGTCGCTGAGCAGGTAGCGGTGGGTGGCGATGTCGTGGCGCTTGCCGGGCAGGACGTCGTCCGGCGCCGACAGGGCGATGGCGATGCTC
>JAWLFC010000176.1:0-3611 GCA_041685755.1 Ilumatobacteraceae bacterium
GCCGACACCGTCGGGAGGTCGTACCAGTGCTCGCCGGCGACCAGCGCCGCCCGACCCTCGACATTGGCCAGCGTGTACGTCATCTCATCCCCTCACGTCCCGGTCGCAGAACTGAGATAATTGTCATAAATGACAGATTTGTCAAATTCGACCAGACCCGCGTAGAGTGCACCCATGACCGGGCCGCGGCCGACCAAGCGTGAGCGCACCCGCCGCAAACTGCTCGATGCCGGGATGCACGTGATCGCCGAGCGTGGCGAGGCGCTGACCGCGTCCGACGTCGTCGTCGCCGCCGACGTCTCCAACGGCACCTTCTACAACCACTTCGTCGACCGCGACGACTTCATCACCGTGCTCGCCCACGAGTCGCTCGCCGCACTGACGAAGCGCAGCGCAGACGACACCGAGGGCGCCGACCCCGCCTGGCGGTTCGCCGTCGCATCGGTCCGGGTTCTCGACGCCGGCGTCCGTGATCCGCTGTGGGGCCGAGCCGTCCTGCGCCTCAGCGAGAGCCCGACGCCTCTGCACGCCGCAGTCCAGCGCCACCTGCGAGCCGACCTGGCTGACGGTCACCGCACCGGACGTTTCACGCACGGCGACGACCCGGTCACGGTCGATCTCGTGTCCGGCACCTTGATGGCTGCGCTGCGCCGCCTCGTCTCGCCAGGCTCCGCCCCGGGCACGAGCCGTGACGCGGCAGTCAACGAGTTCGCCGACGACTTCGTCGTGGATGTCGTCGCTCGACTCCTCGAGACGATCGGCGTCGAGGCGCCCGAGGCGCGTGCGCTCACGACTGCGGCACACGATCACGAACTGCACCACGCCAGCACGTAGAACGAGAGTCGTTCCACGACAAGGACACCGAACAGGTGTGGCAACGACAACGATCCAAACGGCTCGACAAGACAACCCAGCGCGCCGCCCTGCGCAAGCTGCTCATCCTGGACGCCGCCGACCGGATCGGCGACCTCCGCATTCCGCCCGGCAACCGCCTCGAGAAGCTCGAGGGCGACCGCGGGACCACTCGCCACCGCGTAGAACAGCCACCCGACCCCGTGCCTCACCCAAGGGTCACCAGGGCCAACATCGGGCACCGCCACATGTCGCGGGACATCCTGGACGGCGATGTGGTGCGCGTCCGGGCGTTCGCGCCTGCGATCATCGCTCGGCCATAGGGTCGCGACCATGACGCCAGTCGATGATGCAACCCGAGCCGAGCTGATGGCGTTCGAGGAATCGAACGTTCGCTACTTCGAGGCGTGGCACAACGGGCAGACCGACGACGCCGACTACTTTCGATCGCGCTGCGTCGACGGCTCGGTCCTCGTGGCTGGCAAGCGCCAGGGTTCGTGATCGACCAGGCCACCCTCGATGTCGACTGGCCGAAGATTCACGGACGGAACGCAGAGGATCCGGTCGAGTACACGATCTCATTCCTCGGAGCATGGGAGGTGGTGCCGTCGGTCTACGTCCTCGTGGTCGCCCGCCACGGTCACCTCGCCGATGTCGGCGTCGTGACGGCGGGACGCGCCGTCAGTCGAGGACAAAGGTGACGAGCATGTTCACCTTGTACGAGGAGATCTTGCCGTTCTCGACCTCGACCTCCTGCTCCTTCACCCAGGCCGATTTGACGTTGCGGAGCGTCTCGGTCGCGCGCTCCAGTCCCTTGGCGATCGCGTCGTCGAAGCTCGTCTCCGACATGCTCGAGATCTCGCTCACTCGTGCCACACTGCTCATCTCTGCTCCTTGGGTTCGTGGTGTTCCGGATGATGACCAGGTGGCCCTTCCCGACGCGGCATCACCTCAAACCGAGAACCGCCCTGACGAGCCGGCTGTCTACTTCCAGGCGGGCTCCGATCGCTGTTCGAAGTGGTCGAAGCTGCGGTGCAGGCCGTCGAGCACCTCGGCGGTCGTCTCGAACAACGCCTGCGCTTTCGGGTCCTCGACCTTGCCGACGTCCTCACGGGCATGCTGTGCAGCTTCTCGGAGCATGCCCTTCAGCTTGATCGTGTGGCGCCGGGGATCGCTCTCGGGCAGTTCTTGTCGGTCGACCATGATCATTCCTCCTCGCTCGGTCGAGGTGTCGGTACCCACCCCCAGCCGCGACGAACCGCCGTCGCCTCCTGACGCACCGCAGTTTGGAGTCGGCCCCTCGCAGGGAACGCCCGGGGCGAGGAGGACCAGTGACCCCGCCAGACGCGCTCCGCCGGCAGCGACGCAAGAACATCTTCGTACTGGGGCTCGACGAGATCCATCTCCAGCAGCTCGAGTCACTGCATCGAGCGGACGAGTACCGATTCCACGAGCTGTGCTCGAAGTCGGAGGTGAAGTCGTTCGACCCCGGTGTCGTCGAGCGGACGCTGACGTCGGCTCGGGGAATCCTGTCCGACTTCGACGGACCGATCGACGCCGTGGTCGGCTACTGGGACTTCCCCGTGAGCACGATGCTGCCGATCCTGCGCCGTGAGCACGACTTGCCGACCCCGTCGCTGGAATCGGTCCTTCGGTGCGAGCACAAGTACTGGAGCCGCCTGGAGCAACGCCGATGTGTCCCGTCGTTGGTTCCCGAGTTCTGTCTCGTCGATCCGTTCGCCGACGACGTCGCATCGCAGATCACCCTCGACTACCCCTTCTGGATCAAGCCGGTGCGGTCGTTGAAGTCACACCTCGGGTTCCGCGTCGAGGGCCTTGACGACCTCGCGGAAGCCATCGACCGGACGAGAACGGGAATCGACACGATCGCGATTCCCTTCGGGCAGCTCCTGGACCACGCCGATCTGCCCGACGACATCGCCGGCATCGACGGGCGGCACTGCATCGCCGAGTCGCTGATCTCGTCGGGTCAGCAGTGCACGCTCGAGGGGTACTCCCATGACGGCGAGGTCGTGATCTACGGCGCAATCGACTCGATCCGTGAGGGACGCCACGGATCCTCCTTCGCCCGCTACCAGTACCCGTCGAAGCTGCCCGAAGCCGTCCTCGAACGAATGGCCGAGGCGGCGCGCACCTTCATCTCCCACATCGGCTTCACGACGTCACCGTTCAACATCGAGTTCTTCTGGGACGAGGCGACCGACGACATCTGGCTGCTGGAGGTCAACGCCCGACTGTCGAAGTCGCACGCGCCGCTGTTCGAGCACGTCGACGGCGAGTACCACCACCAGGTGATGCTCGACGTCGCACTCGGTGAACGCCCCGACCCACCGCACCGGCGTGGCCGACACGCCATCGCTGCGAAGTTCATGTGGCGCTCCCACGACGACGCGATCGTGCGGCACGTGCCGACGGGCGACGAACTCGCCGAGTTGCACCGCCGGTTCCCGAACGCCGAGATCGAGTTCGACGTCCGGGAGGGGGACCGCCTCGCGGAGCTCCCGTCGCAGGACAGCTACAGCTACGAACTCGCGACGATCTTCCTCGGCCACGACGACGAGGAGGCGATGGTCGACGACTACGAACGCATCCGGGCCGCCGCTCACCTCGACCTCGAACCGGTCCCGAGCGACACCGAGCCCGCCGAGGTGGCGCCGTGAAGACGACGACCGACACACCACGCCGTGTCCGACACGTCGAGAACACCTGGATCCCGATGCCCGACGGAACCCGACTCG
>JAWLFC010000076.1:0-14818 GCA_041685755.1 Ilumatobacteraceae bacterium
GACGCGCTCCTGCCCGTCCGGACCCGACCCCGACGCGCCGATCAGCCGTCGGAGTCCATGTCGTCCATGTCGTCCATGTCGTCCATGTCGTCCATGTCGCCGATCTCACGGACCTCGGCGTCGACGCTCACCTCGGTCCCGTCGTCGAACACGAACGTCACCGCGACCGGATCGACGATGTCGGCCGGATCGATGTCGAGCATCATCACGTGGGGCCCACCGGGCTCGAGCGTGAAGCTGTCACCGGCCGCGATCTCGAAGCCGTCCTCGCGCTCCTGCATCATCATCACGCCGTCGTCGTCCATCATCGTCTCGTGCACCTCGACGGTGGCGTCGAACTCGACGGCCCCGCCGACGAGGGTGATCGCCTCGTCGCCGTCGTTGGTGATCACGCCGTACGCGGCCGAGGTGGTCTGGCCCTCGGCGGGCTGACGCACCCACGCCGCGGTGACGGTCACGTCGCCGCCGTCGGCGGCTTCGTCGTCGTCGCCGCAGGCAGCGAGTGAGAGCACGAGCGCCACGGCAGCGGCGGGGGCGAGCAGGGACTGGAGATGTCGGTTCACGGCCCACAGGTCGCCGGGCCCACCGATTCGGTTCCCGCCGTGTTCGCGCCGGGTTCAGCGCCGCTCGGCGACCCGCCCGGCGACGACGTCGAACGTGCGCGTCAGGCGGACCCGCTCGAGCAGCGCCCGGTCGTGTGTCACGAGGATGACCGTGCCGGTGAACGTGTCGAGCGCCTGCTCCAGCTGCTCGATCGCCGGGAGGTCGAGGTGGTTCGTCGGCTCGTCGAGCACGAGCAGGTTGGCGCCGTTGGCCATCAGCAACGCCAGCGACCCTCGGGTCCGCTCGCCCGGCGACAGGGTGCCGGCGCGGCGGTGGACGTGCTCGGCCCCGAGCCCGAACTTGGCGAGCAGGGTCCGGGCATCGCCGGTCGAGAGGCCGGTCGCGGCGGTGAACGCGTCGAGCAGCGAGTCCTCGCCGACCAGCGCCGAGCGGGCCTGCTCGATCTCGCCGACGACCACGCTCGCGCCCAGCCCGGCAGTTCCGGCGTCGGGGTCGAGACGCCCGAGCAGAAGGTCGATCAGCGTCGTCTTGCCGCTGCCGTTGGCGCCGACGAGCGCGATGCGGTCGCCGAATCGGACGTCGAGGTCGACGGGTCCGAGCCGGAATCCGACACGCTCCACCGTGGCCGCCCGCGCCGTCGCCACGACGTCGCCACTGCGACCGACACCGGGGATCTCCAGTCGCAGCTCCCACGGCTCGCGGGGTTCCTCCACCACGTCGAGGCGTTCGATCGCCTTCTGGGTCCGCGCCGCGCGACCGGCGAGCTGTTCGGTCTGGTTGATCTTGAAGTGGCGGATGTGCTTGTCGTTCTCACCCGACTTCTTCACCTTCGCCTGCCCCTGCGTGGCCCACTCCCGCTCCCGCTGGGCCCGCTGGCGCAGCACCCCGCGCTTGGTGTCGAAGTCGTCGTAGCGCTGCCGGGCGTGCTGGCGGGCGAGCTCACGCTCGGCGAGGTACGCCGACCACCCACCGGCGTACCAGGCGGCCCGGTGCGTGTGGTGGTCGATCTCGACGACGTCGGTGATCACGCGTTCGAGGAACGTGCGGTCATGGCTGACGAGCAGCACCGGAGCATCGAGGCCGACCACCCAGCGCTCGAGCCGGGCGAGGCCGTCGAGATCGAGGTCGTTGGTCGGCTCGTCGAGGAGGAACACGTCGAAACGCGACAGCAGCAGCGACGCCAGGGATGCTCGTGCTGCTTCGCCGCCCGACAGCGTGGCGGTCGCCTGGTCGAGCAGCCCGGCGTCGAGACCGAGTTCGTCCCAGGTCTCGCCGACGCGGGCGTCGAAGTCGGCGGCACCGAGCGCCAGCCACCGTTCGAGGGCATCGGCATAGACGTCGTCGGCGCCGGGCGACCCCTCGGCGAGCGCAGCGGTCGCAGCGTCGAGGTCGCGCTGCGCGTCGGCCACCCCGCTGCGTCGCCCGAGGAACGCCCGCACGGTCTCGGTGGTCGAGCGCTCCGGCTCCTGGGGCAGCAGGCCCACCGTCGCCGTCCGCGGGGCACGTTCGACCGAACCCCGCTCCAGCCCGACCTGCCCGGCGAGCGCTCCGAGCAGCGTCGACTTGCCGACGCCGTTGGGGCCGACGAGGCCGACCCGGTGGCCGGGCGCGAGCGTGAGATCGATCGAGTCGAGGACGACGAGTGGCCCGCGGACGACGGTGAGTCGACGGGCGATGAGCGACGCGGCCATGAGGCACCTCCAGGACGAGGACGGACGGTGGGCGGCTCACTGGTCGGTCATCACCCCCGACCGTACACCCACGACCCTGCCCACCCAGTCCGAAATTTCGCGGTGGGGTTGCGCTCAGCGCAACGAGAGCGCGCCATTTCGGGGTGGGGGGTTCGGGTGACGGGTCGGGGGATGGGACGACGCGTTGCGGGTGGCGGCGAGGGGCGACACACTCGGTCACTCCGATGGCGACCGTGACCTTGCGACCGTGGCAGCGAGCCGCCTACGAACAGTTCCGCACCGCGGCATCGCCCGATTTCCTCGCCGTCGCCACGCCCGGCGCCGGCAAGACCACCTTCGCCCTCACCTGCGCCCGAGCCAGCCTCGCCGAGGAACCCCGCACGCTGGTCGTCGTCGCCCCCACGAGCCACCTCAAGGTCCAGTGGTCGCTCGCCGCCCACCGCCTCGGCCTCCAGCTCGACCCCGACTGGAGCCCCGGCGACGGGCTCGCCCGCGACGTGCACGGCCTCGTCACCACCTACCAGCAGATCGCCACCGGCAACACCGCCGCCAAGCTCGCCGGGCTCAGCGCCGAGGGGTTCGTGATCCTCGACGAGATCCACCACGCCGGCCACGACAAGGCCTGGGGCGACGCCATCCGCTTGGCATTCGGCCACGCATCCCGGCGCCTGTCGCTGTCGGGCACGCCGTTCCGCAGCGACGCCGTCCAGATCCCGTTCGTCCGCTACGACGCCACCGGTGAGGGCGACCAGGCCCACGCCGACTTCACCTACGGCTACGCCGACGCCCTGCGCGAAGGCGGCGTCGTGCGGCCCGTGTACTTCCCGCGCGTCGACGGCGAGATGGAGTGGACCACCGCTGCGGGCGACGTCGTCAACGCCAGCTTCCAGGACGAGCTGACGAAGGACCAGGTGTCGATGCGGCTCCGGACCGCCCTCAGCCTCGAGGGCGAGTGGATGCCGAGCGTGCTCGCCCGGGCCAACGAACAGCTCCGGTCGATCCGCCAGGACCACCGCGATGCCGGCGGCCTCGTCATCGCCATCGACCAGGATCACGCTCAGGGGATCGCCCGGCTGCTGCGCGACCGTTTCGCCACCCCGGCCGACGTGGTCGTCAGCGACGATCCGACGGCGTCGAAGCGCATCGCCGAGTTCAGCGGCAACGACCGGCCCTGGCTGGTCGCGGTGCGAATGGTGTCGGAGGGCGTCGACATCCCGCGCCTGCGCGTCGGGGTGTTCGCCACGACCACGTCGACCGAGCTGTTCTTCCGTCAGGCCGTCGGCCGTTTCGTTCGTTGGCAGTCCGGGCGGCCCAGTCAGAAGGCGTACGTCTACATCCCCGACGATCCCCGGCTGCGAACCCACGCCTTCGAGATCGCCGAGGCCCGCCGCCACGTCCTTCGTCCACCGGCCGACGACGACGGTGACGTCTTCACGCCCGACGGCGGCCTCGACGACCAGGTCCATCCCGACGACGACGCCGAACAGCTCGCACTGTTCTCGGTCGTCTCGGCCACCGCCACC
The DNA here is from genome assembly GCA_041685755.1 of Ilumatobacteraceae bacterium. Taxonomy (GTDB): domain Bacteria; phylum Actinomycetota; class Acidimicrobiia; order Acidimicrobiales; family Ilumatobacteraceae; genus Sva-07. The sequence continues at coordinate 3,779 of JAWLFC010000076.1, forward strand.
GACGTCACGGTGCACACCGTCACCGAGTCGGGGGTCCGCTACGAGCCGCTCTTCGGCCCGGACGACCTGGGCGCCGCCAGCTACGACGACGACGTCGACATCCCCGAGCCGCAGTTCGTCGGCGACCCCGCACTCGACCTCGACCTGCCCGAGGTCCCGACGGCCGCCGGGCTCGTGGCGCACGGGTCGATGAGCGTCGCTGAACGCAAGGACGACCTCCGCACACGCAATGCCCACGTCGCCAAGCGTCTCGTCGACGTCACCGGGTGGAGCCACGCCCGGGTCCAGGGCGAGATGAACCGCCTGGCCGGCGTCACCCGGGTCGCCTCGGCGACGACCGAGCAGCTCGAACGCCGGCTGCGCTACGCCGAGAGCTGGTTGCGCCGACTCCAACGCTGAACGATCGCTCCACGGCAGCGTCCGAGTGTCCGATGCCACCGGCGACGAGCCGGGCCGACAGCGGGTGCCGAACGGTAGGATCGCCGTATGCCTGCGAGCGGTGAGCACCACCCCGCCTTCGAGGAGTACTGCGAGTGCATCTTCGAGTTGAACGAGGACGACGTCGACGTCATCCAGGCCCGCATCGCCGAGCGACTGCAGGTCTCACGGCCGGCCGTCAGCGAGATGATGAAGCGCCTCGAGGCCGAGGGCCTGATCACCTCCGAGGGCGGGATCCGTCTCACCGAGGCCGGACTCCGCCTCGGTGAACGCGTCGTGCGGCGCCACCGGCTCGCCGAGGTGTTCCTCACCGACGTGCTCAAGCTGAGCTGGGCCGAGGCCCATCACGAGGCCGGCAAGTGGGAACACGTCATGAGCGATTCGGTGGAGCGGGCGATGAACGAGCTGCTCGGTTCGCCCACCACGTGCCCACACGGCAACCCGATCCCGGGTTCCGCCTACGAGGCCCCCGACTCCGCCCCGTTGTCCGACATCGCCGTCGGCGCCCCCTTCACCGTTCGTCGGATCACCGAGGAACTGGAGTTCGCACCGGGGCTCCTCGAGTTCCTCGAAGCGTCGGCGATCCAGCCGGGCAACAGCGGCACCGTCACCGCGGCCTCACCCGACGGCACACTGACCGTCGAGATCGACGGCCGCCACATCGGCGTGGGGTCGTTCGCCAGCGAACGCATCCTGGTCACCTCGTGAGGCGGTCCGCACTCGTGGCGCTCGTCGCCGCGCTGACACTCTCGGCCTGTGCCGACACCGTCGTCGAGGTCGACGGCGCGGCCCCGGCCGGCGCCGACTCCGGCGAGACGGTGCCGACGACGACGCTGCCCGTCGAGGGGTCGGCGGCCGAGTTGCTCCCGGAGATCGCGACGGAGATGAGCCAGCTGAGCTCCCAGATCGCCGGCGACGGCGACGAACGAGCGACCCTGGCGCGCATCGAACAGACGTGGGATGCCGCCCGCGCCGAGGTCGACGAGCTGCGCCCCGAACTCGCGGGTGGCATCCAGACCACCGTCGACATGGCCCGCACCGCCGTCACCCGGATCCGTCCCGCCGACGCCGACAAGGCGTTCCAGATCCTCTCCGACCTCGTCGACCGCTACACCGGCGACCGCTGACGCTCGGCGTCACTCGGCTCCGATGGCGTCGGGGTGGTGCCTGGCCACGTTCTCCGGATAGCTGCGGCAGTAGTAGTTCCACAGCTGCTGGCCGTACACGCCGGCGCCTCGACGCCCGGCGGTGCCGTCGACACCCGACTCGATCTCGGAGCGACGCGCCATGAACCCGGCGTCGGCATGGCGAGGGCTGGCAGCCACGGCCGCGGCGAAGGAACCGTCGAGCGGCAGCGGATCGAGGCGCGTGGCCAGATCGGGCCCGTGGAACCACGCCGACGACTGCCGGGCCTCGCCGGCGATCACGCGGTGGGTGGTGGCCACGAAGTAGTTGCCGGTCATCTCCTGGAGCATCTCGCCGATGTTGACGACGAAGGCGTCGCGCCGTGGCGGCACGTCGATCCACTCGCCGTCGCCGTTGCGTACCTGCAGCCCGCCGACGTCGTGCTGGAGCAGCAGCGTGAGGAAGCCGGCGTCGTTGTGGGGATTGACGCCAGCGCCGTCAGGTGGGGTCGGCGGGTAGCTGATCAGCTTGACCAGTGAGAACGGCCGCTCGCCGAACACCGCTCGCAGGTGGTCGGGCTCGAGCCCGAGGCCCACCGAGAAGACCTCGAGCAGCGTGTCGGCGAGGGCCGTCATCCGTTCGAAGTAGTCGTCCATGTGCGCTCGGAATCCCGGCAGGACGTCGTCGGCCAGCCACTGGTTCGGGCCGTCGAGACGCAGGTAGGGCGGATCGACGTCGAGCCCCCTGACCGGGTGCTCGGTCGCGAGATCGAGCTGCTCGCGCAGGTCCGGCCGGCCACCGGTGAGTTCGGCTCCGACGCGCTCCCAGCCCCGGAAGTGCGGCGAGTGCACCTTGTCGATCGCGGCCTTGCAGTCCTCGGGGAGCTCGAAGAAACGTCGCTGGAACTCGATGTGGCGTTCGATGAAGTGGGCATCGATGCCGTGGCCGACGAGCTGGAAGAACCCGATCTCGTGGCAGACCCGGCGTACCCGGTCGGCGAAGGCGACCGGGTCGGTCACACGCTCGGTCAGGTCGAATTCGGGGATCGCGGTGAACGTCGAGGCAACCACGGCCCCCAGCGTAGAGACGGCCACGCTGCGGGTGGCACATCGGGCAGTGTCAACGAAGCGGTGCAGGGAGCTCGTCGGCGTGGACGACGGTGAGGCGCTGGGTGGGGCGGGTCAGCGCCACGTACAGCGAGCGCATGCCGTGTTCGTGTTCACGCACGATCTGCGCCGGCTCGACCACGACGACGGCGTCGAGCTCGAGGCCCTTGACCACGCTGACCGGCACCAGGGTGACCCCCTCGTCGAGACCGGTTCGGGTGGCGGTTCCGTGGTTGACACCCGCCGCGGTCAGGTGCTCGGAGAGGTCGTCGATCATCGCGTCGGGAGCGATGACGCCCAGACTGGCAGCGGGGAGTTCGGCGGTGAGTGCCAGCACTTGGACAGCCACCTCGGCGCCGAGGCCGGCATCGGCGCGCACGATCAGCGGCTGGGCGTCGCCGACACGCACCGACTGAGGTGCGCGCAGCGACGGCGTCGCTGCCTCCATCACCTTGTTCGCCAACTCCATGATCTGGCCGGGGATGCGATAGCCGACGGACAGCCCGATCACCCGCGAGGGCTTGCGCTCGGGCAGGTGCACCAGCACGTCGTCCCAGTCGGCGGGGGCGAGCGGGCCGGTGGCCTGGGCGAGATCGCCGACGATGGTCATCGCGCCGTTGAGCGACCGCCGCGTCGCCATCTTCAGCTGCATCGGCGTGAGGTCCTGCACCTCGTCGATCACGATGTGACCGTAGGTGCGGATCTCGTCGGCGTCGTCGGTCTTGCCGTTGCGGCCCGGCCTGGGTCCGAGCACGTCGCGGGCGTCGTCGAGCAGGGCGACGTCGGCCGGGGTCCAACGGACGTCGTCGACCGTCTCCGAACGGGGCCGGAACAGCGCCAGCGCCTCGGACTCGTCGAGCACGCCGCGGGCGGCCAGCTTGAGCAGCGCCTTGGAGCCGAACAGGTCGTGGAGGAGCTGTGCCGGCGTCAGCAACGGCCACATCCGATCGAGGGCCTCGCGCAGCTCGGGCGTGCCGCGCAGTGTGTCCTTCACCTGCCGGGGGCCGATCTCGGCGTCGTGGAAGCTGGCGGCGAGCGCCGACCACACCTCGTTCTCGACGAAGCGGCGACCGCTGTTGTGCCGCCGGAAGCGGCGGCGTGCCGCCTTGACGATGCGCGCCGACTCCTCGACGCGCAACCTGACGTAGCCGGCGCGGAACGGGACGACGAGGTCGTCGCGCAACGGTCGCTCACGATCGGCGATCGCCTGATCGATCACGTCGGACATCCGGGCATCGCCCTTCAGGCGCGCCGCAGTGGCGGTGTCGGCGCCGTCTCGATCGCCGGGTCGCAGGAACTGCACGCCCGGCACGAGGTCGGACAGCACGACCTGCTCGACACCGGCTTCGCCGAGCGACGGCAACACGCGCTCGATGTACCGCAGGAAGACCCGGTTCGGACCGATGACGAGCACGCCCTGGTCCTCCAGCGGGAAGCGGTGCGTGTACAGCAGGTACGCAGCACGGTGCAGGGCGACCACGGTCTTGCCGGTGCCGGGGCCGCCCTGGACGACGAGCACCCCGTGCTGCGGCGATCGGATGATCTCGTCCTGCTCGGCCTGGATCGTGGCGACGATGTCGCCGAGCGTGCCCGTGCGCCCGCGTTCGAGGGCGGCCAGCAGCGTCGAGTAGCCGCGCAACGACTCGGGGCCCGTCGTGCCGTCGAGCCCCTCGTCGTGGCCGAGGCCGAGATGGCCTTCCCCGAACAGCTCGTCCTCGATGCCGAGGAGCTTCTTGCCCTCGACGGCGAAGTGGCGGCGCCGCAGCAGACCCATGGCGTTGCGGCCGGTCGCCCGGTAGAAGGGCTCGGCGACCGGTGCCCGCCAGTCGACGACGACCGGCTCCCGGTCCTCGTCGGCGACGGCGAGGCGACCGATGTGGAAGCTCTCGACGGCGTCGGGGGCCTCGGCGGAGCGGTCGATGCGACCGAACACGAGCGAGGCGTCACCGAGGTCGAGATCGGCGAGTCGCTTGAGGAGCGCCTCGTCGAACGCATTGCGCTCGAATCGGGCCTGGAACGTGCCGCCGAGGTCGGCCTCGTTCAGGTCCCGGAGGCGCCAGGCGGCTTCCCGACTCACGCGCAGACATTCGTATGCGTGGTCGATGTAGGCCTGTTCGTCAGCGAGATCGGGGTGCTGCTGGGTCATAACGGGGTCACGAAATGCTATCGGGGCATCGCCGCCGCACGACTCGGGCCTCCGCAGCGGCGCGGCGGTAGCGTGCATCGGAGATGGACACGCTCGCCGATCCGACCGACGCGCCCACCGGGCCCGACGGCGGCGACGCGTTCACGGCAGCCGCCCACGGACGCCGCGGCCCCCACACGCCGGTGTGGTTCATGCGCCAGGCGGGCCGCTCGCTGCCCGAGTACCGCAACGTGCGCGGCGAGGGATCGATCCTCGACGCCATCAAGCAGCCGGAGTTGGCCGCCGAGATCACGCTGCAACCCGTGCGCCGCTACGGGGTCGACGCCGCGGTGCTCTACAGCGACATCGTGGTCGCTCCCCACGCCGTGGGGTTCGGGATCGACGTCGCCCCGGGCACCGGCCCGGTCGCCGAGCACCCGCTGCGATCGAGCCACGACCTCGAACGGCTCCGTCCTCTCGAGTTCGACGACATCGACTACGTCATCGCCACCGTCGAGCGCCTGGTCGCCGAGCTCGAGGTGCCGCTGCTCGCCTTCGCCGGCGCGCCGTTCACCGTCGCCAGCTACCTGATCGAGGGTCGTCCCAGCAAGGACTACCGCCACACCAAGGCGCTGATCCACACCGACGAGGTGCTGTGGCACGAGGTGATGGAACGCCTCGCCGAGTCGGCCATCACCTTCATCGACGCCCAGCTCAGCCATGGCGCGGCCGCGTTCCAGCTGTTCGACTCGTGGGCGGGTTCGCTGAGCCGCCGCGACTACGACCGCTACGTGCTGCCGCACTCGCGCCACGTGTTCCGTGAGCTGCGCCGCCGCCACCCCGACGCCCCGGCGATCCACTTCGGGATCGGCTGCGACCACCTGCTCGAGTCGATGTACGACGCCGGCCCGACGGTGCTCGGACTCGACTGGCGCACCCGCATCGGCGACGCTCGCCGCCGCCTCGGCGACGACCTCGTCGTCCAGGGCAACCTCGATCCGGCCCTCGTCCTCGCCGGCACGACAGCGGCGATCGCCGGCACCGACGACGTACTGCGCGACAACCAGCGACCCGACGGTTCACCGCACCCCGGCCACATCTTCAACCTCGGCCACGGCGTCAATCCCGACACCGACCCCGCCGTGCTGCAGGCCGTCGTCGACCTGGTCCACGAACGAACGAGCACCCCCGCACCACCCCCGAACCCGGCATCGCCGAACCCATCGACCCGGAGTTGAGCACCCCCACATGAGCACCCCCGACACCGCCGTGCTGCTGATGGCCTACGGCACCCCCCGCCACCCCGACGAGATCGAGGAGTACTACACCGACATCCGTCGGGGCCGGCCCCCCACTCCCGAGGCGCTCGCCGACCTCACCGCCCGCTACGCCGCCATCGGCGGTGTGTCGCCGCTCGCCGAGCTCACCGAGGCCCAGCGCGACGCCTTGCAGGCTGCACTCGACGACGCCGCGCCCGGCCGTTTCCACGTCGCGCTCGGCCTGAAGCACGCCGACCCCAAGGTCGAAGCGGCCGCCGCCGAACTCGCCGGGTACGACACGATCGTCGGCCTGGTCCTCGCGCCGCACTACTCGTCGTACTCGATCGGCCAGTACCTCGATCGCGCCCGCCAGGGCGTCGCCGACCAGGGCACGAAGGTCGTCGGCATCGAGAGCTGGGCAGTGGAGCCGGCGTTCGTCGAGTTCCTGTCCACCGACCTGCGCCGGCGCCTCGATGCGATGCGCGAGCGCACCGACGGCACCGTACGGGTGCTGTTCACCGCCCACTCGCTGCCCCAGCGGATCATCGACGGCGGCGACCCGTACCCCGACGAGTTGCGCTCCACGGCCGAGGCCGTCGCCGCCGAACTCGGCCTCGTCGAGGGAGATGACTGGCAGATCGCGTGGCAGTCGGCCGGGCGCACACCCGAGCCGTGGATCGGCCCCGACATCCTCGACGTGATCGACGAACTCGGCGGTGACGACACCGGCGTCGGTGGCGTGATCGTGTCGGCGTGCGGTTTCGTGGCCGACCATCTCGAGGTGCTCTACGACCTCGACATCGAGGCTGCCCAACGCGCCGAGTCGCACGGGCTCGCCTTCGACCGCACCGCGTGCGTCAACGACGACCCCGCCGTCATCGCGGCGCTCGCCGACCGCGTGATCGTCGCTGCGACGACGTGACCGGAACGCGCATCGCGGTCGTCGGCGGGGGAATCAGCGGGTTGTCGGCCGCACTGGCGGTGGTCGACGAGCTGCCCGACGCCGAGGTCGTGCTGTTCGAGGCCGCCGATCGGGTGGGCGGCCGCATCGACACCAGCGCGTTCGCCGGGGTCGCCGGGGTCGACGAGGGTGCCGATGCGTTCCTCGCCCGGGTGCCCGACGCCGTGGCACTCGCCCGCCGGGTCGGCCTCGACGACCTGGTGTCGCCCGAGCCGGTCGGGGCGGCGGTGTGGCACGACGGCCTGCACCCGATCCCCGACGGTCTGCTGCTCGGTGTGCCGGGCCGACTCGGGCCACTCGCCCGCTCGGGGCTGATCTCCTGGCGCGGCAAGGCACGAGCGGCGCTCGAACCGCTGCTGCCGCGCACGTCGATCGACGACGACTCGATCGGTGCGTTCGTGCGCGCCCGCTTCGGCGACGAGGTGCACGAACGTCTCGTCGACTCGCTCGTCGGCAGCATCTATGCCACCGACACCGACCGCTTCAGCCTCGCCGAGGTGCCGCAGCTCGCCGCCCTCGCCGGCGACAACCGCAGCTTGCTGCTGGCGGCGCGTCGGCAGCGATCGGCACAGGGCACCGCGACCGCTGCGAGCGGACCGATCTTCGCCGCTCCTCGCCACGGGATGTCGGCGCTGACCGCCGCGACCGCCGCCGCGTTCACCGACGCCGGCGGCACGATCGTGAACGGCACCACGGTGGAGGCGATCGAGCCGACCCAGCGGGGGCTGAAGCTGTCGGCCGGCCCTGACGACCGGGACGTCGCTGCGGTGGTGCTGGCGACGCCGGCGACGGTGACCGGGCCGATGGTCGCCGGCGCGGCGCCGCATGCAGCGGCGCTGTTGGCACGGGCCGAGACGGCCGACGTGATCATGGTGACCCTGCACGTTCCCGCCGAGCAGTGGCCCGAGCGGCTGCGCGGCATGAGCGGGTACCTCGTACCCAAGCCGGTCCAGCGCCACGTGACGGCGGCGTCGTTCGGCTCGCAGAAGTGGGCGCACTGGCGGCCGCCGGACGGCGGTGAGATCCTGCGCGTGTCGCTCGGACGCGACGGCGTCGACGTGCTCCATCTCGACGATGGCGCAGTGCTCGACGCGGTCCTGGCCGACCTGGAGCACCATCTCGGCGTCGCCTTCGCCCCGCGCGAGGTCCGCATCACCCGGTGGCCCGGCGCGTTCGCCCAGTACCGGCCCCATCACGCCCGATGGGTCGCCGACGTCGAGTCGTCGCTGCCACGCGGGGTGTTCGTCACCGGCGCCGCCTACCACGGCATCGGCATCCCCGCCTGCGTTCGGGCCGGGACCGCGATCGCCCGACAGGTCAGCGCTCACGTCGAGGATCTGGAACACTGGACGCCGTGACCGAACGTCGTGCCGTGCTCCGGCGTCCCGCGGCGCCGCTGGCAGCGCTGGTGGTGGCGATCGTCGCCGTCGCCGGTTTCTTCGCGATGGACGGCCGCTCCGGGCCCGACACGATCGCCTCGTTCGACGCCGACTCCGCCACGACCACCACGACGCTGGCGCCGACCACGACCACGACGAGCACCACGACCACCACCACGACGACCACCACGACCACCACCACGACGAGCACGACCACGACGACGACGCTGGCGCGGCAGACGACGCAGCCGATCGCGCCACCTCAGGACGCACGCGGTGCGGAGAACAACCCCCCGATCGGACGCATCGCCATTCCCCGGATCGGCCTCGACAGCCAGCTGGAGCAGGGGATCCGCCTCACCACCCTCGACCGCGGCCCCGGCCACTGGCCCGGGACCGCCCTGCCCGGCCAGATCGGCAACGTCGTCGTCGCCGCCCACCGCACCAGTCACGGCGCAGAGTTCCGGCACCTCGACCAGCTCGAACCCGGCGACGAGGTCGTCTTCACCACCGAGACGGGCGCGTTCACCTATCGCGTGACCGGAACGCAGATCGTCACGCCCGATGCGCTGTGGATCACGGACCCGACCGACACGCCGACGGCCACGCTGTTCGCCTGTCATCCGCTCGGATCGACGGCGAAGCGGATCGTCGTGACCCTGGCACTGGCCACTTGAGCGAGACCGACCCCCAGCGCCCGGCGGTCCACGCCCGCGTCGCCCGGCCGGCGCTCGCGCTCGGCGCCGGCACCCTCGTCGCGCTCTCGATGCCGCCCTGGGGCTTCTGGCCGTTGGCGATCGTCGGCATCGCGCTGTTCGAGGTCGCGCTCGGCGACGCGCCGTCGATCCGCCAGCGCCTCCTGCGGGGCTGGCTCTTCGGCGCCGGCTGGATGTACCTCGGCATGGGATGGATGGTGCAGCTGACGGCGCCGGGTTACCTCGTCGCCGGGTTCGTGTTCGCGGCGTTCCACATGGCCGCCGCCACCGTCGCTCCCGCCGGCACGTGGCGGGTGATCGGCCGGCCGGCGGCCCACGCGCTGGTCGAGGCGGTGAGGTTCTCGTTCCCGTTCGGAGGGATCCCCCTGGCGACGCTCGGCATGTCGCAGGTCGGCGGACCGTTCGTCGGGGTCGTCCGGGTGGGCGGCGTGATCCTGTTGACCTGGCTGATCTTCCAGTTCGGGTTCGCGCTCGCCGGACTCGCCTCCGGCGTGGCGTCGTTCGCCCGCCGCTCCCGGCCCGATGCCGGCAGACGCCCGCACGGCGCGATCGCGTTCGGGCTCGTCGTGCTGGTCGTGCTGCTCGGCCTCGTCGCTCCGCGCGGCTCGACGACCGGTGAGACACTGGAGATCGCGGCCATCCAGGGTGGTGGCGAACAGGGCACGACCGCCCTGGAGGTGGAATCGGAGCTGGTGACCGAGCGTCACCTCGAGACGACCCGATCGATCCCCGACGACGCCGAACTCGACCTCGTGCTGTGGCCGGAGAACACGATCGACGTCGAGGTGTTCGACGGTTCCGACATCTACGACGCGATCGTCGTCGAGGCGGCCCGGCTCGATGCCCCGATCGCCGTCGGCGTCACCGAGGAGCCGCGGGTCAACTCCCAGACCCTCGTCGCACCCGACGGCGAGATCCTCGGTTCCTACGTCAAGGTCCGCCGCGTCCCGTTCGGCGAGTACGTACCGCTGCGAGGGGTGCTCGACGCGCTGGGTGCACCCATCGAACAGGTGGGTCGCGACGCCGTCGTCGGCACGGGCCCGGCGACCCTGGACCTGCCCGACGGAACCCGCGTCGGCGTCGTGATCTCGTGGGAGGTCTTCTTCGCCGGACGCGCCCGCGAGGGGGTGAAGCTCGGCGCCGAGGCGATCCTCAACCCGACGAACGGCGCCAGCTACACCGGCACGATCGTGCAGACCCAGCAGGTGGCATCGAGTCGCCTGCGAGCGATCGAGACCGGCCGCTGGGTGGTGCAGGCCGCTCCGACCGGCTTCACGGCGATCGTCGACGCCGACGGCAGGGTGCGCCAGCGCACGAGCGTGAGCGAGCGCAACGTGCTGTTCGACACCGTCGAGCTGCGCGACGGCCGCACCTGGTACACGAACCTCGGCGACGGTCCGTTCCTCGTCGCGCTGGCAATCGTCCTCGCCGCCTCCCTCGCGTTCAGTCGACCTCGAGGAGCAGGGTCACCGGCCCGTCGTTGACCAGCTCGACGCGCATCTCGGTGCGGAACCGCCCCGTCGCAACCGTGGCACCGAGCGATCGGAGGCGCTCGACGACACGCTCGACGAGCGGTTCGGCCTGCTCGGGGCGGGCGGCGGCGATCCAGCTCGGACGGCGGCCCTTCGCGGTGTCGCCGTAGAGCGTGAACTGGCTCACGACGAGCACCTCCCCGCCGACGTCGGCGACCGAACGGTTCATCACGCCGGCGTCGTCGTCGAACACCCGCAACCCCCAGAGCTTGTCGGCCAGCTTGTCGGCGAGGGCGTCGGTGTCGGCGTGGGTGACGCCGACGAGCACGCACAATCCCGGGCCGATCGATCCCGTGACCTCCCACTCGGCGTCGTCCGCCGGCCGGAACTCGACGGTGGCACGGGTGACACGTTGCACGAGCGCTCGCATGGGTGCAGTATCGCCCGATGAGCGACACC
>JAWLFC010000077.1:0-2665 GCA_041685755.1 Ilumatobacteraceae bacterium
TGGCGACTGCTGCTCGGGCCGGCCGCCGCCGATGCCCTGGTCGACGCGGGCAGCGACGACCGGGGAGACGGCGCTGGGCAGGAAGATGGTGCTGGAGTCTCAGCGCCGGACGATGGCGGCCTGGGCGGCGACGACAGCCGGATCGACGCCGCCCTCGGCGCGCTGTACGACAGCGACGAACGCGAGGCCGGTACGTCCGGCAGTCGTCGACGGGCGGGCCGGTCGGGCGGGCTCGGGCGGTCGAAGCCCGGCGTGGTGCGCTGGCTCGGCGACATCCGCCGCTACTTCCCGACCCCGGTCGTGCAGATCCTCCAGCGCGACGCCGTCGACCGACTCGACCTGCGCCAGCTCCTGCTCGAGCCCGAACTGCTCGCCGACCTCGAACCCGACGTCCATCTCGTGACGCTGCTCGTCGAGCTCAACCGCCACCTCCCCGACGAAACCCGGGCGACCGCCCGCCAGGTGATCGCCAGGGTCCTCGCCGATCTCGAGCGGCAGCTGACCGACCAGACCCGCCAGGCCGTCCGCGGCGCTCTTGCCCGCTCTGCCCGCACGCGCCGTCCCCGCCCCGGCGACATCGACTGGCCGATGACGATCTCGGCGAACCTGAAACACTGGATCCCCGAGCACCGCACCGTGGTGCCCGAGCGACTGGTCGGCCACGGCCGGCGCCAGCGCAGCCTCGCCCGCGACGTGGTCATCGCCGTCGACCAGTCGGGCTCGATGGCCGACAGCGTCGTCTACGCCTCGCTGTTCGGCGGCGTGCTGGCGCAGCTCCCGGCGCTGCGCACCTCGTTCGTCGCCTTCGACACCTCGATCACCGACCTCACCGCCCACCTCCACGACCCCGTCGAGGTCCTGTTCGGTGTGCAGCTCGGTGGCGGCACCGACATCGCCGGGGCGCTCGGCTACTGTCGCCGCCTCGTCCAGCGGCCGCGTGACAGCGTCGTGTTCCTCGTCAGCGACCTGTTCGAGGGCGGCAACGTCGAGTTGATGTACCGGCGCGTCGCCGAACTCGTCGCCGACGGCGCCGAGGTCGTGGTCCTGCTCGCGCTCAGCGACGAGGGCACGCCGGCGCACGACCAGACCCACGCCGCCGCTCTCGCACAACGTGGTGCCACCGTGACGTCGACGACACCGGCGGAATTCCCCGCCGTGCTCGCCGCCGCCTTGACGAGATCTTGACCGTCGCCGGCTCGCTGTGAGCCGCCGATGGATGGGGTCGCGAGCGCCGCCCAAGCGCTAGCGTTGCGGCGTCATGGGTCAGCTGGTCGCCGTCACCGAGAAGCCGAGTTCGACACGAGGTGTCGTCCGCTTCGAGATCAACCGTTCGCTCTCGGGCATGGGCCACGAGCACTTCGCCTCCGTCGACGAGGCCTGGAGCGACACTCCGTCGGCCGAACTCGCCCGGCGGATGTTCGCGACCGGCCGGGTCGCCGCCGTCCACGTGTACGGCAACATCATCACCGTCGATCTCGCCAAGGGCCACGACTCCGAGGGTCTCGCCGACCTGGTGCGACACATGTACCAGTACTGGAAGCCCGGCGTCGAGCCGCCCTCGTTCGAGGACCTGCAGCCCGACGAGCCCGAGGCGGTGTCGTCCGGTGGCGGCGACAGCGGTGGCGGGGAGTTGTCGGAAGCGGCGAAGCGGGTCCCGGCGCACCTGCTCGATCGGGGTCGGGCCGCTCGTGAGCGCTGGAACGCCAAGAACGCCTGATCCGTTTCGGAGCTGGATTCGGCGCGTCGGCGCGGTGTGGCTCTAGCGTCGGCTCGCCAGTGATGGCGGGGGACAGATGACCGACGGTGTGCTCACACTCCAGGAAGCGGCCGACGAACTCGGCGTGCACTACATGACCGCGTACCGCTACGTCCGTCTCGGGGTGATGGAGGCCTCGAAAGCCGGCGGGGTGTGGCAGGTCCAGCGTTCGGCACTGGAACGTTTCCGGGAGAACGCCGCGGCGACGGCGGCAGCTGCAACGGCAGGGAAGGGACGCTCGCGTGGCCGTCGGGCGCCCTGGTCGAGCCGGCTGGAGTCGCGGCTCGTCGCGGGTGATGCCCCCGGGGCCTGGAGTGTCGTGGAAGCGGCGATGGCCGCCGGTGCCGAACTCGACGAGATCTACCTCGAGGTGTTGACCCCGGCGATGGTGTCGATCGGCGAGCGGTGGGCGGCCGGCGAGCTCGACATCTCGATCGAGCATCGAGCGACCGGGATCGCCATGCGCATCGTCGGGCGGATCGGGCCCCGGTTCAGCCGCCGCGGCCGTTCACGCGGTGTCGTGGCGCTCGGGGCGCCGGCCGGCGAATTCCATGCGTTGCCGATCGCGATGCTCGGCGACCTGCTCCGGCTGCGGGGCTGGGAGGTGTCCGATTTCGGCGTCGACGTGCCGAGCGAGTCGTTGGCGCACGTGATCCGCCAGACGCCCGACCTGCTGGCGGTCGGGTTGTCGGCGATGTCGTCGGACAACCTGGTCTCGCTCGCCGATGCCTGCGCGGCGGTGCACCGGGCCGACCCCGAGGTGTTCGTGGTGATCGGCGGGCACGCGGTGACCGGCGACGAGCACGCCCGGTCGTTGGGTGCCGACGCCTACGCCGCCAGTGGTCGCGACATGGACTCCCTGCTCGCCGCTCACGCCGCCACCTAGCCGATCGAACGCGGCAATCGAAC
>JAWLFC010000077.1:2765-10481 GCA_041685755.1 Ilumatobacteraceae bacterium
ATCGAACGCGGCAATCGAACACACGTTCGCTATCATGGCGGGATGGACGTCGCTCTCGAACTCGCCATGTTGGGCGACCGGGTGGCCCCGCTCGCACTGGCTCACGAACGCACCCTGCCCGTCGCCGCCGACCTCGCCGAGTTGCTTCCCGACGGCGGACTCGTCCGCGGTCGCACGCTGGCCTGTCGGGGCCCGGTCGCCACGTCGACGGCGCTGGCGCTCGTCGCTCCGGCGATGGCGGCCGGATCCTGGATGGTGACGATCGACATCGCCACCCTCGGGCTCGACGCTGCCCACGAACTCGGTGTGCCGCTCGAGCGCGTCGTCGCCGTGTGCACCGGTGACGACCCGCAACGCTGGCCCGACGTGGTCGCCGCCGCCGCCGACGGCTTCGACATCCTCCTCGTCCGGGTGCCCGCCCCGGTGGCGGCGGCGTTGCCGGCGTCGGCGTCGCGCAAACTCGCCGTCCGGCTGCGTCAGCGCGACGTGGTCACCGTCGTCATCGGCGACCCGGCACCGATGGCGTGCGACGGCGTGCTGCAGACCGCAGCCCCACAGTGGGAGGGGCTGGGCGACGGCCACGGCCATCTGCGCTCCCGCGCCGTGGCGGTCGAAGCCACCGGTCGTCGCCTGCCGGGCCGGCGCCGCTGCCGTCTCGAACTCTGACACCTCCAGCTCCGACGCCCGGATCCCGACATGGAACAGCCGCCACGCATCGTCTCGGTGTGGATCCCCGACTGGCCGGTCGTGGCCGCCGGGTTCCCCGCCGACGTCCCCGCCGCTGTCGTGCGCGCCAACCGCGTCGTCGCTCGCACCGAAGCCGCTGGCGTCGACGGTGTCATCGTCGGCCAGCGCCGCCGACAGGCCCAACGGCGCTGTCCGCAGCTCGTGCTCGTCGATCACGACCCTGCTCGGGACGCCCGCGAGTTCGAGGCGGTCGTACGCGCCGTCGCCGAACTCTCCCCGCGGCTCGACGTGGTCGAGCCGGGATGGATCGCTCTGCGAGCCCGGGGACCGTCGCGCTACTTCGGCGGTGATGCCGCCCTCGCCGACCGTCTCGTTGCGGTGACGGCAGCGGCCACCGCCCAGGAGCTGACGGCCGGCGTCGGCATCGCCGACGGCCGGTTCGCGTCGAGCATCGCCGCCCGGTTGGCGGCGCGGCACGGCCGACCGGTGCTCGTCGACCCCGCGGGGTCGACAGCGTTCTGCGCCGAGCTGCCGATCGGGTGGCTGCAGACCCTCGGCGAGTGCGAGCCCGAACTGGTCGAGCTGTTCGGCCGCCTCGGCCTGCGCCGTCTCGGCGACCTCGCTGCGTTGAGTGCCGCCGACGTCCTCGGTCGCTTCGGCCGCCCCGGTCTGCACGCCCATCGCCTGGCGTCGGGACAGGACCTGCGCCCGTCGAGCACCGTCGATCCGGCCCCCGAACGGCGGCTCGACCACGTCCTCGACGACCCGGCAGCCCAGTCGAGCGCCGTGGTGTTCATCGCCAAGCAACTCGCCGACGAGTTGGCCGACACGCTCGCCGGCGACGGGCGCGTCTGCACCCGTCTCGTCGTCCTGCTCGAGTCGGAGCACGGGGAACGCTCGGAACGCTCGTGGTATCGGGCGGCGGGGCTGTCGGCGTCGGCGATGGTCGAGCGGGTGCGCTGGCAGCTCGACGCCTGGATCAACCTGCCGCGCGGCAGCGACCAGGAGTTGACCGGCGGTGTCGTCCTCGTCCGGTTGACCCCCGACGAGGTGCGCGCCGACGAGGGGAGCCAGCTCGGCCTGTGGGGCGGTCAGACCGAGGCCGACCGTCGCGCCGCCCGCACGATCGCCCGGCTGACGGCGATGACCTCGACCGACGCCGTGACGGTGCCGGTGTGGCGTGGCGGTCGACTGCCGGCGGACCGCTTCGACTGGGTGCCGGCGACGATGATCGACCTCGACGCTGCCAGGAGCCGGACGCCGGGGCCGTGGCCGGGGGCGTTGCCGTCACCGTCGCCGGCGACGGTGCTCCGCGAGCCGTACCCGGTCGAGGTGCTCGACGGCGCCGGTGAGCTGCTCGGTGTGAACGGGCGGGGCATCGTCTCGGCCCGCCCGGCGACGCTGCGCCTCCTGAGCGGTGACGACGCGTCGGGCTGGCGCCGCGGCCGTCCCCGGGCGATCGTTGCCTGGGCGGGTCCGTGGCCGGTCGAGCAACGCTGGTGGGAGCCCGACCACCATCGTCGTCTGGCCCGGTTCCAGATGGTCACCGACGACCACGACGGCTATCTCGTCGTCGCCGAGCACCGCCGGTGGTGGATCAGCGCCCGCTACGACTGAGCACCGGCGCGTCGGGGTCGGGTCCGGACGGGCAGGGTGCGCGTCGGGGTCGGGTCCGGACGGGCAGGAGTTCAGCCGACGGCGACGAGGCCGAAGGTGTGGGAGACGTCGAGCTGGTCGGTGACGTCGTTGGCGAGGCGGAAGCCGACGCCGCGCACGGTGTGGATCACCTTGGTGTCGGGGGCGGCCTTGTCGAGCTTGCGTCGCAGGTTCGACAGGTGCACGTCGACCACGTGATTGTCGCCCACCCAGGTCGGCCCCCACACGGCGTGGAGGAGGTCCTCGCGGGTGCAGACCTCGGTCGGTCGGCGGCACAGCTGCTCGAGCAGGGAGAACTCGATGCGTGTCGTTGCCACCTCGGAGTCGTCGATGCGTACCTCGCGGCGGCCGAGATCCACCGTCAGCGGGCCGAGGCTGAGCACCGAGGCGAGCGGTCCGTCGTTGCGCTGCTGCAGCTGGCGGGGCCGCCGGAGCAGCGCGTGGCAGCGCGCCGAGAGCTCCTCGGGTGACACCGGTACCGAGATCGCGTCGTCGGCGCCGGAGTGGAGCACGGCGGCGCGGGCGCGGTGGGCGCCCTCCTCGGTGATGCACAGCAGATACTGCTCGCTGGAGTCGCGCAGGCGCTCGTGGAGGGGGCGGCCGTCCGGGGCGCGGAGCCGGGAGCAGACGATCAGGACATCGGGGGAGAACGACTCGGCCAGCATGATCGCCGCATCGCCGTCGGTCGGGGCGCTGACGCTGAAGCCGGCCGCCCGGAGCCCCGCCACGCTGATGCGCCGGAGATCGGGGTCGTCCACGGCGATCAGGATGCGAGGTGCGATGTTGGTGTCGTTGTCCATGTGGTGATTCCCGCCAGTCGATGGCCAAGAGGCCGCTGTTCGTGTCCTGGTGGTGGTATCGGTCCTGCTCCTGACGAACTCAAGAACAAATCGAAAGAAATCACACGCGTGTCATTCGTCGGTCGGCCGTCGGTGGGTGGTACACCGGAGCGATGGCGATCGATCAGGCAGTACTGCGCCGGCGCGTCCGGGCCGACGTGGAGGCCCGCCGACCCGTCGACGAGCGGGAGTCGGAGTCGATCGACGCGTTCCTGACGGCGTTCGACCGCCTCGACGACCCCTTCGACCAGCGCTGCGATCCGGTGCACGTGACCGGATCCGGTGTGGTGGTCGGCTCGCGTGGGGTCGTCCTCCTGGAGCACAAGCGGCTGGGGATCTGGCTGCAGCCGGGTGGCCACATCGACCCCGGCGAGACACCGTGGGACGCCGCGCTGCGCGAAAGCTGCGAGGAGACCGGCCTGCAGCTGCACTTCGCCGGCTCACTCGACGACGACGGCGTCCCCGAACTGCTGCACGTCGACGTCCACGACGGTGGGCGAGGCCACACCCACCTCGACGTCCGCTATCTGATCACCGGTGACGACGCCGAGCCGGATCCGCCCGAGGGCGAGAGCCAGCAGATCGCCTGGTTCGAGTGGAGCGCCGCCATCGACCTCGCCGACCCCGGCCTCGCCGGCCTCCTCCGCTCCCTCACCCCCTGACCCCCTGACCCGCATCCACCCTCCCCGCCAATCCCGAAATGTCGCGGTATCCGGTCGCTCAGCGCAACCGAGCCGCGACATTTCGGGGTTTTCGGCGGGCTTCGGGTGAGTCGGGGTTGCCGGTGCCGAACGTGTGTTCGATACTGGGGGGATGGGGTTCAACAACCCATCGTGGTCGTGGAGCGAGCTGGAAGCGGCGCTCTCGGGCAAGCAGGGCCGTGACGGGCGCGCGCCCGGGAGCCCGTCGTGGAACTCCGGTGGTGACGGCCCGGCGTGGAGCCGCAAACGCCAGCCGTTCGAGGCGCCACCGGCGCTGAAACGGTCGGCCACCCCGACCGTTCCGTACGCCGAGCTGCACTGCCACTCGAACTTCTCGTTCCTCGACGGTGCATCCCATCCCGAGGAACTGGCGACCGAAGCCGCCCGGCTCGGCCTGGAGGCGCTGGCGATCACCGACCACGACGGCTTCTACGGCGTGGTCCGCTTCGCCGAGGCGGCCAAGGCGGTCGGGCTCCCCACGGTGTTCGGTACCGAGATCACGCTGTCGGTGGAGGCGGCGAACGACGCCCGAGTCGCCCGGTCGGAGGCCGACACGCTCCGCCAGGTCGCCACCGGCCAGGTGCCCGACTCCCACGCCCCCGACCCCTCGGGCACACACCTGCTCGTGCTCGCCGACGGCCCCGACGGCTACGCCCGTCTCTCCCGGGCGCTCAGCAACGGACACCTCGCCGGCGAGAAGGGGGCGCCGCAGTTCGCGTTCGGCGACGTCGCCGACACCGTCGCCGGGCACGGCTGGGTGCTCACCGGCTGCCGCAAGGGAGCGGTGCCCGCCGCACTGGTCGCTGACGGCCCGGCCGCGGCGCGGCGTGAGCTGCTCCGCCTGGTCGACGCATTCGGACGCGACCGGGTGTTCGTCGAACTCTGGGACCACGGCGACCCGCTCGACTCGGCCCGCAACGACGCGCTCGTCGAGATCGCCCATCGGGAACGCGTCGAGTGCGTGGCGACCAACAACGTCCACTACGCCACACCCTCCCAACGCAAGCTCGCAACGGCGCTCGCCGCCGTGCGGTCGCGCCGCAGCCTCGACCAGATCGATCCGTGGCTGCCTGCCGCGGCCGGTGCCCATCTGCGTTCGGGTGCCGAGCAGGTCAGACGGTTCCGGCGCTATCCGGGCGTCGTCGAGCGGGCCGCCGAGATCGGGCGGGCCGCGGCGTTCGACCTGTCGCTCGTGGTGCCGAAGCTGCCGCCGTTCCCGTGTCCCGACGGTCTCGGCGAGATGCAGTACCTCCGCCACGTCACCGAGGAGGGGGCCCGCCGCCGCTACGGCGAACGTCCGACCCACGCCGAGGATCTCTCCCTGCGGGCCCGGGCGTGGGCGACGATCGACCACGAACTGGCGCTGATCGACCAACTCGACTTCGCCGGCTACTTCCTGATCGTGTGGGACATCGTCGAGTTCTGCCGTCGTTCGAACATCTACTGCCAGGGGCGGGGGAGCGCCGCGAACTCGGCGGTCTGCTACGCGATCGGCATCACGGCGGCCGATGCGGTGTCGCTCGGGCTGCTGTTCGAGCGCTTCCTGTCGCCGGAGCGTGACGGCCCACCCGACATCGACGTCGACATAGAAAGTGGCAGAAGGGAAGAGGTGATCCAGTACGTCTACGAGCGCTACGGACGCCACCACACCGCCCAGGTCGCCAACGTGATCACCTACCGGGCGCGCTCGGCGGTGCGCGACATGGCCAAGGTGCTCGGGTTCGAGCCGGGCCAGCAGGACGCCTGGTCGAAACAGGTCGACGGCTGGGGCGGCGTGGCGTCGACGGCGGCGCAGCCCGACTGCACGATCCCCGAGCCGGTGCTGGAGCTGGCACTCGAGGTCGAGGACGCGCCCCGCCACCTCGGCATCCACTCCGGTGGCATGGTGATCTGCGACCGGCCGGTGATCGAGGTCTGCCCGGTCGAGTGGGCGCGGATGGACAAGCGCTCGGTGCTGCAGTGGGACAAGGACGACTGCGCTCGCACCGGCCTCGTCAAGTTCGACCTGCTCGGTCTCGGGATGCTCTCGGCGCTCCACTACGCCGTCGACCTCGTGCGTGAGTACCGCGGCTACGAGATCGACCTCGCCACCATCCCCCAGGACGACGACGTGTACGGGATGCTGTGCCGCGCCGACACCGTCGGGGTGTTCCAGATCGAATCGCGCGCCCAGATGGCGACGTTGCCGCGGCTCAAACCGCGCCGGTTCTACGACCTCGTCGTCGAGGTCGCGTTGATCCGACCCGGCCCGATCCAGGGCGGGTCGGTGCACCCGTACATCCGCCGTCGCAACGGCCAGGAGCCGATCACCTATCTCCACCCGCTGCTGGAGAACTCGCTCGGCAAGACGCTCGGGGTGCCGCTGTTCCAGGAGCAACTGATGCAGATGGCCATCGACGTCGCCGGGTTCACACCGGCAGAATCCGACGAACTGCGCCAGGCGATGGGCTCGAAGCGGTCAGCGGCGCGGATGGAGCAGCTCAAGGCGCGTCTGTACGCAGGCATGGCCGAGCGGGGGATCACCGGGGAGGTCGCCGACGAGCTCTACACGAAGATGAAGGCGTTCGCGAACTACGGCTTCCCCGAGTCGCACTCGGTCAGCTTCGCCTACCTCGTGTACGCGTCGTCGTGGATCAAGTACCACGAGCCCGCGGCGTTCTGTGCGGCGCTGCTGAACGCCCAGCCGATGGGGTTCTGGTCACCGCACACGCTGGTGCGTGACGCCCGCCGCCACGGGGTGATGGTGCGCACACCGGATCTCAACGCGTCGCTGGCGGCGGCGACGTTGGAGCCGTGCCCCGACTCGCACAACGGCGTGGCGGTGCGCCTGGGGATCGGGTCGGTGCGCGGGATCGGCATCGAACTGGCCGAGGAGATCGAAGCGGTCCGCACGGCCGACGGGCTGTTCGCCGACACCGAGGACCTCGTCCGTCGGGTGCCGTCGTTGACGCTGGCACAGCTGGAGGCGATGGCGACCGGCGGGCTGTTCGGCGAGTGTCTCGGGCTCGATCGGCGTGAGGCGTTGTGGACCGTCGGGGCGACGGCACAGTCGCGGCCCGGTCGTCTGCCGGGCGTGATCACGGGTGACGACGCGCCGCGCCTGCCGGGGATGACGCCGGTGGAGGAGTCGGTCGCCGACCTCTGGGCGACCGGCGTGTCACCCGATGGTCACCCGACGGTCTTCGTGCGCGAGGAGCTGGCGAAGCTCGGCGTGTCGACCTCGTCGCAACTGTGGGATCCGGAGCCCGGCTCGATCGTGCAGGTGGCCGGCGTGGTCACCCATCGTCAGCGACCGATGACCGCGCAGGGCGTCACGTTCCTCAACCTCGAGGACGAGACCGGCCTGATCAACGTCGTGGTCTCGAGGGGCTGTTGGGCGAGATTCCGCAAGGTCGCGAGGGAAGCGCCGGCGATGCTCATCCGGGGCCGCCTCGAACGCTCGGAAGGCGTCGTCAACATCGTCGCCGAGCACCTCGCCCCCCTCCCCATGCCGGCCACGGTCCAATCCCGCGACTTCCGATAGTTACGCCAGGGGTCAGACCCCCGGCGTAACGCTCGCGATCAGCCATCGTCAGTGTCCGTTACGCCGGGGGTCTGACCCCTGGCGTAACAGCCATGTTCAGGTGGAGGTCGCCGTCGGTGGGGTACGGATTCGCGAGGGCGACGGCTTCGTTCAGCTCGACGCCGAGGCCCGGTTCGCGAGATGGGATCACGTGGCCGTCCTCCCACTCGATCGGGGTGGTCAACAGCTCGGCGTGGAAGCCGCTCCAGTCCTGGATGCCCTCGACGATCAGCAGGTTCGGCAGCGTCGCTGCCAGTTGGATGTTGGCCGC
>JAWLFC010000077.1:10581-14812 GCA_041685755.1 Ilumatobacteraceae bacterium
TCGATGTCCTCCGGGCTCGGCTGGTGTCCGTCGAACGCGGTGTAGGGCCCGGCCGGGTCGAACTTCACCGCGGTGAACCCGCGCTCGACCTCGAACGCCGCCTGCTCGGCGGCCTGTGCTGTGTCGGTGTACACGTCGGGTCGGCCGTCGGCGGGGTACAGGTACGTGTAGGTCCTGATGCGGTCGTGCACCCGCCCGCCCAGCAGGTCGTACACCGGCTTGCCGGCGTCCTTGCCGACGATGTCCCAGCACGCCATCTCGATGCCGCTCATCACCCCCACCAGCGTGGGATCGGGCCGCAACGAGTACCCCGACGAGTAGATGCGACGCCAGAGCAGCTCGATCCGGTTCGGATCGGCATCGATCACCCAGCGGTCGGCGACGTCGTCGACCATCGCCGCCACGGTGTGCGGCCCGAACGTCGCGACGTAGATCTCGCCGTAGCCGACGACGCCGGTGTCGGTCGTGAGCTTCACGACGATGAAGTACCGCCCGCCGAAGTGCGGCGGCGGGTTGGCGATGACGAACGTGGTGCAGTCGACGATGCGCATGGGGTGACCCTAGGACGGCGGTACGACGCGAGACCTCAGGAGGCCGGCGCGGTGACCGCGAACCGCACCGCGTGCTTCCCGCGTCCGCTGGTCGGCCCCGAGACGATCCGGCGCCGTACCGCGCCCGACACGGTGTCGACGGCGATCGTGCCGACCACGATGATGATCAGCCCGAGCCCGGCGGTGCCGAAGTCCTTGAACAGCAGCGCCTGCTGGAGATCGCCGCCGATGCCGCCGGCGCCGACGACGCCGAGCACCGCCGAGGCGCGGATGTTGACCTCGAAGCGGTACAGCACGAGCGACGCCAGCTCGGGGGAGACCTGGGGGAGCACGCCCCAGCGGAGACGCTGCAGACGGGAGGCCCCGACGGCGTCGGATGCCTCGAGGGGCTCGTCCTTGATGCCCTCGATGATCTCGTAGAACAGCTTGCCCAGCGTGCCGATCGAGCCGACGCCGATCGCCATCACCCCTGCCATCGGCGTCAGGCCGAACACCGGGATGAACACGAGGGCGAGGATCACCTCCGGGATCGCCCGGAGCAGGTTGAACACCTGCCGTGTCACCCAGGCGACGGGCCGACCCACGAG
Organism: Ilumatobacteraceae bacterium; assembly: GCA_041685755.1. Taxonomy (GTDB): domain Bacteria; phylum Actinomycetota; class Acidimicrobiia; order Acidimicrobiales; family Ilumatobacteraceae; genus Sva-07. The sequence goes on from JAWLFC010000077.1 coordinate 11,720, forward strand.
GTTCTCCGCAGCGAGGAACGACATCGGGATCGCGAACACCGACGCGATCAGGGTGCCCATCCATGCGATCGACACCGATTCCCACATCGCCCCCGCGAGGTCGGGGAGGTCGGCGATCTCCATGTTCGTGAACATGAGCCGGCCGAGGGTCCACAGGTCGGCGGGTGCTTCGAGCAGCCGGCTCCACTTCGCGTCGAGGCCCAGCGCCGACCAGAGCGTGACGGCCACGACGCCGGCGGTGAAGAACCACTTGTACCGGTCGACCGGCTTCTGCGGCAGGGTGGGCACCGGCGTGCTCACACCAGCCTCCGGCGCAACGACACCGAGATCCGCTCGACGATCAGCACGACGAGGAAGAACATGAACACGAGGCCCCACAGCTCTTCCCACTGGCCTCGGCCGCGGAAGAACTCGATGCGAGCACCGATGCCGCCGGCGCCGACGAGGCCCAGCACCGCCGAGGCGCGCAGGTTGAGTTCGAAGTTGTAGAGCACGAACGAGGCGTACGACGGCAGGATCTGGGGGACGACGGCGGTGCGCAGCATCTGGTTGAGGCCTGCCCCGCTCGCGTTGGCCGCCTCGACCGGCCCCATGTCGATGCCGTCCAGGGTGTCGGAGGTCAGCTTGGTGGTGACCGCGAGCGAGAAGAACACGAGCGCGAGGAAGCCACTGAGCGCACCGATGCCGACCGCGGTGACGAAGATCAGCGCCCAGAGCAGGTCGGGGATCGACCGGATGACGTTGTTGAAGCTGCGCACGAGGGTGCGCAGGAAGAAGTTGGGGTTGCCGAACCTGGTCGTCCAGAGCGCAAGGGGCAGGGCGAGGGTCGCGCCGACGACCGTGCCGAGCACCGCGAGCTGCAGGGTCTCGAGGAAGGCCGATCGCGATCGGTCGGACCAGATCTGGCCCCAGTCCGGGTTGAGCGCCCCCTCGATGACCGAGTTCGGGCGGCCGAGGTTCGACCAGACGTCGCCGAAGGAGAATCCGACCGAGCGCGCGGTGACGACGGTCATCACGATCGCGCCGATCGTGCCCCCGATCGCGAACCACGACGGTCCGGGCTTCGGTGGGAGCGTCGGTGCCTGTCGGCCGAGCGTTGCTGCGTCGGGGTCGGTCGCGCTCGGGGCGGTCACAACGCGGCGTGTTTGGTCATCGTGTCGTCGGCGGTGAGGCTGCGGCCGTAGATGTCCTCGAACACCTGGGCGTCGCAGTCGCTGCCGGGACCGTCGAAGACCAGTGCACCGTCGCGCAATCCGATGATCCGGTCGGCGTAGGCGGTGGCGAGGTCGAGGAAGTGGAGGTTGACGATCACGGTGATGCCCAGCTCCCGCCCGATCTGCTGGAGGTACCGCATGACGACGTGGCTCGTCGGGGGGTCGAGCGAGGCGACCGGTTCGTCGGCGAGCAGGATCGACGGCTCCTGGGCGAGGGCTCGGGCGATGCCGACGCGCTGGCGCTGGCCTCCGGACAGGTCGCTCGCCCGCACCCACGCCTTCTCGATGATCTCGACGCGGGCGAGGGCACGGGCCGCGATGTCGATGTCGGACTGGGTGTAGCGCGCGAGGAGGGTCCGCCACAGGGGCACCTCGTGGAGGCGGCCCATCAACACGTTGCGCAGCACGGTCGTGCGATCGACCAGGTTGAAGCCCTGGAAGATCATGCCGATGTCGCCGCGCAGGTCGCGTAGCTCACGTCGGCCGAGTTCGGGTACCTGGACGCCGTTGACCTCGAGGCGGCCGGAGGTGAGCGGGACGAGCCCGTTGATCGCCCGGATCAGCGTCGACTTGCCGGCACCGGACAGGCCGACGATCACGACGAATTCGCCGGGTTCGATCGTGAGGTCGAGGCCCTTCACGGCCTCGACCCCGCCGGGGTAGGTGACCGACGCCTGCTCGAATCGGATCATGCCGTCATCCTGTCATGGACACGCCGACCGGCATACGGGTCGTGACGGACACGACCCGCACGCCGGCGCGATCGGTCACTCGAGGAGGTCGCCGAGCTCGGTCTCGAGCTCGCGGATCACGTCGTAGTCGCTCGACGTGACCGGCACGAGGTCGTCGATGTTGTACAGCTCGGACAGGAGCGTCGCTCCCTCCTCGGTGTCGGAGATGGCGACGAAGGCGTCGGTGATCGCCTCGACGAGCGAGTCGGGGAGGTCGCCGGCGACGGCGAACCCGTCGTTCGGGATGGGGCCCGACCAGCCGAACACGACGACCTGCTCGCCGACGTCGGGCGAGATCTCGACGATCTCGCCACGCGCATCGTTGTACGACACGCCGGCGACGGCGTCGCCGTCGTACACCGCCTGGACCGAGCTGTCGTGACCGCCGGCGAAGAGGCCGTCGATCCCGTCGATCGGGTCGATGCCGGCCTCGCTCAGCTGCAGCGCCGGGATCGCATAGCCCGAGGTCGATCCCTGATCGACGAACGACACGGTCTGCCCCTCGAGCAGCGCCAGCTTGTCGGCGCCGATCGGACCGTCCTCGGCGCCGGCGGCGTCGAGCACGCCGTTGCAGAACAGGAAGCCGTCCTCGTCCGCGACCGGCTCGTCGTCGCAGAACGTGTCGGGGTCGTTGGTGAACCACTGGGTGACGTAGAGCAGCGAGCCGAAGCGCTCGGCCTGGAGGATGAGCTCGGCTCCGGCCTGCTCTTCGGCCTGGACCATCTGGCGTGGGCCGAGACCGCCCGCCACCTGGGCCTGGCCTGACTCGAGGGCGACGATCACGCCGGCGTAGTCGGTCGGCACCAGCGGTGTCACGTCGACGCCGAGCTCGGCGGCGAGCAGGTCGGCCAGCGGCTCGGCCGTCTCGATCAGGCCGCCGGTCTCCTGCGACGGGGTGAGGGTGAACACGATCTCCTCGGGCCAGTCCTCGGGGGTCTCCGAGCCGGAGTCGGACGAATCGTCGTCATCGCCACATGCGGCAACGACGAGGCCGAGTGCTGCGCACGCGGCGATGACTTTGCGTGAGCTCATGGTGTGATTCTCCTGGATCGGCGGCGGATGCCGGGACGGTAGCCGATGGCGCCGGGCGGGCGGGCCGGCGTCACCGAGCGTTCACGTTCCCGTCACCTTCGAGTCGACCACCCGGC
>JAWLFC010000078.1:0-14759 GCA_041685755.1 Ilumatobacteraceae bacterium
CACCGACACCGACAGTGCCGAGCCGGCCGCCACGATCCCCGACGCCGGCGACAACTGCGCGCCGGGCTCGTACACGATCGAGGAGGGCGACACCACACGCACGGCCGTCGCGGAGAAGTTCGACGTGACCGTCGACGCCCTCGACTCCGCCAATGCCGGCACGCCCGGCTACAACGCGTTCTACCCCGGCCTCGAGATCGTCATCCCCGCCAAGGACGACTGCTGAGCTCGACGATGTGCCCGGCGCATCGTCGACTCACTGGAACACGAAGTTCGTCTCCTTGACGATGTCCATCGTGGCGCTGCTCGCGATCGAGTAGCGGTGGCCCGGGAACAGGATCGTCGAGTCGGGCACCTCGGCGAGGCGGCGGAGGCTCTCGGCCATCTTCGTCGGGTCGGAGCCCGGCAGGTCGGTGCGCCCGCACCCCTCCAGGAACAGTGTGTCGCCGGCGATCAGGCGGTCGTCGACGAAGAAGCACTGGCTTCCCGGGGTGTGGCCCGGTGTGTGCACGAGGCGGATGTCGATGCTGCCGACGCGCACCACGTCGCCCGATCCGTGGCCGACGAGGTGGTCGGCCGACACCGCCGTGGCCTTCGTGACCCATTCGACCTCGTCGTGCTGGACGTGGATCGGGCAGTCGACGATCGCGAGCAGCTCCGAGATGCCCTCGATCGTGTGGCCCATCATCGAGCCGCCCACGTGGTCCGGGTGGTAGTGCGTGGCGAGCGCTCCGGTCACCGTCATGCCGTCGGCGCCCACGAGGTCGACCAGCTCGGCGACCGCGTAGGCCGGGTCGACCAGGAGGCACTCGCCGGTGCGGCGATCGCCGACGACGTACACGAAGTTGACCATCTGTGACGCCAGCGGATCGCCGACGGCGAAGTCGCGGCCCGACAGGAGCTGGCGGAAGTACAACGGAGACGGGGTCACGGGCCTACGCTACTTTCGATGTCGGCGGGACCCCGGATCGCACCACTCGAACGTCTGAGCGTGGGTCAGGAGATCCCGTTCGGCGGTGATCGGTCGGCAGTGGTCGACGGCGAACTGGCGGAGGCATTCCGTCCCGGTGATCGTCTGGTCGTCGTGCAGACCACGGGAGCGCTGCTCCACGTCCCCCGCAGCGTCCACGACGTGGTCGCCACCACCGTCGACCGGGCGCACGACGCGTTCGGGGCGCTGGCGAGCTGCGACGACGACGCGATCTCCGACTTCTTCGACCGGTTCGCCCGCGCCCTCGACGACGACGACGTCTTCGCTCCGATCGCTGCGGCCAACGCCGCCGATGTCGACGACGCCCGTCGTCGGGGCCGTTCGACGACCCGGCTGGTGCTCGACGAGCGCATGCGCTCCGACATGGTCGCCGGCCTCCGGGGCTGGCGTGACTCGCCGAGCCGGCGCTCGGGCCTGGTCCGACGCGTCGAACACGACCGGTGGGCGGTCGAGGCCGACCGGGCGCCGCTCGGCGTCGTCGGCTTCGTCTTCGAGGGTCGGCCCAACGTGTTCGCCGATGCCTGCGGGGTCGTGCGCACCGGCAACGCCGTGGTGTTCCGGATCGGCTCCGACGCCCTGGGCACCGCACGCGCGATCGTCGCTCATGCCCTCGAACCGGCGCTGCACGAGGCGGGTCTGCCCGACGGCCTGGTCGGGCTGGTCGACTCGGCCAGTCGTGCCGCCGGTCATGCCCTGTTCAGCGATCGCCGTGTCGCGCTCGCGGTGGCGCGCGGGTCGGGCGCCGCGGTCGGCGAACTCGGCGCCGTCGCCTCGCAGTCCGGCATCCCGGTCAGCCTGCACGGCACGGGCGGGGCGTGGATGGTGCTTGCCGCGTCGGCCGACCCCGCCGTCGTCCGCGCTGCCGTCGCCAACTCGCTCGACCGCAAGGTGTGCAACACGCTCAACGTGTGCACGGTGCTGCGGGCGCACGCCGACACCCAGGTCAGTGCATTTCTGGCAGGCCTCGACGACGCAGCTGCCCGTTGCGGGGCGCCGGCGCGACTGCACGTCGTCGAGGGCGGCGAAGCGGCCGTACCGCCGGAGCGTTTCGAGCAGGTCGTCACCGTCGAGCGAGCCGCCGGATCGGTCGACGAGCCCGCAGTGTCGAGCCTCCCCGAGTCCGAACTCGCCACCGAGTGGGAGTGGGAGCGTTCGCCGGAGGTGACCCTGGTCGTGGTCGACACCGTCGACGAGGCGGTCGAGCTCTGCAACCGGTACAGCCCACGCTTCGTGGCGTCGTTGATCAGCGCCGACCAGGTCGAGCACGATCGGTTCTACGCGGCGGTCGACGCCCCGTTCGTCGGTGACGGGTTCACCCGGTGGGTCGACGGCCAGTACGCCCTCGATGCGCCGGAACTCGGCCTCTCGAACTGGCAGCACGGCCGGGCGCTCGGCCGGGGCGGCATCTTGTCGGGTGACGGGATCCACACCGTCCGCTACCGCGCGACCGTGAGCGATCACTCGGTGCGACGGTGACGCGCTAACTCCAGATTCCGGTGATGTCGACGATCACGTGCGTCGTCGTCATGCCGACCACGCAGACCGAACCCTTCGGACCCAGCTTGACGTTGGAGCCGTTGGCGATCGGGGCCGGCGAGGCGAAGTTGATCGTCGAGACGTTCGACGACGAGCCACACGGAACGACGCGCAACCACCCCGGCGAACGGGCTCCCAGCGCGACCAGGTTGACCGAGACGCCCGTCGTGTCCGCCGGTACGCCCCGGACGCCGGCCACCGGCACCTCCAGGACCTGACCGGCGCGCAACATCTGGCCGTCCCGACGGGGGTTCAGTCCGGCCAGGAACGAACGCGTGTCGGCGAGGCGGATCGGGTCGACCGGCACGAAGTCGAGACCGGGACCCGATCCGAACCAGCCGGTGATGTCGATGACGACGTCGGTGCTCATCATCGAGTTGAGACAGATGGTGCCGTCCGGCGAGATGGGGACGATCACCGAGGTCGCCGTGACCAGTCCGGCACGGGCGCTCACCGACGACACGTTCGGTTCGGGGAGATGGCACGGGAACGCGCGGATCCAGCCGTTGCTGGCTGGTTTCACGCCGACGAGGTTGACGGCGACGGCGGTCGCTCCCGACGGTGCCGGGCTCGCCCCGCCGGTGACGCGCACGGTCCGTCGGGTGAAGGGCCGCAGCGGCGTGTTCTTCCTGGTGTCGAGGAGTCGGGCGGGTTTCACGGGGGTGAAGACCTCGGTTCCCGACGGGGCGACGAAGCCGTTGACGTCGATGATGACGTCGGCGTCGTGCAGTGAGTAGACACACAGGTCGCCGCGGTCGAGCGGGACGATCGACTGGTTCGACGCCGAGCTGCCCCTGCGGTAGTTGAGCGTCGACACCGTGGGAACACCGTCGAGGCAGTTGTAGGCGGTGAGGAAGCCGGAGTTCCGAGCATCCGTCACCGTGAAGTTGGCGCTCACGGCGGTCGCCGTGGTCGGGATGGCGGTCGTGCCCGCGACGCGGATGCGGACCTCCTTGCCCGCCCGAAGGGTCTGCAGGCGTTGTCCGATGCGGGAGTCGGCGAAGCGGAACGGCGTGATCGGTTGGAAACCGGCGCCGGCGGCCAGAGGCCGCGAGACACCGGGGGCAGGTTCGGTCACGGTGAGCGGGGCGTTCGGGTCGACCGTGAACGACCAGTCGGCGTTGCCTCCTGTCGAGCGGACCGATGCCCGGTACGTCCCCGCCGTCAAGGGTGCCGCCGGGACGACGACGACGGCGTCGTCGCCGCGCAGGATGTCACGTGCCAGGCCCGAGGTGTTGCCGGCATGCAGCACACAGGTCGGGATCGGTCCGTTCGGACCGCTGAGGCTGGCGTTCGCCGAGCTGACCCCGGCCGGCATCATGGCGATCAGGGGCAGACCGACCTTTCGGCCACTCCAACCGCAGAACGTGCGCGGGTCGGGTGACTCGGCGATGAAGCGCGTCAGGCTGGTCGTCGAGCCGTCACCGGGGAAGAGCACCGGTGTCGCCCGCTCGGGGACCCTGCGGTCGATCCCGCGGATGACGTCGAGTGTCGCTGCGGACTTCCACGCCGTTCGCGACTCGTTGGGTGGGCTCGAGCACAGGCCGAAGCCGGACCGCGCCAGCGACGGTCGCAGGATGCCGATGGCGTGGAACGGACCGGTCATCCACAGATCGACGTGGCGCCGAGCCGACGCGTTCGGGTCGCTCGACACGGCGACGTTGCCGCTGTTGCCGGCGACGTCACCACTGCTGGTGTAGCCGGGGGTGCCGAGCGGCTCGTCGTGGGCGATGCCGTTCAGGAGCATCCAGCAGGAGTGGTTGCGGGCACCGGTCGACCAGGACGGCTCGGCGGTGACCGGGGCGAGCCCCGACTGTGCCCGGTAGACATTGACGATGCCGAGCCAGTCCGAGTCGGGAGTCCCTGCGGCCTCCGCGACCCTGCCGGGGCCGCCACTGCCGACCAGACCGATCGATGCGAGCACGACGGCGACCGCGAAGACCCTGCGCAGTGTTGTACGTGGTGAGATCATTGATCGGGGTCGCTCCCGTTCGACGGACGGATACGAAGAGGGATCGACCCCCGCCGATACGGTCTTGAGCGAGTTCGAGCGACCTTGCCGACACCTTGATCTCCCCGTGATCTCCCCGTGACGTTCCCCCGACACCCCGTGAGACCGATGTGAGCCGCCCACTTCCCCCGCCGGTTCCCGGTACGGCGTACCTGGTGGCCGAGCCGGCGCCGACGCCGCTGCCGATCGAGGCTGCCGTGGGGGCGATCGTGGTGCTGACCACGTCGCTCGTCGGGTCCAAGTTCCTCCTCGACGCCGTGGTCGATCTCGGTTGGCCGCTTCCGGTCTATGTCGCGCTGCTCGCGGCGATCGGCTACGGGCCCTCGTTGTGGTGGTGTCGCTTCGCCAGCCGGCGGTGGGGAACCGGTCGTCTCGGCCCCGACATCGGCCTCACCCCCCGCTGGGCGGACCTCGGGTGGGGGCCGGTCGTGTGGCTCGCCGCCGTCGGCAGCCAGGTCGCCGCTGCGCTGCTCGTCACCGCGCTGGGTGTCCCGATCGCCAACAACACCGAAGCGATCGAGAACGCGTCGATCGATCGGACCTACGTCGTGGCGATCGTCGTGACCGCTGTGATCGCGGCGCCGATCGTCGAGGAGATGGTCTTCCGCGGCGTGGTCCTGCGGTCGCTGCGCAGCCGGCTGTCGTGGCCGAGTGCCATCGCCGTGCAGGCGGTGCTGTTCGGCGTCGCCCACGTCGACCCGATCCGGGGAGCCGGCAACGCCGGTCTCGTGATCGTGCTGACGGGCGTCGGGCTGGCGTTCGGAACAGCGGCAGCACTGTTGCGACGGATCGGGCCGTCGATCGTGGCCCACGCGCTGTTCAACGGTGCGGTCCTCCTGCTCGTGCTCACCGGCGTCACCGACCGCCTCCTCGAGGAGTCGTCAGGCGTCGAACAGGTCGGCGTTGTCGATCAGGCGGACATCGCCGAAGCGAGCGGCGACGGCGATGCGGCAACGCCCTGGTCGGCGATCGTCGGCTCGAAGGCGATCGAGCGAGTGCAGGGTGTCGGCGTCGAACACGCTCACGTAGTCGACGGTGGCGCGTGGCTCGGACTCGAGGACCGCCCGAGCGGCGTCGACGATGCCGTCGACGGTCGCCGCTGACGAGCGGGCGTGCTCGACGGCGGCGGCGACGGCGCGGGGAATCGCGGTGGCGGCGGTGCGGTTCTCGGCCGTGAGGCGACGGTTGCGGCTCGACAGCGCCAGGCCGTCGGGCTCGCGCACCGTCGGGGCTCCGACGATCGAGACACCGAGATCGAGATCGAGCACCAGTCGGCGCACGATGGCGAGCTGCTGGTAGTCCTTCATGCCGAACACGGCGAGATCGGGTTCGACCGTCGCCAGCAGCTTGGTCACGACCGTGGCCACGCCCTCGAAGTGTCCGGGCCTGCTCCGGCCCTCCATCGTCGTCGCGAGCGAGCCGGGCACGACGCGTGTGTCGAAACCGCTCGGGTACATCGTGGCCACCGTCGGTGCGTACACGACCTCGACCCCCGCCGACCGACACGCGGCGAGGTCGTCGTCGATCGGGGTGGGGTAGTTCTCGAGATCGGACGACTCCCCGAACTGCAGTGGATTGACGAAGATCGACACGACGACCGCATCGGCGAGCGACCGGGCGTGTTCGACGAGGCTGAGGTGACCGCGATGCAGCGCACCCATCGTCGGGACCAGCGCCACCGTCCGGTCCGAACGCCGTACCTCGCGCGACCACGCCCGCATCCGAGCCGGCGCCGTGGCGATCTCGGTCACGGCGCTCACCCTACCGACGGGCACAGATCACGGTAGGCGGGTGCGTCACCGACCCGGCTCGCTGCGAGCACGGCATGGGTGCAGGCAGCCGCGAAGGTGTCGGCAGCCGCCGTCAGCACCTGGTTCACGAGCCGCTGACGGGACTCCGCGGAACGCATCGCGGCAGGAGCGTCGCCCAGGTCGGCCTCGCCGGTGGCGAGGCCGAACACCGTGTCGCCGTCGAACATCGAGTGCGCCGGCCGGATCGCCCGGGCGAGGCCGTCGTGGGCCACGTCGGCGAGCTTGGTCGTCTCCGTCTTCGTCAGCGCGGCCGACGTGGCGACGACGCCGATCGTGGTGTTGAGGCTCGATTCGGCCTGGCCACCGAGCGCCTCCACCACCGCTGATCGCTCGACCCGCGTCGGCCGACCGAGCGCGAACCCGTCGGTTTCCCACGGGAGTCCGGTCGCCGGGTCGACGGGGGAGCCGTTGGCGTTGACGACGGCGAGAGCGCCGACGACGACTCGGCCGTGGGTGCCGTCGGGCCGCACGACCGTCAACGCCGTGCTGGCCGTGCCGACGCCTCCCTGCAGCCCACCCGCCTGCGCCCCGGTGCCGGCGCCGATCGACCCCCATGCTCGGGGCCGTTGCCGGGCAGCGGCGATCGCCCGGCGACCGAACGCGGGATCGGGACGGTTGGCGAAGCGGCCCCCGCGGCCGAGATCGAACACCACCGCCGCCGGAACGACCGGGACCACACCGGCCGGTTCGCTCGGTGGGCCGACCGGGAAACCGAGGCCCCGTTCCTCCAGCCAGGCGACCACGCCGTCGGCCGAGGCGAGCCCGTAGGCGCTGCCGCCGGTGAGGGTCACGGCGTGGATGCGCTGCACGAGGTTCTGGGGCGCGAGTGCGTCGGTCTCGCGCGTACCGGGCCCGCCACCGCGGACGCTGACGCCCGGTGTGGCTCCGTCGGGAGCGAACACGACCGTCGTGCCGGTCTGCCAGCCACGACCGATGCGCTGATGGTGCCCGACACGGATGCCGTCGACGTCGGTGATCGATCCGACCGGCGACACCGTGGTTCGCTCATCGCCGGGCGCAGTGGCTGCCATCGGGCCACTGTAGGGATCAGCGGTGGGGCGCGCCCAGCACCGCGAAGTAGCGTCGTGGCTCGTGCTGCATCGCCCGCCGGTCCCGGACACGTTGGCACAGCGGTGCCGCACCGCAGTCAAGCGCGCAGCTGGTGACGCCGTGATGCGGACCTGGGAGGCGGCGGTGGAACTCGGTGCCATCGGCCCCGACACGCGGCGAGGACGGCGATTCGGACACTTCGGTCACGGCAGCGTGATCTGCTTCCCGCCGAACGCGATCTTCAACGAGCAGTACATCCACATCGGCGACGGGACGATGTTCGGGCCGCAGATCAGCCTGTCGGCCGGGATGATCCCCGGTCAGGAGATGGTGTCCGACACGGTCATCGACATCGGTGACCGCTGTCTGATCGGCAAGGGCAGTGGCATCGTCGGCCACCTCGAGATCGTGATCGGCAACGACGTGTGGACCGGCCACCACGTCTACATCACCGATCAGAACCACGGCTATGCCGATCTGTCGCTCCCCATCTCGAAGCAGGTGATGCCGGAGCGACCCGTCTCGATCGGGGACGGATCGTGGCTCGGGCACGGCACGGTCGTGCTCCCGGGGGCACGGATCGGACGTCATGTGGTGGTCGGTGCCAACAGCGTGGTCACGGGGGAGATCCCCGACCACTGCGTCGCCGCCGGCGTGCCCGCCCGGGTCATCCGCCGCCTGGGCGAGCCGCCGGAGTGAGCGAGTCGTTCAGATGATCGAGCCGCGCGGCGGGCGACAGCTGTCCATCTCGTTGTCGCCGGCGAAGGTCTCGATCCGCTCGGTGATCGGGACGCCCTCGACGGCGGTCTCGGTGAACGGGCCGTCCTGGCCGCTCTCGAGCTGGTCGGCGTAGCGGTACCGGTCGGCGAGCAGCGTGCGGTAGTCGGCCTCCCACAGCGGCACGATCGCCTGGCCCTTCTCGTCGGCCGGTGCGACCGCCGTCACCTCGTCGAGCATGTCGGAGAGCAGGTTCGTGGAGGTCCGCACGAGTTCGGCGCGCACGCCGAGGTCGGGCGACGACTGGGCGTCGAGGGCGCGGATCTCGATGTCGTAGGTGGCGCAGATCGCCTCGGCGCGCTCGGCCCAGGCGCGGTCCTCGATCTTGTTGATCGCCTCCTTGGACGCGAAGAACAGCGCCCACACCCAGAACGCCACGAACCCGACGAATCCGAGCGCCATGACCACCTTGCGGATCGGCGAGCGGCGCCACGGACCGGGGATGTCGCCGGCTGCGCGACGGACCTCCTCGTGCCGGGCGGCGGCGTCGTCGGCGGGCGGTGCCTCGTGGTTCACAATCGTTGACGATATGGCGGGGGCTCGCTGGTAGAAACGTCGCGTGAGCGAACGAGGGGGAACCGACGACGAGACGCCGACGTCCTCCGTCGGCGCGCTCGGTCACGCCCGGCGCAACGCCCGCTTCATCGGCTCGATGATCAGGATGCAGCCACGCTTGTTCGCGATCGCCGTCGCCGGCGCCGCAGTGTTCGCGGTGCTGACGGTGGCGTCGAGCTTCGCCATCAGTTGGGTCGTCGACAACGTCGTGCTGCCGCGCTTCGAGGACGACGATCTCGCCGGCGCCACGTTCGTCGCCGGCGTCGGCCTCGTGCTCGGCATCGGTGTGTTGCGGGCGATCGCCATCGTCATCCGGCGCAGCTACGCGTCGATCACGATGTGGCGGGTGGCGCAGACGCTCACCAACGACGTCGTCGAGCGCTACCTCGAGCAGCCGCTCAGCTGGCACGATCGGCGGCCCGACGGCGACCTCGTCGCCCGGGCCGGCGTCGACGGCGAATCGACCGTGAGTGTCCTGGCGCCGATTCCGTTCGCCTCGGGAACGGTGATGATGGTCATCGTCTCCACGGTGTGGATGCTGTGGATCGATCCGCCGCTCGGGTTGGTGGCGGTGGTCGTGTTCCCGCTCCTGGTGTTCACCAACGTCGTCTACGAACGTTCGGTGTCAGAGCACTTCACCCGAGCCCAGGACCAGCTCGGCGAGTTCTCCGCCGGGGTCCACGAGAGCTTCGAGGGCGTACAGGTCGTCAAGTCCTACGGCGCCGAGGGACGCGAGACCGAGCGTCTCGCCGGGCTCGCCGACCGGGTCCGAGCTTCACGGGTGCGTGCACTCGCCCTGCGGAGTTGGTTCGAGGCGCTCCTCGACGTGATCCCGTCGCTCACGAACATCCTGCTCGTCGTGATCGGCGCGTTCCGGGTGCGCTCCGGCGACATCACCATCGGCGAGATGACCGGCGTGATCTTCCTGTTCACGTTGCTGGTGTTCCCGCTGCGCCTGATCGGCTTCACGCTCTCGGAGCTGCCACGGTCGATCTCGGCGTGGAACCGGATCCGGACGGTGCTCGACGAACCGATCGAACCCGATCCGCTCGACCGGATCGTCGAGCCGCCGGCCGAGTTCGGCATCGTGTTCGACCGGGTGTCGTTCGCCCACGACGACGGAGGGCCGCCGACGCTCCACGACGTCGACCTGGCGCTGCCGGCCGGGAACGTCACCGCGCTCGTGGGCCCGACCGGGGCAGGCAAGTCGACGATGGCGCAGCTCGCCATCGGCCTGATCGCGCCGTCGACGGGGACGGTCGGGTTGCACCGGGGGCCGCGCTGCATCGTGTTCCAGGAGGCGTTCCTGATGGGCGGCACGGTCCGCGAGAACATCGAGCTGGGCGAGGCGTACGGCGACGACGAGATCTGGCACGCCCTGGAGCTCGCCGCCGCCACCGACTTCGTCGAACGGCTGCCGCAGCAGCTCGACACGGTGGTCGGCGAGCGCGGAGTGAGCCTGAGCGGCGGTCAACGCCAGCGCCTCGCTCTGGCCCGAGCGCTGGTGCGTCGGCCGACGCTGCTCGTGCTCGACGACACCACCTCGGCGCTCGATCCGTCGACCGAGGCCGTCGTGCTCGACAACCTGCGCCGTCACCTGGCGTCGGCGTCGGTGCTGATGGTCGCGTCGCGCCCCTCGACGATCGCGCTCGCCGACGACGTCGTGTTCGTCGCCGGCGGTCGGGTCGCCGCCCACGGCACCCACGCCGAGCTGATGCGCACCACACCGCGTTACAGCGAACTCGTCGAGGCGTTCGAGGCCGACCGTGCCGAGCCGGTCGCTCCGGTGGTGCCGGACCCGTCGATGTCGGCCGGAGGTGGCGCGTGAGCACGATCGATCCGACGCTGGCCGCCAAGGCCGGCACGATGACCCCGATCAACCAGGACTCGGCGGTTCGTACGATCGGCCGCGGGTTGCGGACCGCTCCCGTGCTGCGCCAGGGACTCGGGGTCACCTGGCTCTTCGCGGCGCTCGGGGCCGGCGGACGGGTCGTGGTGCCGCTCCTCATCCAGCAGGCGATCGACCGCGGGCTCACCGACGAGCAGGTCCGGATGGACGTGATCGTCCAGATGGCGATCCTCGCCGCGGTCGCCGTGATCGTGTCGGGCGTCGCGTTCCGCCAGGCGGCGATGCGACTCGGGGTCCGCAGCGAGCGGGCGCTGCACGACCTCCGCGTCCGTCTGATCAGTCACATCCACCAGCTCAGCCTCGCCGACCACAACGACGAGCGGCGCGGCGGGCTGGTCGCACGCGTGACCAGCGACATCGAGACCCTCGCCCGCTTCTTCCAGTGGGGCGGCTTGGCGTGGCTCGTCGACGGCACGCTGATGCTGATCGTCGCCGCGGTGATGCTCGCCATCAACTGGCAGCTCGCGTTGGTGGCGTTCGTGGTGGCGCTGCCGCTGGTGTTCGTCCTGCGCGTCGTCCAGGCGCGGTTGCTCGTCGCCTACGACGACGCCCGCCACGGCAACGGCCAGATGCTCGGCGCCGTCGCCGAGGTGGTCGCCGGTGCCCCCACGATCCGGGTCTACGGTGCCGGTGAGAAGATGCGCGTCGAGGTCGCCGAGGCCGTCGAGACCAAGACGAAGGCCCAGATCCGCGCCGCCCGGTACGGGGCGTTCCTGTTCCCGTCGGGTGAGGTGTTCTCGGCGCTCACCGTGTGCGCTGTCGTCGGTGTCGGCGTGTGGCTGGGGCCGGCGAGCGGGTTGACGTCGGGTGCCCTGGTGGGCTTCATCTTCCTCACCTACCGGTTCCTCGAGCCGATCGCCGAGTTCACCGAGGTGATCGACACGACCCAGATGGCCGTCGCCGGCCTGCGTCGGGTGCTCTCGGTGCTCGACATGCCGATCGGCCCGCCGGAGCCCGATGACCCGATCCCGCTCCCCGAGGGTCGCCTGCAGGTCGACATCCGTGACGTGACCTTCGCCTACCGGAGCCGCAGTGACTCGTCGGCCGATGCAGCCGTGCTGAAGCATCTCGACATCACGATCCCGGCCGGTCAGCAGGTGGCGATGGTCGGTGCCACCGGTTCGGGCAAGACCACGCTCGGCCGTCTGATCGCCAGGTTCGCCGACCCGACGATCGGCGAGATCGACCTCGGCGGGGTCCCGCTCACCCGGGTGGCCAGGGCCGAACTGCGCAGCCGACTGGTCGTCGTGTCGCAGGAACCGTTCCTGTTCGACGACACCGTGGCCGCCAACGTGGCCTTCGTCTCCGACGAGGCGAAGCTGCGCGACGTCGAACGCGTCGTCGCCGACCTCGGCGTGCAGGACTGGGTCGACTCGCTGCCCGACGGCCTGCAGACGCGGGTCGGCGAACGCGGTGACCAGCTCTCGGCGGGGGAGCGACAGCTCGTCGCCCTGCTGCGGGCCGGGCTCGCCGATCCCGACGTGCTGATCCTCGACGAGGCGACCTCGTCGGTCGACGCGCTGACCGAGGTCCGCATCGCCCGCGCCCTCGAGCGGCTCGCGGCGTCACGGACCACGATCGCCATCGCCCACCGCCTGTCGACGGCGGCACGCGCCGATCGGGTGCTGGTGCTCGACCACGGCCGGCTCGTCGAGGACGGCCACCACGACGAGCTGATCACCCGCGACGGCCGGTACCGCCGGCTGTACGAGGCCTGGGTGTCGGCGACGACGGTGTGAGCCGGCGGGAGGCCGATCAGTCGACGACGAGGCCGAAGGGCAGCGGGCCGTCGACGCCGAGCACGACGCAGTCGATCTCGTCCTCGCCCACCTGGGCCTGCGCCTCGAACTCGACCGTGTCGCCGGGGCCGACGTCGTCGACCGCCACCCGTTCGGTGCGCCGGGCGTTGTCGGTTCCGGGCCGGACGAATCCGACCTCGACGTTGAAGTCGGCGACGGCGTCACCGAGGTTGGTCAACTCGCCGGTCATCGTCGCCCGAGTTCCCTGCTGGTCGCACTCCACCACGGCGGCCTCGTTCGGCGCCGGGTCGAGGTAGGCGTCCCAGGCGTCGAGGACCGCCATCGTCAGCACCACGCCGGCGATGGCGACGACGAGGGCGCCTGCTCCGGTCGCCAGCCCGATCACGGCGAAGGATCGGTTGGCACCCGTGCGCCTGGCTCGTCGCAGCCCGACGATCCCGAACGCGATGGCGAGCACGGCGGCGAGCAGACCGAGCGCCACGAGGAACGGCACCCACGCGAGCGAGATGCCGACGATGCCGAGCACCATCGACGCCACCGCGATGCCCGGGTTGGTCCGTGAGGTCCCCGCACCGGGTGTCGGTGTGATCCCGAGTGGGTCGACGAAGCGCTGCCCGTCGCTCGCCACGTCGGAGGTCCAGCTCCGCCCGTTGAAGAACCGGTGGTCGTAGCGACCCATCGGGTCGGCGTACCAACCCGGGGCGGCACCGGTGTCGTTCGTCACTGCGCCGCAAGCTATCGCCGTTGCAGCAGGGGTCTGGTTGCAGCAGGGGTCTGACCCCTGGTGCAACGGCCGTAGGGTGGGTGTCCATGGAGATCGTGCTGATCCGCCACGGACAACCCGAGTGGGTGCGCGACGGCCTGGCGGTCGTCGATCCGCCGCTGACCGATCTCGGCCGTCGCCAGGCCGAGTTGCTCGCCAAGTGGATGCTCGACGAGCACTTCGACGAGATCCTCGTGTCGCCGCTCGTACGAGCCCGCCAGACCGCCGCGCCGCTCCTCGAGGCGCTCGGCCGCGACGAGGTCATCGACGCGTGGCTCGAGGAGATCCGCGACCCGCTGTGGCACGGCTCACCGGCCGAGAAGGCCGCCGAGGCCTATGCCGAACTGCGCGGCCGCAGGGCCGAGGAGCGCTGGCACGGCTTGAACGGCGGCGAGTCGATGCGTGACTTCGTGGCGCGTATCCGTGCCGGTGTGACGGAGTTCCTCGCCGCCCGCGGGGTCGTGCGGACCGACATGGACCTGCCCGTCTGGCAGATCACCGAGCCGGGCGCCCGTATCGCCCTGATCGCCCATGCCGGCACCAACTCGGTCACGATCGCCCACCTGCTCGGCCTCGAACCGGTGCCGTGGGAGTGGGATCGCTTCGTGCTCGGCCACACGTCGGTCAGCCGCGTCGAGGCACTCGAGTTCGACGACGGCTTCAGCTTCGGGTTGTCGAAGCTGAGCAACCTCGAGCACCTGGGACCGGACGAGCGCACTCGCTGAGACGGCGCCGGGCCGCAGGCTCTACCGTCGGGGTATGACCGACGTCGCCGATCCCGACCGCCTCAAGCTCTACTCGTTCTCGGTGTTCACCCAGCTCAACGGTGCCGTCACCGCCGGGATGATCCACCTCGGCGACCGGCTGGGTCTGTACGCGGCGATGGCCGCTGCGGACACGCCGCTCACGTCCGACGAGCTCGCCGAGCGCACCGGGCTGTCCGAGCGGTGGGTTCGTGAGTGGGCCTACAACCAGGCGGCAGCCAGGCTGGTCGCCGTCGACGTCGAGGCCGACCCCGAGCGGTTCTGGCTCACCCCCGAGGCGACCGCCGTACTCGCCACCCCCGACCATCCGGCGTTCGGCATGGGGATGTTCCACCGGTTCCCGCAGACCATGGCGGCGCTCGAGGTGATGCCGGAGAGCTTCACCACGGGTGTGGGCCACGACTACGACAGCCACGGCCCCGAAGGTGCGGTCGGCATCGAGCGCAGCTTCGAGCCGTGGAATCGCCATCACCTGATCCCGACCGTGCTCCCGGCGCTCGACGGCATCGTCGAGCGGTTGGAGGACGGGATCACCGTCGCCGACGTGGGCTGTGGTGCCGGGGGAGCGGTGCTGTTGATGGCCGAGGCGTTTCCGAACAGCACGTTCGTCGGCTACGACATCTCCCAGTACGCGCTCGAACGGGCCGAGCATCGGCGCCGGGAGGACAACGCCACCAACGTCCGCTTCGTCGACCCGCGGGTCGAGCCGCTGCCGGCCGATCACAGCGTCGATTTCGTGACGACGTTCGACTGCATCCACGACATGACCGACCCGCAGGGGATGATCCACGCGATCGGCGAGGCGTTGGCGCCCGACGGCACCTGGCTGCTC
>JAWLFC010000079.1:0-14701 GCA_041685755.1 Ilumatobacteraceae bacterium
GTTCGTCCGTTCGACCGTTCCACCGGAACGATCCTCCAGGCGTTCGCCGACCAGGCCGCCATCGCCGTCGCCAACGCCAAGCTGTTCAACGACCTCGACGCCGCCCTCGAACGCCAGACCGCCATGACCGACGTGCTCGACGCCGTCAGCACCGCCCGGCTCGACCTGCAACCCGTCTTCGCGAGCATCGCCCACCACGCCGATCGGCTCGCGGACGGCACCGGCGCCGTGGTCACCCTGCGCGATGGTGACGAGTTCTTCATCGCCGCCGTGGCCGGTCCCTCGCCGATCGACACCGAGGTCACCCGATACCCGTTGGACGGAACGACGGTGACGGGGGCTGCGATCGAGCGGGGTGAACTGATCCACATCCCTGAGTGGACCCGGGAGTGGGCGCTTGCCAACTACCCGAACTCCCCGGCGCTCGCGCACGGTCACCAGAGCGGGCTCGCCGTACCCATGATGCGCGAAGGCCAGGCCCTCGGCGCCATCGTGTTCACACGGGAAACTGCCGGCGGCTACAGCGACGAGACGATCGCACTCCTCGAGTCGTTCGCCGACCAGGCCACGATCGCCGTCAACAACGCCCGCCTGCTCCGCGAGATCGAAGAGCGCAACACCGAACTCTCCGAGTCGCTCGAGCTGCAGACCGCCACGTCCGACATCTTGCGGTTGATCAGCGCCAATCCTGGCGACCTGACCACCGTGCTGGAAGGAATCGCCGAGAGGGCTGCGGCGCTCTGTGACGCAGACTTCGGAACACTGCTCCTCCGACATGGAGACGTCCTTCGCGTCGAAGCGGAAACCACCGCTCGCTGGCAAGGAACGGAGTCCCTCTTGGGCCGGGAGTTCGTCGCCGAGCAGACGATCAACCGCCGGGCGCGCGACGCCCGCGAACCGGTCTTCCTCGACGACTTCCAAGACGTTCGGGACCCGGTCGGCGTTCAGGTCGCCAAGGATCTCCCCGATCTCCACAGCTTCGCGAGCGTCGCCCTCATGCTCGACGGCGAATGGATCGGCAACCTCAACCTGACGCGCTCCGAGGTACGACCGTTCGATCCGAAGGTCGCGCCGATCATGCAGGCGTTCGCCGATCAGGCAGCAATTGCGGTCGCCAACGCCAAGCTGTTCAACGACCTCGACGCCGCCCTCGAACGCCAGACCGCCATGACCGAGGTGCTCGACGCCGTCAGCCAGGCCCGCCTCGACCTGCAGCCCGTGTTCGACATGGTCGCCCACCACGCCGACCGGTTGTGCCAAGGCACCGGAGCGCTGGTCCTCGTCCGCGAGGACGACGGCCTGCTGCTGAGTGCAGTCGCCGGGCCGACTCCGGTCGATCCGGACAACGTGGGCGCTCGTCGTCTTCCGATCGACGAGACGTCGGTGACGGGCGCCGCAGTCCTCCGCGGCGAAGCGGTCCACGTCCGCGACTGGGACGACGAGTCCGGCGAAGCGTACGCGACGTCACCGGCACGGCGCCTCGCCCATCGCAGCGCCCTCGCCGTGCCCATGATGCGCGGCGGCGTGGCCATCGGAGCGGTGGCGTTCACCCGGCCCGAGCCGGGCGGCTACAGCGACGACGAGATCACCCTGCTCGAGACGTTCGCCGACCAGGCAGCGATCGCCGTCGACAACGCCCGGCTACTGCGCGAGATCGAGGAACGCAACGCCGAGTTGTCCGAGTCGTTGGAGCTGCAGACGGCCACCAGCGAAGTCCTGCAGCTGATCAGCTCCAACCCCGGCAACCTCCAGGCCGTGTTCGACGGCATCGTCGAGCAGGCGGCGCGACTCTGCGAGTGCGACGGCGGTTCGATCGCCCTGATCGAGAGCGACGAGGTCGTGATCACCGCGGTCTCCGGGGGCATCAACCAGGGGCGGCTCGGCCATCGCTATGCAATTCCGGCCGACACGACGTTCGACGGTCTGCTGTTCGTCGACGACGCCAGCGACGTCGTCACCGGGGACGGTGTCGACCGCCCGGTCCGCAGCCTGGTCGCCGCACCGCTGATCGTCGACGGGTCACCGTACGGAGTGCTGAACGTGAGCCGGGCCGAGGTTCGTCCGTTCGAGCCGCACCAGGGCCGCATCCTGCAGGTCTTCGCCGAACAGGCGTCGATCGCCGTCTCGAACGCCAACCTCTTCAGCCGCCTGGAGGAGCAGACACGGCTCGCGCAGGAGGCCAACGAGGCCAAGGGGTCGTTCCTGGCGACGATGAGCCACGAGATCCGCACGCCGATGAACGCCGTGATCGGCATGAGCGGGCTCCTCCTCGACACGGACCTGCAGCCGCGCCAGCGGGAGTTCGCCGAGATCATCCGCTCCAGTGGCGAGTCGCTGCTCGGGATCATCAACGACATCCTCGACTTCTCCAAGATCGACGCCGGCCGCCTCGAGTTGGAAGTGGCACCCTTCGACCTGCGGGCGTGTGTCGAGTCGGCCTTCGACCTCGTCACCGAACCCGCCGCCCGCAAGGGCCTGGAACTCGCGTTCCTGATCGACCCGGCGATCCCCGACGGCATCTCGGGCGACGTCACCCGTCTCCGCCAGGTGATGGTCAACCTGCTCGCCAACGCCGTGAAGTTCACCGAGGTCGGCGAGGTGGTGATGACCGTCGAACCCGGCGAGGCGAGGAACGAGATCAAACTTGCCGTTCGCGACACCGGCATCGGCATCCCCGCCGACCGTGCCCACAAGCTGTTCGAGGAGTTCAGCCAGCTCGACTCGTCGACCACCCGCAAGTACGGCGGCACCGGCCTCGGCCTCGCCGTCAGCAAGCGCCTCGCCGAGCTGATGGGCGGCACGATGTGGGTCGAGAGCGTCGAGGGCGAGGGCGCCACCTTCCACTTCACGATCACTGCCACGCCTGCGGACGTACCGTCGCGGCGCGCTGCCGCCGGCATCCCCGCCGAGCTCGCCGGGAAGTCGATCCTCGTCGTCGACGACAACGCGATCAACCGGCGCATCCTCGACCTGCAGACCGAGGCGTGGGGGCTGCGCTGCCGGTCGTTCCCGTCCGCCCCCGATGCGCTCGCAAGTGTCGAGGGTGGTGAGGAGTACGACCTCGCGATCCTCGACATGCACATGCCGGGCATGGACGGCCTCGAACTCGCCACTCGCCTCCGCTCGCTGCGGCCCGACCTCCCGCTCGTGCTGTACACCTCGCTCGGCGGCGCCGAAGCCAGCGACCCGGTGTTCGCCGGCGTGCTGGCCAAGCCGGTCAAGCAGTCGCAACTGTTCGACATGCTCGTGTCGGTCCTCACCGATGCCGAGACGACGGAGCAGGCGGCCACCGAAGCGGCGCCGGGCGATCCGACCGAGAAGCTGGGCGTGCGTCACCCGCTGCGGATCCTCCTCGCCGAGGACAACACCGTCAACCAGCAGATCGCGACCCTCGTGCTCGAATCGCTCGGCTACCGAGCCGACGTGGCGTCGAACGGCCTGGAGGCAGTCGAAGCGGTCGAGCGACTGCCATACGATCTGGTGCTGATGGACGTCCAGATGCCCGAGATGGACGGCCTGGAAGCCACCCGGCAGATCCGGGCCCGGCCGACGCCGCCCGAGCGCGGCGACCGCCCGATCCGGATCGTGGCGATGACCGCCAACGCGATGCAGGGCGACCGCGAGGCGTGCCTCGCCGCCGGCATGGACGACTACCTCGCCAAGCCGATCCGCCCCGAGGAGCTGGCTGCCGCGCTCGCGGCGACGCCGAACCAGGCCGACGGCGCATCCGCTGCCCCTCCCCCGGTGACGCTCGACGCGACCGCCATCGCGCGGATGCGGTCGATCGCCCCGAGCGACGAAGCGTTCGCCCAGCTCGTCGGATCGTTCCTCGACAACGGCACGTCGCTGCTCGCCCAACTCGCCGACGCCGTCGGCAACGGCGACACCGACCTGCTGCGCCGCACGGCCCACACGCTCAAGTCGAACGCCGCCAGCTTCGGCGCCACCGACCTTGCCGACCTGTGTGGCGCGCTCGAAGCCCAGGCCCGCGGTGACGCCGTCACCGGTGTCGACGCCCAGGTCGCCGCCATCGCCACGGCCTTCGACGGCGCCCGTCGAGCCCTCGACCCCCAACCGCAAGGATGACGCCGTGACCGATACCGCTCCAACGAACAGCGCGAGGCCGGGCAACACCGCTGCCACCGTGCTCGTCGTCGACGACGACCCGTTGAACCGCCAGCTGCTGTCGATGTCGATCGGCCACCTCGGCCACAACGTCCTGGAGGCCGGCAACGGCATCGACGCCCTCGAGATGCTCGCCGCCAACGAGGTCGACGTGGTCCTCACCGACATCGAGATGCCGGAGATGGACGGCTACGGCCTGCTCGAGCACCGCTCGGGTGACGACCGTCTGCGGGCGATTCCGTTCATCGTGATCTCCGGCGTCGACGAGATGGCCTCGATCATCCGCTGCATCGGCCTCGGCGCCGAGGACTACCTCCCCAAGCCGTTCGACCCGGTGCTCCTCCACGCCCGGCTCGGTGCTTCGCTCGACCGCAAACGGATGACCGACGAACTGCAGCAGCTCAACGAGCACCTCGCCGAGCGGGTCGACGAGAAGGTCGCCGAGGTCGAACGGCTCAACAGCCTCCGGCGATTCGTCAGCCCGCAGCTCGCCGAGGCCTTGGCGGCCCGCGGCGAGGAGATCCTCTCCAGCCATCGTCGCGAGATCACCGCGTTCTTCTGCGACCTCCGGGGTTTCACCGCGTTCTCCGAGACCGCAGAGCCCGAAGAGGTGATGGACGTCCTGCGCGAGTTCCATCACGCCGTTGGCCCGATGATCTTCGACCACGACGGCACGATCGCCCAGTTCACCGGCGACGGGATGCTCGTGTTCTTCAACGACCCGGTCAGGCTCGACGACCCGGCATGGAACGCCGTGCAACTCGCGGTCGCAATGCGGGACCGGACCGCCGAGCTGTCGGCGGAGTGGAAGCGCCGCGGGCACGATCTGACGCTCGGCATCGGGATCGCCGTCGGCTACGCCACGTGCGGCGAGATCGGCTTCGACGGCCGCACCGAGTACACCGCGATCGGCACCGTCGTGAACCTGTCGGCGCGGGTGTGCGCCATCGCCGCCGGCGGCCAGATCCTGGTGACCAACAAGGTGATGGCCGCCGTCGACGACCGCGTCGAGTCGACCCCTCTCGGCCAGACCGAGTTCAAGGGCCTCACCCGTCCCGTCCCCATCCACGAGATCACCACCACCCTCCGCTGAACCACCCCGAAATGGCGCGCTCTGATTGCGCTCAGCGCAATCAGAGCGGGATTTTTCGGGTCGTTCGGGATCGGGGGCCGGCTGGGCGCTGGTCAGACGCCGAGGTCGCCGGTGCGGAAGTGGGCGCGGCAGAGCAGCTCGTAGCGCACCGAGTCGCCGAACAGCGGCGACTCGTTCGGGTTGGTGTCGCCGACGACCACCGTGTCGCCCTCGTACACCACGTCGCCGTTGACCACGCGGGCGTTGTGGGTGGCCCGAGCGCCGCACCAGCAGCGGGCCTCGACCTGCAGTGGCGTGTGCTCGTCGGCGATCTCCAGCATCCGTGCCGTCCCCTCGAACAGCCGCCCGCGGAAGTCGGTGAGGAGCCCGAACGCGTACACGTCGGCATCGAGCTCGTCGACCACCCGGGCCAACTGGTCGCACTGCTCACGCGTGTAGAACTGCACCTCGTCGCACACGGCGTAGTGGATCGGCCAATACCGCACCGCGAGGGCGTGCAGATCGACGTCCGGCGTCACCTCGATCGCCGGCGCCGCCACGCCCAGCCGGCTCGTCACCTGGCGGCCCTCACGGTCGAGCGTGGTGAACAACAGTCCGTAGAGCTGACGGCTGGAGAGGTTGTGGTGGATCTGCAGCGCCACGGTGCTCTTGCCCGAGCCCATGGTGCCGAAGCTGAATCGGAGGGACGCCATGACGGACGACGACCCTACCCGCAGCGCTGTGCACCCGCCGCCGTCAGCCGCCGTCAGCCGCCGTCGGTCGCCGGCACGGTCGCGAACGGGTCGAACGACGGATCGACCGTCGCCGGGCCGTCGATCCGATCGAGCACCGGAGCGTCGTCCGGCTCCGACGACGTCCCAGTGCACGCCGAGAACGACAGAGCGGCAAGGACGAGCAACGAACGCACCCACCGATCATCGCGCGCGGAGTGTTACGCCGGGGGTCTGACCCCTGGCGTAACGGGGCGAAGGTCACAATTGCTTCGCCGTTCCGATCGTGGGGGTGATGGACCGCTACGGTGGAGGCCGAATGGGCCCCGGCAACGGCGCCGGGGCAGCAGACTCCTGAGGGGGAGACAACATGACGGAGACCATCGATCGGTCAGGGACCGACGACGATCACGTGCTCGACCACCTGGTGGTCCGCTTCGCCGGCGACTCCGGCGACGGGATGCAGCTCACCGGTGACCGTTTCACCTCCGTCAGCGCCTCGTTCGGCAACGACCTCTCCACGCTGCCCGACTTCCCCGCCGAGATCCGGGCACCGGCCGGCACCGTCAACGGCGTGTCGGCGTTCCAGGTCAACATCGCCGACCACAAGATCACCACACCGGGCGACGAACCCAACGTGCTCGTCGCGATGAACCCCGCCGCCCTGATGGCCGACCTCCACCGCGTGGAACCCGGTGGCACGCTGATCATCAACGAGGACGCCTTCGAAGAGCGCAACCTGGAGAAGGCCGGCTACCGCGCCAACCCGCTCGACGACGGCTCCCTCGCCAACTACCGCGTCCTGCGCGTGCCGATGACCAGCCTCACCAAGCAGGTCTGCGAACCCCTCGGGGTCAAGCCCCGCGACGCCGAGCGCTCCAAGAACTTCTTCGCGCTCGGCCTCGTGTCGTTCATGTTCACCCGCCCGATCGACCCGACCCTCGACTGGATCAGCGACAAGTTCTCCAAGAACGAGCAGGTCGAGGCCGCCAACAAGGCCTCGTTCCTCGCCGGCTACAACTTCGGCGAGACCACCGAGGCCGTCGGGCACCGCTACGAGGTCAAGCCGGCCAAACTGCCCGCCGGCGAGTACACCAGCATCACCGGCAACACGGCGCTGGCCTGGGGCATCGTCGCCGCCGGCCA
The DNA here is from genome assembly GCA_041685755.1 of Ilumatobacteraceae bacterium. Taxonomy (GTDB): domain Bacteria; phylum Actinomycetota; class Acidimicrobiia; order Acidimicrobiales; family Ilumatobacteraceae; genus Sva-07. The sequence goes on from JAWLFC010000079.1 coordinate 7,075, forward strand.
GCTCGCCAAGCTCCCGATCACGCTCGGGTCGTACCCGATCACCCCGGCCAGCGACATCCTCCACGAGCTGTCGAAGCACAAGCACTTCGGCATCCGCACCGTGCAGGCCGAAGACGAGATCGCGGCGATCGGCATGGCACTCGGTGCCGCCTTCGCCGGCCACCTGGGCGTCACCACCACGAGCGGCCCCGGCGTCGCCCTCAAGAGCGAGACCACGTCGCTGGCGGTGTCGATCGAGCTGCCGCTGCTGCTCGTCGACATCCAACGCGGCGGCCCGTCGACGGGCCTGCCCACCAAGACCGAGGCGTCCGACCTCAACATCGCGCTCTACGGCCGTCACGGCGAGGCGCCCGTCCCGGTCGTCGCCGCCTACTCCCCCGCCCAGTGCTTCCACGCCGCCATCGAAGCGGTGCGCATCGCGCTGAAGTACCGCACCCCGGTCATCCTGCTGTCCGACGGCTACCTGGCCAACGGCTCCGAGCCGTGGAACCTGCCCGACGTCACGTCGCTGCCCGACATCTCGGTGCCCTTCACGACCGAGCCGAACCACGTCGACGAGGACGGCAACGAGGTGTTCTGGCCGTACCTGCGCGACGACGAGACGCTGGCCCGCCCCTGGGCGATCCCCGGCACCCCCGGCCTGATGCACCGCGTCGGCGGGCTCGAGAAGGCCGACGGCACCGGCAACATCGACTACACCCCCGACAACCACGAGAAGATGGTGCACCTGCGCGCCGACAAGATCGCCCGCATCGCCGACGACATTCCTCCGACCGAGATCAACGGCGACGACGACGCCGACGTGCTCGTCCTCGGCTGGGGTTCGACGTGGGCGTCGATCGACGCCGCCGTCCAGCGCAGCCGACGACGCGGCAAGAAGGTCGCCTCGGCGCACATCATGCACCTCAACCCCCTGCCGCCCGACCTCGGCGACATCCTGCACCGATTCCAGCGGGTGATCGTGCCCGAGCTCAACATGGGCCAGCTCACCCAGCTGATCCGTGGCAAGTACCTCGTCGACGCCCAGGCCCTCACCAAGGTGCAGGGCCTGCCCTTCAAGTCCCGCGAGATCGAAGCCGCCATCGACGACGCCCTCGCCTCACTGTCCGCCACGAACTCCACGAACTCCACGAGCGCCACGAACGGAGCAGCATCATGAGCACGGCCCAGGTCGCGGTCACCACCAAGAAGGACTGGACCAGCGACCAGGAGGTCCGCTGGTGCCCCGGTTGCGGCGACTACGGGATCCTGCTCGCCGTGCAGACCCTGATGCCCGACCTCGGCATCGCCCCCGAGAACACCGTGTTCATCTCCGGTATCGGCTGCTCGAGCCGCTTCCCGTACTACATGAACACCTACGGCATGCACTCGATCCACGGGCGCGCCCCGGCGATCGCCACCGGCCTGGCCGTCGCCCGGCCCGACCTCGACGTGTGGGTGATCACCGGCGACGGCGACGGGCTCTCGATCGGTGGCAACCACCTGATCCACGCGCTGCGCCGCAACGTCAACCTCAACATCTTGCTGTTCAACAACCGCATCTACGGCCTGACCAAGGGTCAGTTCTCACCGACGTCGCCGGTCGGCAAGGTGACCAAGTCGACACCGATGGGCTCGATCGACCCGCCGTTCAACCCCCTCGCCGTCGCCCTCGGCGCCGAAGCCAGCTTCGTCGCCCGCACCCACGACCTCGACCGCAAGCACATGATCGAGACCTTCCGGGCGGCCCACGACCACCACGGGTCGTCGTTCGTCGAGATCTACCAGAACTGCAACGTCTTCAACGACGGCCAGTTCGACGACGTCACCAAGAAGCAGGCCCGCGACGAGATGATGATCAACCTCGTCCACGGTGGGCCGGTCACGTTCGGTGCCGACCAGCAACGGGCGGTGGCGATGGGCGTCGACGGCCAGCTCCGTCTCGTCGAGCGCGCCGAGGTCGCCGACGACGAGATCCTCGTCCACGACGCCCACCGCCACGATCCGTCGTTGGCGTTCGCGCTCGCTCGCCTCAGCCACGACGACCACTCCCCCACGCCGTTCGGGGTGTTCCGCGACGTGCAACGCCCCGAGTACGCCGGCGCCGTCGCCGACCAGGTGATGGCCGCCAGCGAGTCGAAGGGCCCCGGCGACCTCGAGGCGCTGCTGCGCTCGAACGGCACCTGGGTCGTCGACTGACCGTTCAGCTGACCACCGGCGCATGCCGACGGGTTCATGCAATGGCGGCGTCGGAGACCTTGTCGAACGCGACCAGGTGATCGATGCGCAGGCGGATCTGGTCACCGGGTGCAGCGTCGCCGGCGTCCTGCATCGTCGCCGTGATCTGGACCCCGCCGACCAGGCACTGCACCGTGCCGGGCGGGATCGGGAGGCGCCGCTCGACCACCGCCGGCACCTCACCGTGCTCGGCGACCACGACGTGCTCGGGACGGAGAGCGACCGTGACCGTCGAGCCGACGTACGCGTCGTAGGCGGGCGCCCACACCCGGATCCGCACCAGCTCGCCGCGCCGCGGGTCCTCACGCATCAGCCAGTACCCGGTCCCGTCGGCCACGACCGTCATCTCGACCAGCGACAGCGCGCCGGTCGCCGCCGCCGCCAGCAGTGTCGCCGGTGAGCGCCGCACGATCTCGGTGGCCCCGAACTGGACCAGCCGGCCGGCGTCGAGCACGACCAGCGACGACGTGAGCGTCGTCACGTCGAGCGGATCGTTCGTCGTCATCAGCGTCGTGACGCCGTAGCCGGCCTGGAGCAGCCCGATCTCGGACCGCATCCGGTGCCGCAGCCGCTCGTCGAGCGCCGCGAACGGCTCGTCGAGCAACAGCAGCTGCGGCACCCGCACCAACGCCCGGGCGATCTGCACCATCTGCTGCTCGCCGTGGGAGAGCTGACGCGGGTTGCGTACCAGCAGATCCTCGATGTGCATCGCCCGAGCCTCGGCGTCGACGCGCTTGCGGATCTCCTCGACGTCGCTGCGGCGCACGTCGAGCGGGAACGAGACGTTCCGGCGCACCGACAGGTGCCCGATCAGCGCCGGGTCCTGGAACACCATGGCGATCTCTCGCTCGGCCGGCGCCGTGCGCGTCACGTCACGCCCGTCGAACCGGATGGTGCCCGACGCGATCCGGTCCAGCCCGGCCACCGCCCGCAGCAGGGCCGTCTTGCCGCTACCCGAGCCACCCACGACACCGACGAAGTCTCCGTCGGCGATCTCCATCGACACGCCGTCGAGACGGGACGCGACGCCATCACGCACCGTCACGTCGAGCATCTGCAAGCTCGCCATCAGACCGTCACCCCGAGCACCCAGCCCTCCTCCTGCTCGACGACCGGCCGAACGGCGTCGGGCACTGCCGGCGCGAACAGCGCTGCGAGCGCGCCGGACGCGGCGAGCGCGACCATCCACGCGACGGTGCTGCGGACCTGCGCCTCGTCACGCACCATGTCGAGGGACTCGTCGGCGTCGACGGACATCGGCTCCATCATCGACGGCCACACTTCGGCGATCACCACCGAATCCTCCCCCAACGCCGGCGCCGTCAACCCCGTGGTCATCGGCCACACGGCGACACGATCCGGCCAACGCTGCATCAGGCGGTGGACCATCGGGATGGCGAGCAGGCTCTGACCGCCCACCGCACCGGCGCCGAGCAACTGCCACACCGAGAACGGACGACGCCCCCGCCTGCGCAGCTCCGCGTCGACCGTCCGCCACTCGTCAACCGGAGCGAACGTCGACGGTTTCGTCGGCGCCAACGTGGCCGAGGCCGCCGTCGGCGGGCACCCCCAGAACGGCCCCGGGCCGCCCGTCATCCGCTCGTTGAACTCTGCGGCGACGGCGAAGCGGTTGTTGACGTTGCGATCGTCGTCGGCGATCGACGCGCTGAGCGCCTCCACGGTCGATCGCCACGGCTCGCCACCGTCGAGCCCGAGGGCTGCCGCAGTCCCGGCGGGACAGCCGAGCGACACGTCGATGCCGATCAACGTGCGGGCGCGTGCTCCGTCGTCGACGACATCGCCCAGTCGACGTTCGGCCTCGGCCCTCGTGGCCGGATTGGCGACCGTGACACCACCGGCATCGGCGACGGCGATCCAGATCGAGTCGCGACCCTGCTTCGGTGTCGAGTTGGCGCTCCAGTCGACGACGACGAAGCGGTCGAACATCGAGCTGTCAGGCCACCACGTCGGTCACGGCGGCGAAGTGCAACCCCGCCGCGACCACCACCAGGAGATGCCACACCTCGTGGTAACCGAACGTCGTCGGCCACGGATCGGGCCGGCGCCGCACGAGCACGGGGAAGCCGACCGTGTAGGCCACGCCGCCGGCGACGATGAGCGCGAACTGCAACCCGGTGAGGCTGTCGATCAACACCGGCGTCGCCACGACCGCCACCCACCCCATGACGAAGTAGAGCGCATACGAGACGTAGCGAGCACCGTGGAACCAGACCAGCTTGAGCACCATGCCGAGCACGGCGAGCGCACCGACCGTGACGAGCATCGGGACCCCCCACGACGGTGGCAGCGCCACGAGGCACAGCGGTACGTAGGTGCCGGCGATCAGGAGGTAGATCGCTGCGTGGTCGAGGCGCTGCATGACCGCTCGGGCCCGCGCACCGCGGGCGAGGCAGTGGTACGACGCCGAGGTGCCGAACAGCGCCAGCAGCGTGGCGACGTAGATCGCCGCGCCGGTCATCGCCGCCCCGCCATCGGCCGCGGCGATCAGGAACACGCCGGCCGGAATCGTGGCAAAGAACGCCCACGCGTGCATCCGACCCCGCCACAGCGGCCGATCGACCGCGGGGAGATGAACTGATGCGTGGGGCACAGCGTTCACCGTACCCCTGATCAGCCGGATGCAATCGGCAGCGTCACCGAGAGTTCACCCTCCCGTCATCCGGGCCATCAGCCCGGTCACCGCGTCGCCGTAGCGTTCGAGCTTGGCCGGGCCGACCCCGGAGATCCGCCCGAGTTCTCGCGCCGTGGTCGGCGCAGCCGCCGCGATGGCGGCAAGGGTCTTGTTGTCGAACACGACGTAGGCGGGCTTGCCGTCGCGCAGTTCGTTGCGCAGGTCGCGCAGGGCAGCGAAACGCTCTTGCCCGGCGGCGTCGAGGTCGACGCTCGGGTCGCTCGCCGGCGCCGAACGCTTGGCGACGGGCTCGGGACGATGCGACGACACGACCGGCCGATCGGGAGCCGGTTCGGTGGTCAGCTCGGCCACGAACGGGCTCGGGCGGGCGCCGGTGACGATCGTCGCCGTTCGGCTCGCCCGGGTGATGGCGACGTGGAAGAGCCGCCGTTCCTCCTCGACGTCGTCGGCGAGACGGTGCGGATACTGCTCGGCGTCGGCGAGGTGCACGACGACGTGGGGCCACTCCTGGCCCTTCACCCGGTGAACGGTCGACAGCAGGACACCGTCACCCGATCGCTTCGTGGCCAGGTGCGATCGGAGCCACCGCTCGAAGGTGACCGGGTCGTCGTGGAGCGCGGCCAGGTGGGTGACGGCGGTGAGGTCGTCGCCCTGTGCCGAACGGTTCATGCCGCGGCGGTTGGCGTCGAGCGTCGCGACCGAGCCGGCGAGACCGATCTCGTCGATCAATTGCAGCACGACGTCGGAGGTCGTGGCGCCACCGGCGACCGCCTGCTGGAGCGCCTGGACGTCGGCGGCGAAGTCGATCACCCGCTCGGCATCGCGATCGTTGTTGAGTCGCCCGGCAAGGCGGTTGAGGTCGACGACGCTGGACTGCTCGGCGACCCAGTCGGTGATGCGCGGGTGGAACGATCGAGAGGGTCGCCGCAGCGCCTCGCGGATGTCGTCGGCGGCCAAGGCGCCACGACCGGCGACGGCGAGGCGCAGCCAGGCGAGCACGGTTCGCACCGCGGTCCGGTCGGCGAATTCGAGACCGACCCCGCCACCGATCGGAATCCCCTCCACGACGAGGGCGACCTGCACCGGCGCCAGCAGGGCGTTCACACGGCTCAGGACGGCGACCTCCGTCGCCGCCACGCCGCTCGCCAGCGCGTCGTGGACCGCTCGGCGGGTTGCGGCGACGGCGTCGACGGAGTCGTCGATCCGATAGCCGCCCGGATCGGTCGACGACGATCGGATCACCTTCGGGACGCGGCGCCGGTTGTGACGCAGCAGGCGGTCGACGACGTCGACCACGCCGGCCGGGCAACGGTAGTTGACCTCGAGGGGGTGTTCACCCGCGCCGGGGAAGAGCTCGGCGAAGTCGATCAACCAGGCCGGGTCGGCGCCGTTGTAGCCGTAGATGGTCTGATCGTCGTCGCCGACGCCGAACACCGCGGCACCCGGCGACGACAGCAGCCGCAACAGCAGCAGGTGCGCCGGCGTGAGGTCCTGGAACTCGTCGACGAGCATGATCCGACACGCCCGCTGCGCCTGGCGCCGAGCCGTCGGATCGCGCAGCAGTACCAGCAGCGCCCGATAGATCTGGTCGTCGAAGTCGACGGCGCCGCGCCGCTCGAGCGCCGACCGGTACGACGGCCACACCGCGGCGAGGCCCTCGACGTCACCGTCGTAGCGCGCCTCGACCTCTTCGGGGTCGACCAACCCGAGCCGGATGACGGTCAGCGCCTCCATCCACGGCGCGATCGGGTCGCTGTTGCGCCGACGCGGGAACTTCACGAGGTCGCCGATGATGCGCCGGACGTCGGGTTCGTCGATGGTGCGCCAGCGTCGCTGCTGCGGGGCGAACGGCGGCGTGCCGTTGACGATGGCGAGCGCGATGGCGTTGAGCGTGCGGACCTGGAGGCCGGGCAGGTCGGTGGTGCGTTCGACCATCTCCTCCTGGGCCCGCTTGTTGAAGGCCACGAGACTGACGGCTGACGGCGGCAGGTTCCAGCACGTGAGCAGATGGCGGGCGCGCTCGGTGAGGACGCGGGTCTTGCCGGAGCCGGCCGGGGCGATGATGCGCGCCCCGCCGCCCGGGTGCGTGACGGCGGCGAGCTGGTCGGGGGCGAGATCGGCGATCGACACGTTCGCTGCGGGCGGTGTGAGCGAGCCGTGCTCGGCGGCGACGACATGGACGACCGCCACGCCGTCGATCGGGTCGAGATGGCGGACCGGACCGCCGTCGAGCCACACCGGCGTGCCATCGGCGAGCAGGACGTCGCCGACCGTGCCGTCGGCCACGCTCGCACCGGCGGCGACAGCGGTGTCGAGCCCGATCCACACCGGTCGGTCGGGGTCTCGGGCGTCGACGCTGTTGGCCCACACCAACTGGTGCAGCGTCTCCAGCTCGAACAGGAACATGGGTCCGAGGTCGTGCGGTGCCGCCTCGGTCATCAGCATCGGCTCGCGCTCGAACGGAACGGCCAACTCGATCACGATGCGTTCACGAGCGTGCTGAGCCGAGCGCAGGCGGGCGAGCGCCGCCGTCGGCTGATCGAGGACCGAGGCATCGATCACGATGCGCTGCGCCGCAGCCCAGGAATCGGGGATCGCGCCGCCGGCGTCGACCACCACGTTGCGGCCCAGTTCGTCGGGGCCCGGGCCCGCCGTGGCCACGCCGCGCTCGATGCCGGGTGCCACCGCGGCCCGTGCCGCCGGCGTGGTCGGTTCCGGTTCGGGCAGCGGCACGTCGTCGAGGGCGATCTCCTGCTC
>JAWLFC010000080.1:0-14633 GCA_041685755.1 Ilumatobacteraceae bacterium
CTCGCCCACGAGAAGATCTGGCGCGAGGTGAAGGGCAACTACCCGATGCCCGACAGCGAGTTCATCATCAGCCACGGCATGTGCATGCCGATGCTCGCCGAGTACGGCACCCACGAGCAGAAGGAGCGGTTCCTCGCCGACAACATCTCCGGCAAGACGATGTGGTGCCAGATGTTCTCCGAGCCCGGCGCCGGCTCCGACGTCGCCAGCCTGCAGACCAAGGCCGAACTCGACGGCGACGAGTGGATCATCAACGGCCAGAAGGTGTGGACCACCCTCGCCCACAAGTCCGACTACGGCCTCGTCGTCGCCCGCACCGATCCCGACCAGGTCAAGCACGCCGGCATCTCGATGTTCATCATCGACATGCGCGCACCCGGCGTCGAGATCCGCCCGATCCACCAGATCGACGGTGGTTCGCACTTCAACGAGGTCTTCTTCTCCGACGTCCGCATCCCCAAGGACTGGCTGATCGGTGATCTCAACAACGGCTGGAACCTCGCCACGGCGATGCTGATGTACGAGCGCGTCGCCATCGGCGGCGCCGGCGCCGGCAAGATCAACCAGCCGCAGTTCAAGATGCTGCTGAAGGCCGCCAAGGAGTCGGGTGCGATCGACAACCCGGTGGTGCGCGACCAGCTGATGCAGGTCTGGTCGATGGAGACCTGCAAGTCCCTCGTCGCGATGAAGACACGCGACGAGCTCAAGGCCGGCAAGACCCCCGGTCCGGGCGGGTCGCTCGGCAAGCTGTTCGGCTCGGTCATCGCCTGGAAGACCCGTGAGATCGCGCTCGAGTTCGCCGGGCCCGGCTCGGTCGCCTGGGATCCCGACGACGAGACCGGCGGCGAACGTCAGCGCGCCGTGCTCAACAGCTTCCAGTCCGGAATCGCCGGCGGCACCGACGAGATCCAGCGCAACATCATCGGCGACCGAGTGCTCGGCCTGCCGCGTGACATCTCGGTCGACCGCGGCGTTCCCTTCCGCGAGCTCAAGGTCGGCACACAGACGACCTGACATCGGGTACGAGGCCGCCCGTCGCCGGTCGATACGTTGACATGTCGACCACCGAGGGGCCTCCACCGTGATCCAGTCGTTTCCTGCCCGCCTGCGCGACCTCGCCGAAGCTCGACCGGACGCGCCGGCGGTCAGCTGTGCGGGCTCGACGCTCACCCGATCGGAGCTCGACCGCCGATCGAATCGCCTCGCCCGGGAGCTGCAGACGCACGGGGTCGGGCAGGGGACGTTCGTGACGGTGGCGGTGCCGAACTCGGTCGACTGGTTCGTCGCGTACTGCGCGACCTGGAAGCTCGGCGCGATCCCCCAGCCGGTGTCGGCGAAGCTCCCCGGACGCGAGCTCGCGGCGATCGTCGAGCTGGCCGCGTCACCGGTTGTGATCGGCGCACCGGACGAGGCGTTCGAACACCTGCCCGCCGACATCGTCCACCTCCCGCTCGGCCACCAGCCCGGCCCGGAGTTCGGCGACGGGCCGCTCCCCGACGCCGTCTCACCGGCGTGGAAGGCCCCGACGTCGGGTGGGTCCACCGGCCGCCCGAAGCTGATCGTGTCGGGCGACCCCGCACTGATCGACACCGAGGCACCGCCGCCGCTCGGCGTGCGACCCGACGACGGCTGCATGCTCGTGCCCGGCCCGCTGTACCACAACGGTCCGGCGGTCTGGTCGTGCCAGGCCCTGCTGCAGGGCAACCACGTCGTGCTGCTCGAGCGGTTCGACGCCGAGGAGGTCCTCGCCTCGATCGAGCGGCACGGCGTCGACGTCGTCTACCTCGTGCCCACGATGATGAAGCGGATCCTGCGCCTCGACGACGACGTCCGCCTCGGCTACGACCTGTCGTCGCTGCGGATCGTGTGGCACCTCGCCGAGCCGTGCCCGCCGTGGCTGAAGCAAGCGTGGATCGACTGGCTCGGACCCGAGCGCATCTGGGAGCTGTACGCCGGCACGGAGGGGCAGGCGGTGTGCATCATCACCGGCACCGAGTGGCTCGAGCACCGCGGGTCGGTCGGCCGGGTGAGCGCCGGCGAGATGAAGGTGTGCGACGAGGAGGGCAACGAGCTCCCCGCCGGTCAGCAGGGCGAGGTGTGGATGCGCTCGCAGCGCGACACCCCGACCTACCGGTACCTCGGCGCCGACGCCCGCACGCTCGAAGGAGGGTGGGAGTCGCTCGGCGACATGGGCTGGTTCGACGACGACGGCTACCTCTACCTCGGCGACCGGCTGCAGGACATGATCCTGTCCGGCGGGTCCAACGTCTACCCCGCCGAGATCGAGGCGGCACTCGACGAGCATCCGGCCGTGCACTCGTGCGTCGTCATCGGGCTGCCCGACGACGATCGGGGCAACGTGGTCCACGCCATCGTCCAGGCCGACGAGACCGAGGTGCCGGCCACCGAACTGCTGGGCTTCCTCGGCGAGCGCCTCGCCGCCTACAAGCTCCCCCGCTCGGTCGAGTACGTCGACGAGGCGCTGCGCGACGACGCCGGCAAGGTGCGCCGCTCGCAACTGCGCGCGGCGCGCGTGCGCTGAGCGGGACGGCCGACACCGAGTGGTTCCAGCGTCGTTGCCATCATGACGGGATGACTCGCTCCCTGCCATCGTTCGAGACCATCGAACTCACCGAGGTCGACGACGACATCTTCCTCGTCACGCTGAACCGACCCGATCGCCTCAACGCGATCACCTCGACGATGATCGGCGAGCTGGAGCAGGTGGTCGAGATGGTCGACCTCGATCCGCACCTGCGAGCCGTCATCGTCACCGGCGCCGGCCGAGGATTCTCTGCCGGACTCGACCTGCAGTCGGCGGGTGTCGCCCCGGGCAGCGAGACCGTCGGGCCGACGGTCCGCGGCTTCATGTGGCAGGACCACCTGGCGACCCTGCACGAACGCATCCACCGCTCGCGCAAGCCCTGGATCTCCGCCGTCAACGGGCCGGCGGTCGGAGGCGGCTTCGCCCTGAGCCTGGCGACCGACATCCGGATCGCATCCACCACCGCCACGTTCGGGGCCGTGTTCCTGAAGATCGGCGTGTCGAACTGCGACATGGGCACGAGCTACTTCCTGCCGCGCCTGGTCGGCGCGTCACGATCGGCGGAGCTGCTCCTGACGGCGCGCATCTTCGACGCCGAGGAGGCCCGCTCGATGGGTCTGGTGGTCGATGTCGTCGAGCCCGGCGCCGAGGTGGAGCGGGCGCTCGAGACGGCCCGGCTGATCCGGGCAAACGCGCCGTTCGCGACGTGGATGACCAAGGAGACGATGTGGCAGACCCTCGACGCACCGTCGTTGCGTCACGCGCTCGACATCGAGAACCGGACCCAGATCATGTGCAGCTCGACCGGCGACACCGCCGAGGCCCGCACGGCCTTCGTCGAGAAGCGGCCGCCGGTGTGGAGCGGGCTGTGATCACCGCCGGCGCTGTTCGCGCCGCGGCGGGTTCAGCGCTCCGACCGGTCGGCGCTGAGCGCTGACCGGACCGAGTCGACGAGGTCGTCGAGGGTCCGACCCGGGCCACCGAGCACGACCGGCGTCCCGGCGTCGCGGAGCCGCTGCGCGGTCTCGGCCGCCAGAGCCGCTGTGTCGGGGTTCGTCGACGACAGCACCGCCACGTCGATGTCGTGTTCGGTGCAGAAACGCACGAGCTCGTCGGGTGGCATGTCGGCGCCCAGGTGCTCCACCGTCCAGTTGTCGTCACGGAGGGCCACAGCGGCCATCGAGGTGGGGAGAGAGTGGTGGTCGCCGCTGACGGCAGCGACCATCGCGGTGCCCCGCCTCCTCCCTCGTGGGTTGGGGGACAGTTCGCCGAGGAGCCGCTCGACGATCGCCGACGCCCGGTGCTCGACCCAGATCGTCAACCGACCGGCGTGCCACTCGGCACCGATGCGCACGAGCGGGGGAACCAGGACCTCCTGGATGACGTCGACGATCGACGCGCCCTCGTCGACGAGCCCGCGCGCCAACTGCCGGACCTCCGGTTCGTCGCCGATCACCAGGGCGTCGTGGGCCCTGTCCGCGGCACGCGCCATCCGCTTGGCCGTCGGTGGTGTCGGGCTCCTCGGAGCGGCTCGCCGTTCGGCCATCGCCGCGATGTCATCGCGACCGACGAGGTAGCGGCCACCGACGAGGCGGGCGGGCAGCTTGCCGGTGCGCACCCACTTGTAGGCCGTCTGATAGTGGACACCGAGTTCGTCGGCAGCTCCCTGCAGGTCCACGTCGTCGTCGCTCGGCACTGCGTCATCCTAGACAGCCCGAGGAAAATATGACTGAGTTGAGCTAATTAGTGCTAAAGGGAGCTAACTTGTCGGTCATCGGTTGCATCGGTGCAGCCGCCAACCACAAGGAGCTGTCTGTCATGGACCTCACCCTGAGCGAGAACCAGTTCGATCTGGTGTACAACTCGTTCTCCTTCGTCATCGCCTCGATGGGCGCGGCGTTCATCTTCTTCCTCCTCATCCGATCGAAGGTCGCACCTCGCCACCGCATGGCGGTGACGATCTCGACGCTCGTCGTCGCGATCGCGGCGTACCACTACTTCCGGATCTTCGACTCGTGGAACGGTGCGTTCCAACTCACCAACGGTGAGTACATCCAGATCGCCCCGTTCAACGAGGGCTATCGATACGTCGACTGGCTCCTGACCGTGCCGCTGCTGCTCGCCGAGCTGGTCATCGTGCTCAAGCTCAACCGCAGCACCACCCGCAGCCTGCTGATCCGGCTGACGGCCGCGGCGATTCTGATGATCGGCCTCGGCTGGCCCGGCGAGATCGCCGACCCCGACTCGGCCGCCCGCACGATCTGGGGCATCGCCTCGACGATCCCGTTCCTCTACATCCTGTACGTGCTGTTCGTCGAGCTCGGCAAGTCGCTCGGGCGTCAGAGCGACGCCGTCCGCAAGCTCGTCGACGGCCTGCGCTACATCATCCTGGCGACCTGGGGCGTCTACCCGATCGCCTACTTGCTGCCGCAGATCATCGACAACGAGGCGACCGCCGAGGTCGCCCGCCAGGTCGGCTACTCGGTCGCCGACGTGCTCGCCAAGCCGCTGTTCGGTCTCTTGGTGTTGGCCATCGCCCTCGCCAAGTCCCGCGACGACGGCTACGAGCCCGCCCTCGACCAGGACCCGGGCCTCATCGTTCCCGACGATCCCAGCGAGCTCACGGCGACCAACTGAATCGCCGACATCCCGACGGCCCGGTGCTCCGGCACCGGGCCGTCAAGGCCACTGATCGGAGCCCTCATGCACTCCACCCACACGCACATCACCCGCACCTCCCCTCTCGACCAGCCACCGGATCGCTTCCTCGACGAGCCCTTCTTCGGCGAGACGCTGACCCTGCTGCGCTCGGTCCGTGACCACGACTTCGGCATCGTCGACGTCGATCCGGCCGGGGCGGCGAGGCCGATCCGCGTACCCGCCGAACTCTCGCCGGAGTCGACACCATGAGCGCCGTCGAGTGGCCCGAGATCGAGACGCCGCTTCCCCGCGGGGTCGACTGGCAGGAGTATGCGGCCTGCACAGGACGCCTGGAGCTCTTCTTCGGCAAGGTCGCCGAGCGGCCACAGGCCCGGATGCGCCGCGAAGCCAAGGCCCGCAAGCTGTGCGACACCTGCGTCGTACGCCAGCCGTGCCGTGACTTCGCCCGCGAGAACCGCGAGTACGGGTTCTGGGGCGGCGAGAACGAGGAGGAGCGCTACCTCGCCGGCTATCCGGTGACCGCCGCCATCGGTGTACGGGTACGCCTCGCCCGCGAGGAGGCCGCCGGCTGACCGGTGTGTCGACCGGAGTCCGACCTCGGTCGACACACCTGCCAGAATCTCGACGATGGGGATCGATCACCGGTTGACGACTCGACAGATGGCCGAGTTCGTCGCCGACGGCTACCTGCGGTTCGAGGCCGTCGTGCCGCCCGACGTGAACGAGCGGGGCATCGACGAGATGCGCCGGCTCGAAGCCGAACGGCTCGGCCCCGATGGCATGAAACCGCCGCACACCGGGACCCCGCTCGGCGAGTGCTACCCGCCGCCCTCGGCGATCGGTGAGTACCTGCGACTCCCGGAGATCCGCGGGATCATCGAATCGTTCCTCGGACCGGACCCGACCTTCGACCACGACTGGACACACCACATCCACCCCCGCTCGACCTACGTACAACCGTTGCACGTCGACGCCATCACCGACACCGACGACCCGACGTTCGACATCCAACTGTTCTGGTACCCCCACGACGTCGCCGCCGGCGAGGGTGGCACCCGGTTCGTGCCCGGCACCCACCTGCGCCGCGTCCGGTCGTCGGGCCTCGACCGCTACCAGCACATCGCCGGCGAGCAGCAGTACTCCGGCCCGGCCGGCACGGTCGTGGTCTTCCACCACGGCCTGTGGCACGCCGGCCAGCCCAACCCCGGTGACGGCCACCGCTGGATGCACAAGGTCCGCCTCAACCCGACGGTGCCGCAGGTCCGCCGCTGGAACACCGACGACCTCGACGAATTCCAGAATCCGCCGTCCGACCACGTCTTCGCTCGCATGATGCCCGACAGCGTGGCGCAGGTCCTGCGGCGGATGCAGCCGTGGATGAGCATCACCGACCACCGCAACGAGCAGGTCCAACGCGCCCGACTGTGGCGGTACCTCACCGGTGACGAGACCTACGACGTCGACCACTACCTGACCCGGCTGGAGGGTCGCGCCGCGCTGGTCGGGTCGTGATGACGCAGCGTCAGCAGATCCTCCATCTCTGGGCGAACGGATCGGCGCTCGATTCGGGGACGGTCGGCTGGGCGTTCCACGACGGAACCGCCGGCGCCGGCCCGACGCTGCCCGAGGCGACACCGCCCTACGCCAACGGTGTCGACGCGCTACGCGACGGCTGGATGCTGCTGCAGTCCTCGCAACTCGCGGCACCACTTCCGGGCAACGAACACCTCAACGACTACCTCGAGTACGAGTTCGTCTTCGAGCGACGACTGGAGCTCCCGTGAACGAGAAGCGACGGCCCTCACCCGTCGAGACGATCGACGAGATGCAGAACGAGCTGCCCCACGACGAGACGATCGACAACAAGGAGTACAAGCGAGATCTCGAGGCACTGCAGATCGAACTCCTCAAGGCCCAGCGTTGCATCAAGGAGGTCGGCGACCGAGTGGTGATCGTCTTCGAGGGTCGTGATGCGGCAGGCAAGGGCGGATCGATCAAGCGATTTCGCCAGCACCTCAACCCTCGAGGTGGCGAGCACGTCGCGCTCCCCAAGCCCAACGAGGCCGAACGAACCCAGTGGTACTTCCAGCGTTACGTCGCTCACCTCCCATCGGCCGGTGAGATCACGATGTTCGACCGGTCCTGGTACAACCGCGCCGGCGTCGAGAAGGTGATGGGGTTCTGCACACCGCAGGAGCACGCGCTGTTCCTGCGTCAGGTCCCCGACTTCGAACAGTCGCTCGTCGGCAGCGGGATCCGGCTGTTCAAGCTGTGGTTCACGGTGTCGAAGGCCCGCCAGAAGCAGCGCTTCGACGACCGGCGCGAGGACCCGCTCAAGCAGTGGAAGATGTCGCCGATCGACGAGGTCAGCGTGGCGAAGTACGACGAGTACACCGAAGCCCGCAACGAGATGCTGCTCGCCACCGACACCCTCGTCGCTCCCTGGACGATCGTGAACTCGAACGAGAAGAAGCGGGCCCGCCTCGGCGCGATCCGCAGCGTGCTGCACTCACTCGACTACGAGCACAAGGACCACGACGTCGTCGGTGAGCCCGATCCACGGGTGGTACGCACGGCCCGCTCGGTGTTCATCGACAACTGAGCGGCCCGTCAGAGGGCGCGGGCGATGCGGCGACGTGCCTTGGAGCGCGCCGAGCCCTTGATGCGACGTTTGCGCAGTCGCCCCGACAGCTCGGCGTCGTCGACGACGTGCTCGACGACCTCGAGCGCGAGGCCGCGTCCGGAGACCCGCTCCAGCACGACCGGATCGGACGAGCGTGGCCGGAGCACCACGACAGCGCCGTGGCAGATGTCGAGGCAGGGCACGTCGACCACCGTGGTGCTGCGCCGGAGTTCACGTTCGACCGTGCGGTAGCCGTCGGCACGTCGACAGTCCTTGCCCGTGCAGAGCCCGATCTGCGCGCCGTCCTTGCCGCTCACACCTGCGCTCAAGCGATCGAGTAGTCGCGCAGGAGCTTGTTCATCTCGATCACGTGCAGCTCCTCCTGGCCGATCTGGCCGCGGGCGTACTCCTCGAGGTAGATCGACGTGCCCTCGGTCAGCCCGAGCAACTGACGGTACAACTCGAGTGCCCGACGCTCGTGCGCGATCGACTCCTGGAGGATGACCTCGATGGCGTGGTCGTGCGACTCCTCGATCGGTGCAATGCCTTGTTCGGGATGCCCGCCGAGGCCGGTGAGGATCTCACCGGCCTGCTGGGCGTGCATCAGCGACTCGGCCGCCTGGGCCTTCATGAAGTCGACCAGCGGCAACCGGTTCGGCCCGGTGATCACCAACGCATAGTGGGTGTACCGCACCACCCCGGAGAGCTCGGCCTTGAGGATCTCGTTGAGAACCGGGTTGACGGCGTCGGTGTCGATGATCGTGTGCACGAAGGGTCTCCATCCATCTGGGGGGTGTGTCCATCATGTCGCGCCGCCGAGGCGATGCGACATCGTGATCAGGTGAAATAGTCGGGTCGGCTCACGTGGGTCTCCGAGACGAAGAGCACCCCACCGCTGCGCCCGTCGAGGAACCGCCGGATCCCGGCGATCAGGGCCTCGGAGCGCTCCATGGGCACGACGGTGATCAGCATCGACATGCTGGCGCGATCGTTGAAGAGGAGCCTGCCCTGGTGGTGTCCGGTGTGACCGAACCCCGACACGTTCGACAGCGCGGTGTAGCCGGTCGCGCCGGCATCGAGGAACAGGTCGCGGACGGCGTTGACATCGTCGCCGTCGACGACGACTTCGATCTTGGCCATGGCGGTGAGGTTGGTCCAGGTCATCGGGTCTCCAATGGGGTGAGCAGTGGTGCCGCCGGTGCGGCGTCGGGATCGGCGGCCTGCCAGGGTTGCCAGCCGCTCGGTGTGTGCAACGACCAACCATCCTGCTCGCGTTCGCGGGCGACGACATGGATCCATTCGCCGTCGACGAGATCACGGAGTCCGGGGTTGCGCCGGATGATCGACTCGACCCGGTCGAGAGGGGCCTGGACCACGGCCAGCAGTCGCAACGGGTCGTGGGCGCGCTGATCGCCGAGCATCACCGACTGCATCGGCAGACCCACGGCCAGGTCACCCGACTCACCGACGACCACACCGACGCCGCCGACCGGATTGTGCAGCATCTTGTCGCCGGCGCCGAACACCTCGGGCGCCACGGTCGAGAAGTAGTACTGCGCCGAGATCCACTGCGCCACGACCAGCGGTGCGGTCATGATCGTCTCGAGCGCCACTCCCTCGGGGTCGCGCTCGGCGACGTAACTGTGCAGGAAACAGCGCCCGGCGAGGTCGTGCTCGGCGGTGATCGAACGGGGCCCGATGACGAACGCGGCGTTGCCCGCGAGGCCCCACTCGGGACGAACCTCGGCCCAGTCGTGGCCGCGGTCGCGGACGCGCTCGGGGTTGCCGGGCAGCCGCTCGGCGCGCTCGCGGGCGTTGCGCTCACCGGCGACGGCGAGATCGCGCTGCAGGGCGTCGACGAGCGTCTGCGTCGTCGCCGGCATCGCGTCGCGGTCGAACACGGTCACCGTGTCGGCGGTCGTGTCGTGCTGGGCGGCGACGAACCACGTGTCGTCGGGGATCTGGATGCCCCGCTCGACGAGGCCGGCGCGCACGGCCGGGTCGTTGAGGATGGCGGCGGCGATCCTGGCGCTGGCACCGCCGGGCGCTCCGCCGCACGCGCCGCAGTCGAGTGACGACGCATGCGGATTGTTGACGGTCTCGCTGCCGTGGCCGCACAGCACCACGACCGGAGCGAAGTCGGCCATGCCGATCGTCGTGACGATCGCCTCGGCGAACAACGTGCGCTCGTCGAGCGACAGCCCCGCCTGCAGATCGGCCGCCGCGACCTCGTCGACGACGGGCACGGTACGGGGGCGACGACGCCACCAGGGCTGGCGGCGTTCGGCGTCGAGCGGGG
The DNA here is from genome assembly GCA_041685755.1 of Ilumatobacteraceae bacterium. Classification (GTDB taxonomy): domain Bacteria; phylum Actinomycetota; class Acidimicrobiia; order Acidimicrobiales; family Ilumatobacteraceae; genus Sva-07. The sequence goes on from JAWLFC010000080.1 coordinate 10,129, forward strand.
CCCGCCCGGGAGCGAGGGTGCGAGCCGCAGCGAGTGGGCCGGCGAACCAACCGGCGGATTCGGCGAGGGCGAACGGGGAGGCGATGCCGCCCTTGGCGGCGTAGAACGCGTCGTGGAGGCCTGCGGTCGCCGAGCAGGTCGACAAGAACGACCGATCGTCGTCGACGGCGACCTCGACGATCTCGTGGCGAGGCGTGACGAGCACCGGACAACGGGCCTGGCCGGTGTCGGCTCCGAGTGGGCGCCAGCGCACGGGGACGCCGAAGAAACCGGCGAAGCCGAAGGTCTCGTACGCGCCGAGCGACTCGAGATGGCGGCGGAAGCCCTCCGAGCGCACGTCGATGCAGAACACGAGCTGCGCGTCCGGCCGCGCACCGTCACCGACGGCACCGGGCGGAGCGGTGAGCCGGGCGAGGAGGCGATCGCGGAAGCTCCACTCGTGGGCGCTGAGCCAGATCGCGTGACGAGTGTCCTCCCTCACCGAGTCGAGCACGGCGGCCACGGCCGCCAGTTCGTCGGCGGTCGGGCTCCCCACGGTGAACGCGTCCGCAGCGGCCGCGACGCGCTGGTCGACGCCGGGGCCGGCGGGGTGGGCGGGGATGATGGCGAGGTCGAGGTGCTGCGGGGCGACGTGGTCGAGCGCAGCGCGGACTGCAGCGAGGTCGAGCGCCCGCAGGCGCACGCCGCCACGATCAGCCGGGGCCCAGTCGTCACACCATCGGGCGAAGCTGGCCCACCCCGGTGTGCGCAGCAGGAGTGCCCGCAGGGCGTCGATGCGTTCCTCGTCACCGACGCCGTGCTCGGTGAACGCGAGGTCGAGCATCTCCAACGGGTCGTCCGGCAGGGCGCCGAGGCGGCGACGGCCGTCGCGTCCGATCAGCTTGGCGAGTCGGCGATCGCCGCCGGCAACCGCCCGCCACGACCGGTAGAACCCGAGGTTGCGATCGGGCATCGCCCACGGGACGTGTGCGTCGTCGACGAACGCAGCGCACCACCGCACGACGAGGTCGTCGAGCGCGTCCTGGGTCGGATCGCTCGGCACGGTGGCGTCGTCGCCGGGGCCGTGGAGGAGGTCCCAACGCACGATGTCGACGGGTTGGACGCTGCAGCTGAGCGGCAGTGGCGCGGCGTCGACGACGGCCGGCAGGTTGCGCCGGATCGCGACGTCGAGGTCGGCATCGGTGATCACACCCCGCCGGTGTTCGGCGCGGAACTCGGCGAGACTCAGATGGGTCCGAGCGGAGAACCACTGCCGGGCGGTTCGGGTCGCCTCGTCGAAGTGACGCTCCTGGAGACCGCCGAGCGGGTTGACGGCGACGAACGATGTCAATGGCCAATAGGGAGCCAGTGAGGCCCCGGCCCGCGCCACGTCGGCACCGAGGCGGCTGCGCTCGACGTCGTTCAAGGTGGTCCGATCAGGCGTGGTGGTGCTGGTGGTCATGCGGGCTCTCCGACCGTCATGCGCTCCGTTGCGGCGCGCGGGGTGGGCACGATGTCGGGTGCACTGGGGCGAGGGCGTTGCTCGGTACCGGCGGCAGCCGGTGGGAGAGCACCCGTCGAGAACAGCCAGGCGTACACGCCACGCCGCAGTGATGCTCCGCCGTCGCCCGGGAGGAACGCAACCACCGAGGCAGCGGCGCCGACCACGCCCAGGCTGACGGCGACCCACACCGGGCCGACCGCCGCGGGAACCTCGTAGGGCACGACGTCGACGACGAACGTCTCGAACAGCGTGATGCCACCGACGTAGCCGAAGACCCCGACCACGACGCCGGCGGCGGCCGTCAGCATGGTGGTCGTCGCGGCGAAGGGCGCCGACGCCATCCATCCGTTCGCTGCCCGACCGATCGACAGGGTGCCGAACACCACGATCAGGATCGTGGCGGCGGCCGTCAGGTGCGGATCGATGATCCACAGCGCCAGCCCGAACGCCGCGAGCGGTGCCGCCAACCCGGTCACCACACGAGCCGGCATCGAGCGCAACACCGACGCATCGTCGCGACCGAGGTGCGGGCGGTCGTTCTGTCGTGACAGACCGGTGATCGCGGCGCCGGCACCCAGGAACATCGTCGCCTTGTAGAGCGCATGTCCGACGATGTGGAACAGCGCCGCGGCGAAGGCACCGACGCCGAGCTGGAGCACCATGAACCCCATCTGCCCCGACGTCGACCAGACCAGGCCGCCCTTGACGTCGGTGCGCACCAACATCACCGCGGTCGCCAGGAGCGCGGTGAGGAGGCCCAGGACGAACGCCAGGGTCAGCGCACTGACCGAGGAGGCGTAGATCGGCGAGAACCGGATCAGCAGGACCCCAGCGCCGTTGACCACACCGGCGTGGAGCAGCGCCGACACGGGAGTCGGAGCGGCCAGCGTCGACGGCAGCCACCGGTGGATGGGCACGAGGGCCGAGCGGGCGACCCCGGCGACGACGAGCAGCAGCGCCACGATCGTGAGCGCGTCGAGGCCGACGATCTGTTCGGCGTCGAGTGCGCCGGCGTCAGCACCGACGGCTCGCATGTCGATGTCGCCGATCGTGGCGAAGGCGACGAAGACGGCCGCGAGGAGCGCGGTGTCACCGATCAGGAAGCTCCAGCCGGTGCGGCGCTGCGCCTCGACCGCCGGCCGCCACGGCGCCCGGTGTCCGACGAGTGCCACGAGGGCGAGGCTGGTGATCACCCAGGCCACGAGGAGGCCCGATGCCGTCGCTGCGGTGGCGACGGTGATCGTGGACGCGGTGAGCACGAGCGCGAGCACGTGGAAGCGTCGGGCCCGGGGATCACAGCGAAGTGACCGCGAGGCGAACGACTGCACCACCACCCCGACCAGCGCCGTCAGGGTGATGAGCACGCCGCCCACCCGATCGGCCGACAGACCGAACGCTGCCCGTCCGTCGTCGAACTCGACGACGGCTGCGAACGAATCGTCGACGGCGACGGCGATCAGCGTCGCCACAGCGGCGACCAGCGAGAGTCCGCTGGCGGCGACGGCGACCCGGGCGCCAACAGCGGCTCGGAGATCGAACAGCTGGATCGCCCCAGCAGCGAGCACGAGAACCAGTGGTGTGGCGATCAGGACCCAGAACATCGACGGCACCCTAATACCGGAACTTCAATTCATACAACCCGAAATAGATATCGTGGATTCTCGTATCCCGGATCGTCCCGTCCTCACGGGGCGTTGGCGAACTCGATCACCTGTTGGTACGTCGGTCGGTTCGTGGCTCGGAAGTCGTCGGGGATGAGACCGGGCGCGAACGTGAGGCGCTGACCCTCGGGGAGCCAGGTGGACGGGTCGGGGCCACGCTCGGCGGCGAGTTCACCGACGGCGCCGTCGAGCGCCTCCCACAGCGAACTCCGGCAGACGTCGAGGTCGCCGGCACCGCAGTAGCTCACCCGGAACTCGCCCTCGACCGGCTCACCCAGGACGCTGCGCAGATCCTTGTCGACGAAGCTGGCGTCGTCGATCCCGCGTATGCCGACGCCGGCGTCGAGGAGTTGGCCGAACACCGGCCGAGCGACGGCGTCGACGATCGGATCGAACACGGTGTCGAGCAGCAGGGGACCGGAGCTGTCGGCCAAGCCGTCGTCGTCGGCGTCGAGACGGGGCGCGTCGTCGGCGACCCAGTCGTCGAGCAACGCCACGACCTCGGCCGACAGCTCCGAGGGCGCGTCACCGTCGGCCAGGACTGCGCTGATCACCGGCCACACCGTCGAGCGGACGTCCTCGGTGGCTGCGCGGTTCATGATGCCCACCACGTCGGACAGCTCTGCCTCGTCGGGCCACTGGTCGAACCCCTCCACCCGATGCACCGAACCGAACTGGGTGCCGTCGCCGTGCATGAAGCCCGGCGCCGACTGGTTGTTCCAGTTCAGCAATCGACCGGACGGATGTCCGATGGCATGCGGTTGTTCGTCGAGCTCGAGGAACCCCTCCCACTCGTACTCGCCGGTACCGAGCGTCGGCAGGCGCCGATCGAGCCCGGCAGGCCGCTCGGGCAGGCGACCCGATGCGTAGTAGGCGATGTCCTCGCGGTTCGCGTAGCCCCAGTTGAACGTGAAGCCGAACTTGTTCGCCGCCTCGAAGAAGTTCTCGGGGGTGTCGGCGTCACCTTCGGTCATGTCCTTCAGCGCCGCCAGGTTGAGGCCGTCGCGTCCGAACGTCGAGCGCTTGCTGGCCAGCGCGATCGGGGCGCCCTCGGATGTCGCCGTGCCGATGACGGGACCGTGGACCGACGTGAGGTAGGTGATCGGCAGGTCGCCGAGCACGCCGGCGTCGAACACCTCGAACGGGATGCACTCACCCTCGTACTCGTAGTGCGTCGAGGCCCGGGTGGGCTCGCTGCCGTCGGGCTCGCACAGCACCTCGGCGTAGACGTCGCGGACGTCCTGGTTGGCCGACGTGAGGCTCCACGCGTAGTCGCGGGTGCGACCGATCAGGACGTACATCGCGAGGCCCGGCACCGCCGCTCCCTGCGCCTCGATGCCGGGGCCGGAGAGATGGATCTG